>NZ_JANCLM010000001.1:0-312668 GCF_024259445.1 Pseudomonas sp. DVZ6
AGTACGGGCGGCGCCTGGACTGACGCAGCTGTCGCTAGCGAGGTATGAGGATAGACTCCTGATCGGCAACGGCAACGGCAACGGCAACGGCAACGGCAACGAGCAGCACGTCTGCATCTGCGTGATCAGATAAACTGCCTTCATGTCTGATTTTTCTCTTCCCCAAGCCCCTCTGCAACGCCTGGACCTGCCTTGGTTGCGCCACGCGGGAATCGAAGCCGCGGTCCTGCGTCTGGACCTGATCGACCCGCTGATCAGCGGCAACAAATGGTTCAAGCTGCGTCATCACCTGATCCAGGCCCGCACGGCCGATGCCCCGGGCCTGATCAGCCTGGGCGGCAACCATTCCAACCATCTCCACGCCCTGGCGGCCGCCGGCAAGCGCTTCGGCTTCGCCACCGCCGGCCTGCTGCGTGGCCACCCGCAGGAAACACCGACGGTGCTAGACCTGCGAGCCCTGGGCATGGAACTGCACTGGCTCGGTTTCGGCGGCTACCGCGCCCGCCATGAGCCCGGTTTCTGGCAGCCCTGGCAGGCCCGGTACCCAGGTTGGCACTGTATCCCCGAAGGCGGTGGCGGCCTGGCCGGTGCCCAGGGCTGCGGGTTGATCGTCGAGCAATGCCGGGCGCAACTGGCAACGCTCGGCTGGACCGACTACGACGCCTGGTGGCTGGCGGCGGGAACCGGCACGACCCTGGCGGGCCTGGTGCTGGAGGAGGCGGGCAGGCATGTGGTCCATGGCGCCCTGGCCGTGCCCCTGGACCACGGCGTGCCGGAAACCGTCGCAACATTGGCGGGCGTGCAGGGCTACCAGCTGCACGACGCCAGCCGTGGCGGTTTTGCCCGTATCGACGACGCGCTGCTGGCGTTTATCGCCGACACCGAACGGCAAACCGGCATGCCGCTGGAGGCGCTCTACACCGGCAAGGCCCTGCTGTCCCTGCGCGACCAGGTCGAGGCCGGGCGTTTCGCCCCCGGCACCCGCCTGGTGTTCCTGCACACCGGAGGCCTGCAGGGACGACGCGGCTACTTGTAGGGCAGCATGCGCAGCAGCGTGTTGTCGCGCCGCACGTAGTGGTGGTAGAGCCCGGCCAGCGCGTGCAGGCCGATCAGCCAGTAGCCCCAGCTACCGATGCGCTCGTGCCAGCCCTTGATGAACTTGCTCAGGTCCGGATCCGGGGCGACGATGGCCGGCAGCTCCAGGCCATAGAACGGGATCGGCTTGTCGGCGGCGCTGAGGATTGCCCAGCCGGCCAGCGGCAGGCCGATCATCATCAGGTACAGCAGCAGGTGCACCAGGTGCGACAGGCCCGTCTGCCAGGCTGGCGGCCTGGGCACGATCGGCGGGGTGGGGCGCGACAGGCGCAGGGCCAGGCGCAGCCAGACCAGCACGAATACCGTCAGCCCGAGCATGAAGTGCAGGTCTTTCATCAGGTCGCGTTCGGCGCTGCCCTTGGGGAACAGGCCGCGCAGCTCGATGCAGGCGTAGACGGCGGCCAGCAGCACCAGCATCAGCCAGTGCAGGACGATCGACAGCCGCGCGTAATGGGTCGCGGGAGTGGATGAAACCATGGTGGATCCTCGTCATCAGGTCAAAAAGGGCGCTCTTGCTGGCGCCTGCCCCTAACTCTAATCGCTGGCGTGGAAATGTGTTTGCTTCAGATCTATCAAACGCGGCCGACACAGCGGGCTTGGGTGATGGCTTTGGGCCTGCACCCGATCTCCATCGCACAAGGATCCTGTGTCAATGAAACGCCTCATCTCCACCCCTCGGGTAGCGCTGTTCGGCGCCCTGTCCCTGCTGCTCGCCGGCTGCGAGCAAAACCCGGCGGTCAAGACGCCACCGATTGCCGCCCTGACCATTCCGCTGTGCGTGAACGACGAATGCGCCGTACTGGACCAGAACGGCGCATTCCGAGTCGCCCCAGGCAGCGAGTTCACCCAGATCTATACCCAACCCTTCACCAACGCCTTCATCTTCGGGCGTGGCGACTACTGGCACCTGGCAAGTGGTGACGGCAAGCAGGTGATTCGCGCCGACCTCACCGACGAGCTCTACACCCTGACCCCTGGCCTGTTCGGCTACGTCCGCAATGGCAAGGTCGGGGTGATGGACGAGCAGGGCAAGGAAGTCCAGCCGGCCATCTTCGACAATGTCTATGTCGGTGGCGACAACGACTTTATCGTCTACGAGATCGACGAACTGCGCGGCATCCTCACGCCTCAGGGCGAGAAGGTCAGCGAGGCGGTATTCGACTCAATGTACGTGCGCGAGGATTTCGCCAAGCGCGGCAACTGGGTGCTCGCCGAGCGCCAAGGCGAAAGCTGGGGATACAACCTCAAGACCAAGGTGTTGCGCAAGCTGGACTTCGACACCATTGTCAGCGCGGCCGACGGGTATCTGGTGGTCTCCCGCGAAGGCGGCGCAGGCAAGGGCCTGGCTGATGCCACCGGCAACCTGGTGATTGCGCTCGACAAGGGCTGGCTGGGCACGCCAGGCGGTGGCCTGGTGGCGTATCGGGATGGTTACGACAAACCTTGTGGCTACCTGGATTATCAAGGCAAGGTCGTGATCGAGGCGCAGTACCAGAACTGCGAGACGTTCGGCAAGGTTGGCGGCATGGTGCAGTTGCCGCGTACCGACGAAGACCGGGGCAAAGCCGGGATGATCGGGCATGACGGCAAATGGCTGATCGAGCCCGAGTACGACTCGATCGGCGACGCGGGTATTGGCCTGCTCGGCATGAGTGGCCACCGCCCTGGTTTCAACCATATCGGCAAGCTGCAGAACATGTTCCTGGCAACCTACGGAACCATCGACCTGGACCAGGGGAAGGTTGTGTTCCAGCCCACCTACAAGCAGATCGGTGTGGTCGCGCCCAAGCGCTATGCCTTCACCGAGCTGAAATCGCCGAAGAAGACGGTCATGCTCCTCGGTAGCCCGAGTGAGACGGATACCGTGGGCCTGATGGACGAGCAGGGCAAGGTGTTGGTCAAGCCGGAACAGTTCGTGTCGTTCAAGCTGTTGGCCGATGGCCATCACCTGCTCGCTGCCGAGGGTAGCAGGTCGGACAACTTGCGCGCACTGTATGACCTCGATGGCAAACTGCTGGTGCCCGCCAAATGGCAAGACCTGGAAGTCGACGAGGCGCGTGGCGCGATCTTCGCCTATCGGGTCGAGGGCAATGGCGACGACGCCGTGCGCACGCTGCGCGCCCTGTATCGTCTGGATGGCAGCGTGGTGTTCGACACCAACCGCCTGCCCTGCGGCGCGGAACAGGTGGTCGACGGCAAGGGCCAGGTGCTGTGGCCGAAGGATGCCCAGGCGCATTGCCCGGCGCCTGAGCCAGTGGCCGAGGCGTCCTGACGCTTGAGCTCCCGTCGCCGGCGAATCGGCGGTGGGGGCTGCTTCAGCGTGGGGGGAGGTCTGGCCAGTTGTCGGCCACCAGGAACATCCGTTCGACCTCTGCCCATGTCCCGTCCGGCTGTTCCTCCACCCTGCTCAGCAGGTGTGCGTGGGCATCGGGCTCCAGCCCTTCCCGCCAGGCGGTGAAGCGCGCTGCATTCCAGCAGGCTTGTGCTTCGAACCGCGCCGGTGCCAGCCATGCGTGGCGGGGCAGGGGCTGCCAGCATCCATTATCGGCTTCGCTCCATTGCGATTGACGTAGCCAGCCACCGCGCAGGTGCCGGGGGTTGGCGCCGTCAGGCGAGTGGGTCTGTCCCGACCGTGGGTAGAACAGGTAGCCGCCAAGCCACAGGTGGGCCTGCACCCGATCCAGGCCCAGTCCGGCCAGCACCGAGTGACTCCGCGATCCGCTCGACATGGGCAACTGGTGCTGTACCAGGTGCGCCAGCTTGCGCCCCAGCCGGTCATGGCAACCGGGGCCGAGCCAGAGGTCCGGGTTGCCGCCGTCACCGCTCGGTGGTCCCAGATAGAGCTTGATGGCCAGCTCCAGGTGATGATCGCCTTCGCGGTCGCGCAGCAGGATGTCCAGTTCGCCCAGGGTGTGCCCGCCGTCGCGGATCGCCAGGTTGGCCGCCAGCAGCTCGATGCCCGGCGCCTGCTGCAGGGCGAACTGCCACAGGCTTTCGTAGTACAGGCCCAGGCGCCGGCTGTTCAGGCGTGTCAGCCAGGCCAGCAGCGGCGCAGGCTCCTGGTCGAGCGACGCGAGCCATTGGCTCAGGCGCTGCGGATCATCGGCCCAGGCGCTGCCCTGCAGCGGGTGGCGCTGGGGGCAGCCGGCCTGCGCCAGCAGCGGGGGCGACAGCAGCGCCCAGGCCAGGTCGCGCACGGCAGGGTGGCGCAGCTGGCGGGGCAGGGACTCGAGGTCGGCGAAGGGCATCATCCTGCGAGCATAGCCGGTTTGCCGCTGGCCGGTCCTTTCGCCCATAATCCCGGCATTGTCACCCCGCCGCAGAGCCTTGCAGGAGCACCATGGAGCAATTTCGCAATATCGGTATCATCGGACGCCTTGGCAGCTCCCAGGTGCTCGACACCATTCGCCGACTGAAAAAATTCCTCCTCGAGCGCCACCTGCACGTGATCCTCGAGGACACCATCGCCGAAGTCCTGCCTGGCCACGGCCTGCAGACTTCCACGCGCAAGCTGCTGGGCGAGGTCTGCGACCTGGTCATCGTGGTCGGCGGCGACGGCAGCCTGCTTGGCGCCGCCCGCGCCCTGGCCCGGCACAACATCCCGGTACTGGGCATCAACCGCGGCAACCTGGGCTTTCTCACCGACATCCGTCCCGACGAGCTGGAAGAGAAAGTCGCCGAGGTGCTCGACGGCCACTACCTGGTGGAGAACCGCTTCCTGCTGCAAGCCGAGGTACGCCGCCACCACGAGGCCATCGGCCAGGGCGATGCCCTCAATGATGTGGTGCTGCACCCGGGCAAGTCGACGCGGATGATCGAGTTCGAGATCTACATCGACGGCCAGTTCGTCTGCAGCCAGAAGGCCGATGGCCTGATCGTTGCCACCCCGACCGGCTCCACCGCCTATGCGTTGTCAGCCGGCGGCCCGATCATGCACCCCAAGCTCGACGCCATCGTCATCGTGCCGATGTACCCGCACACGCTGTCGGGCCGGCCGATCGTGGTGGACGGCAACAGCGAGCTGAAGATCGTCGTGTCCAAGGACCTGCAGATCTACCCGCAGGTCTCCTGTGACGGCCAGAACCACTTCACCTGCGCCCCCGGCGACACCATCACGGTGAGCAAGAAACCGCAGAAGCTGCGCTTGATCCATCCGCTGGACCACAACTACTACGAGGTCTGCCGCACCAAGCTCGGCTGGGGCAGCCGCCTGGGCGGCAGGGACGACTGATGCTCGATCCGGCGCGCAGTTTCGACATCATCGGTGACGTGCATGGTTGTGCGCTCACCCTCGAACGCCTGCTCGACGCGCTCGGCTACAAGCGGGTCGGCGGGGTCTGGCGCCACCCGCGGCGCCAGGCGCTGTTCCTCGGCGATATCGTCGACCGCGGCCCGCGCATCCGCGAGGCGCTGCACATCGTCCACGATATGGTCGAGGCGGGCCAGGCCTTCTGCATCATGGGCAACCATGAGTACAACGCCCTGGGTTGGGTTACCCCGGCACTGCCCGGCAGCGGCAAGGCTTTCGTGCGCGAGCACACCCCGCGCCATGCCCGGCTGATCGACGAGACCCTCACCCAGTTCGCCCAGCATCCTGGCGACTGGCACGATTTCATCCAGTGGTTCTATGAGCTGCCGTTGTTCGTCGACGCCGGGCGCTTCCGCCTGGTGCACGCCTGCTGGGACCCGCGGCTGATCGAGCCGCTGCGCCAGCAGTACCCCACGGGCCGCATCGACGAGCACTTCGTGCAGGCGTCGGCGGTGTCCGGCAGTTTCGCCGCCACGGTGTGCAACCGCCTGCTGCGCGGCACCGACATGCGCCTGCCGGACGGCCTGACGCTGACCGGCGGCGACGGCCTGACCCGCGCCTTCTTCCGCACCAAGTTCTGGGAGGAAGACCCGCAGACCTACGGCGACATCGTTTTCCAGCCCGACGCGCTGCCCGACGAAGTGGCCCGCACGCCCCTAAGCCACAGCCAGAAGAACGCCCTGCTGCGCTACGACGAGGACGAGCCGCTGCTGTTTGTCGGCCACTACTGGCGCAGCGGACGCCCGGCGCCGATCCGGGGCAACCTGGCGTGCCTGGACTACAGCGCCGTGCTCTACGGCAAGCTGGCGGCCTACCGCCTGGATGACGAAACCCGCATTGACCCGCACAAGTTCGTCTGGGTCGACGTCGACCGTCCGCAGGCCAGCCAATGAACGTGATCGAAGTACTGCGCCTGCCGCTGGCGGTCGACCTCAGCGGTTTCGTCGCCTTGCTGCGGCGCCTGCAGGTACCGCACCGGGTGGTGGAGGAGGGCGAGGAGCAGGTGCTGTGGGCGCCGCCGGCCATGGCCGGGGATGTGCTCGAACTCTACCGGCGTTTCCCTGATGGCAATGCCGATCTGCAAGCCTTGCCGGAACCCGTGGAGGTCGCTCCGGCGGCGCCTTCGCTGAAGGAGCAGGCCATGGCCTGCAAGGTCACCGCTGCGGTGCTGATCCTGAGCCTGGTGGTCGCCGGGGTAACCGGCCTGGGCGACAACCTGTCGACCATCGGCTGGTTCACCTTCCTGTCGTTCAAGGTGCAGGGCGACTACCTGTACTTCACCCCGTTGCTCCAGGGCCTGGCCGAAGGCCAATGGTGGCGCCTGGTGTCGCCGATGCTGCTGCACTTCGGCGTGCTGCACCTGGCAATGAACGGCCTGTGGTACTGGGAACTGGGCAAGCGCATCGAGTTGCGCCAGGGCCCGTGGATGCTGCTGGGTCTGACCTTGCTGTTCAGCCTGGTGTCCAACCTGGCCCAGCATTTCACCAGCGGCCCGAGCCTGTTCGGTGGCTTGTCCGGCGTGCTCTATGGCTTGCTAGGGCATGTCTGGCTGTACCAGTGGCTGGCGCCCAATCCGCAATTCAACCTGCCCAAAGGCGTGCTGGTGATGATGCTGATCTGGCTGGTGATCTGCCTGAGCGGCGTGGTCGGCCAACTGGGCTTCGGCCAGATCGCCAACGCCGCCCATGTCGGCGGGTTGCTCATCGGATGCCTGACCGGCCTCTTGGGCGGAGCACTCGCCAGGCGTAGACTGTCGGCCTGACTGAGGAGACACCATGTCCACTTTCGCGCAAATGATCGAAAACATCACCCCCGAGATCTACGAGAGCCTGAAGACGGCCGTGGAGATCGGCAAATGGTCCGACGGCCGCAAGCTGACCGCCGAACAGAAGGAGCTGTCGCTGCAGGCGGTGATCGCCTGGGAGATGAAAAACCTCCCCGAGGAGCAGCGCACCGGCTACATGGGCCCGCAGGAGTGCGCCTCGAAGTCGGCGCCGATCGCCAACATCCTGTTCAAGTCGGACTCGGTACATTGATCGAACTCGCTCGTGGCTCTTTGAGCAAGATGGCGGTGCGCCTGGACGCACCGGTCGTTCAATACAGTTTCCGCCTGGATGACACCGAGGTGCCGGTCAACCCGCTGATCGGCCAGGCGATCCGCCTGGAATACCTCGGCGCGATCCACTGCACCCATTGCGGCAAACGCACCAAGACCAGCTTCAGCCAGGGTTACTGCTACCCGTGCATGACCAAGCTGGCCCAGTGCGACGTGTGCATCATGGCCCCGGAGAAATGCCACTACGACGCCGGCACCTGCCGCGAGCCTTCGTGGGGCGAGCAGTTCTGCATGACCGACCACGTGGTCTACCTGGCCAACTCGTCGGGCATCAAGGTCGGCATCACCCGCGCCACCCAGCTGCCCACCCGCTGGCTCGACCAGGGCGCCAGCCAGGCGCTGCCGATCATGCGCGTGGCCACCCGTCAGCAATCCGGGCTGGTCGAGGACGTGCTGCGCAGCCAGGTGCCGGACCGCACCAACTGGCGCGCGTTGCTCAAGGGCGACGCCGAGGTGCTCGACCTGCCGGCCATCCGCGAACAGATCTTCGACGCCTGCGCCGACGGCATCCGCGGCCTGCAGGAACGCTTCGGGTTGCAGGCCATCCAGCCGTTACCCGACGCCGAGGTGGTGCAGATGCGCTACCCGGTCGAGGCCTACCCGAAAAAGATCGTCAGCTTCAACCTCGACAAGGACCCGGTCGTGGAAGGCACCCTGTTGGGCATCAAGGGTCAGTACCTGATCTTCGACACCGGCGTGATCAACATTCGCAAGTACACGGCCTACCAGCTGGCCGTGCTCCAGTAAAAGGATCGTCACCATGCGTACCGAACAACCGCAAGTGATCTACCTCAAGGACTATCAGGCCCCCGAGTACCTGATCGACGAGACCCACCTGACCTTCGAACTGTTCGAGGACCACAGCCTGGTCCATGCGCAGCTGGTCATGCGCCGCAACCCCGAGCGCGGCGCCGGCCTGCCGCCGCTGGTGCTCGATGGCCAGCAGTTGGAGCTGCTGCGGGTGGTGCTGGACGATGTCGAGCTGCACGCGGGCGACTACCAGCTCAGCGACGACAGCCTGACCGTGCAGCCCAACGCCGAGCACTTCACCCTCGACACCAGCGTGAAGATCCACCCGGAGAGCAACACCGCGCTGGAAGGCCTGTACAAGTCCGGCAAGATGTTCTGCACCCAGTGCGAGGCCGAGGGCTTCCGCAAGATCACTTACTACCTCGACCGCCCGGACGTGATGAGCACCTTCACCACCACGGTGATCGCCGAGCAGCATCGCTATCCGGTGCTGTTGTCCAACGGCAACCCGGTCGGCAGCGGCCCTCAGGAAGACGGCCGCCACTGGGCGACCTGGGAAGACCCGTTCAAGAAGCCGGCCTACCTGTTCGCGCTGGTGGCCGGTGACCTCTGGTGCAAGGAAGACACGTTCGTTCGCCAGTCAGGCCGCGAGGTGACCCTGCGCATCTATGTCGAGCCGGAAAACCTCGACAAGTGCGACCACGCCATGGTCAGCCTGAAGAAGTCGATGCGCTGGGACGAGGAGGTCTATGGTCGCGAGTACGACCTGGACATCTTCATGATCGTCGCGGTCAACGACTTCAACATGGGCGCCATGGAAAACAAGGGCCTGAACATCTTCAACTCCAGCTGCGTGCTGGCCCGCGCCGAGACCGCCACCGACGCCGCCCACCAGCGGGTCGAGGGCGTGGTCGCCCACGAGTACTTCCACAACTGGTCGGGCAACCGCGTGACCTGCCGCGACTGGTTCCAGCTGTCGCTCAAGGAAGGCTTCACGGTGTACCGCGATGCCGAGTTCAGCGCCGACATGAACTCGCGCACGGTCAAGCGCATCGAGGATGTCGCCTACCTGCGCACCCACCAGTTCGCCGAGGATGCCGGCCCCATGGCCCACCCGGTGCGTCCGGCGAGCTTCATCGAGATCTCCAACTTCTACACCCTGACCGTGTACGAGAAGGGCGCCGAGGTCGTGGGCATGGTCCATACCCTGCTGGGCGCCGAGGGCTTCCGCAAGGGCAGCGACCTGTACTTCGAGCGTCACGACGGCCAGGCGGTGACCACCGACGACTTCATCAAGGCCATGGAAGACGCCAACGGCGTCGACCTGACCCAGTTCAAGCGCTGGTACAGCCAGGCCGGCACGCCGCGCCTGGAGGTCAGCGAGGCCTATGACGGCGCCGCGCAGACCTACAGCCTGACCTTCCGCCAGAGCTGCCCGCAGACCCCGGACAAGGTCGAGAAACTACCGTTCGTGATCCCGGTGGCCCTGGGCCTGCTGGACGCCGAGGGCAACGACCTGCCGCTGCGCCTGGTGGGCGAGGCGCAGGCCGTCGGCAGCAGCCGCGTGCTGTCGGTGACCGAGGCCGAGCAGACCTTCACCTTCGAGGGGATCAAGGCCAAGCCGCTGCCGTCGCTGCTGCGTGGCTTCAGCGCACCGGTCAAGCTGGGCTTCCCGTACGACCGCGACCAGCTGATGTTCCTCATGCAGCACGACAGCGACGGCTTCAACCGCTGGGAAGCCGGCCAGCAGCTGTCGGTACAGGTACTGCAGGAGCTGATCGGCCAGCATCAGCGCGGCGAAGCGCTCACGCTTGACCAGCGCCTGATCACCGCCCTGGGCACCGTGCTTGGCAATGCGTCGCTGGACCCTGCCATGGTCGCCGAGATGCTCTCGCTGCCGGGCGAGGCCTACCTCACCGAGATCAGCCAGGTGGCCGATGTCGATGCGATCCACGCCGCCCGCGAGTTCGCCCGCCAGCAGATCGCCGAGCAGCTGTTCGACGCCCTGTGGGCGCGCTACCAGGCCAACCGCGAGGTGTCGCGCAAGACGGCCTACGTGGCCTCTGCCGAGCACTTCGCCCGTCGCAGCCTGCAGAACATCGCCCTGTCCTACCTGATGCTCAGTGGTAAGCCGCAGGTACTGGAGGCGACCCTGGAGCAGTTCGACCAGTGCGACAACATGACCGAGCGCCTCACCGCCCTGGCGGTGCTGGTCAACTCGCCGTTCGAGCCCGAGCGGGCCAAGGCGCTGGAGGCCTTCGCCGAGCACTTCAAGGACAACCCGCTGGTCATGGATCAGTGGTTCAGCGTACAGGCGGCCAGTGCACTGCCGGGCGGCCTGGCGCGGGTCCAGTCGTTGATGCAGCACCCGGCCTTTACCCTGAAGAACCCGAACAAGGTGCGGGCGCTGGTCGGCGCCTTCGCCGGGCAGAACCTGGTCAACTTCCACGCCGCCGATGGTTCGGGGTACCGCTTCCTGGCGGACCTGGTGATCGAGCTCAACGCGCTGAACCCGCAGATCGCCTCGCGCCAGCTCGCACCGCTGACCCGCTGGCGCAAGTACGACGACAAGCGCCAGGCGCTCATGAAGGGCGAGCTGGAGCGGATTCTCGCGTCCGGGGCGCTGTCCAGCGATGTGTATGAGGTGGTGAGCAAGAGTCTCGCTTGAGACACCTGGGGCTGCTGCGCGGCCCTTTCGCGGCACAAGGCCGCTCCTACAGGGGACCGCGATCCTCTGTAGGAGCGGCCTTGTGCCGCGAAAGGGCCGCGCAGCGGCCCCAATTGTTCTTGTGGTTAACAAAACATAACGTCCCGCTCGTTGTGTTCCGCCGAACAACCCCGATACGATGACCCGAAGCTATTCCAGGGCTCTGGAACAGGGTTTTCGCAGTACCTGGCAATAGATTGACCCACCACAAGAACACAACAGGGGGCAGTCATGAGAGAGCGGGCAAGGGCACGCTACAGCCTGGCGGCCAGCGCGATGCTGGCGCTGACGCTGAGTATCGGGGCCGGGCAAGTCCTGGCGGCGGTGGCCGCCGAGGAATACTCGGTAGAGTCGGCCAAGGCCAGCCAGAGCCTGTTGATCGGCGCCACCCACGCCGGGCAGCGCCTGGTGGTGGTCGGCGACCGCGGCCACATTCTGTTCTCCGACGACCAGGGCCAGACCTGGACCCAGGCCCGGGTCCCCACCCGGCAACTGCTCACTGCGGTGTTCTTCCTTGACGACAAGCGCGGCTGGGCCGTCGGCCACGACGCGCAGATCCTCGCCAGCAGCGACGGCGGCGCGACCTGGAGCAAGCAGTTCGAAGACCTGTCCCGCGAAGCCCCCTTGCTCGATGTGCGCTTCCTCGACCCGCAGCACGGCTTCGCCGTGGGCGCCTACGGTGCCCTGCTGGAAACCCTCGATGGCGGCCAGCACTGGCAGGACGTCGCCGAGCGCCTGGACAACCCCGAGCAGTTGCACCTCAACGCCATCACCCTGGTGAAGGACGCCGGCCTGTTCATCGTCGGCGAGCAGGGCGGCATGTTCCGCTCCAGCGACGCCGGCCAGAGCTGGACCAAGGTCCAGGGGCCCTACGAGGGCTCGCTGTTCGGCGTGATCGGCACCGCCCAGCCCAACACCCTGCTGGCCTACGGCCTGCGCGGCAACCTGTTCCGCTCCACTGATTTCGGCGACAGCTGGCAGCCGATCGAGCTCAAGGCCGAACGCGGCCCGCTCGAATTCGGCCTGGCAAGCGCTACGCTTCTCGAAGACGGCAGCCTGGTGCTGGTCGGCAACGGCGGCAGCGTACTGCGCAGCCATGATGACGGGCAGACCTTCAGCGTGCGCAACCGCGCCGACCGCATCGCCCTGTCGGGCGTCAGCGGCCTGGGCGGCGGCGGCCTGCTGCTGGTAGGGCAAGGGGGCGTGCACCTGGCCTCGGCCGACGGCACCCAGGAGGCGCGTCCATGACCAGCCGGGAGAGCTTCGACATGCAGCACAAGGACAAGGCCACCCTGCTGGAACGCCTGATCTTCAACAACCGCCCCATCGTCATCGCCATCTGCGTGCTGGTGAGCATCTTCCTGTTCTGGCAGGCCACGCAGATCCGCCCCTCCACCAGCTTCGAGAAGATGATCCCGCTGCAGCATCCGTTCATCGAGCAGATGCTCGAGCACCGCAACGACCTGGCCAACCTCGGCAACACCGTGCGTGTGTCGGTGGAGTCGACCAAGGGTGACATCTTCGACAAGGACTACATGGAGACCCTGCGCCAGATCCATGACGAAGTCTTCTACATCCCCGGCGTCGACCGCGCCGGCCTCAAGTCGCTGTGGAGCCCCAGCGTGCGCTGGAGCGAGGTCACCGAGGAAGGCTTCTCCGGCGGCGAGGTGATCCCCAACACCTACAACGGCTCCCAGGACAGCCTCGACACCCTGCGCGACAACGTGCTCAAGTCCGGCCAGGTCGGGCGCCTGGTGGCCAACAACTTCAAGTCCAGCATCATCGACATTCCGCTGTTGGAGAGCCACCCCGATCCGCAGGATCCGGGCAAGCAGGTCAAGCTCGACTACCAGCAGTTCTCGCATCAGCTGGAAGAGAAGATCCGCGACAAGTTCCAGGCACAGAACCCCAATGTGAAGATCCACATCGTCGGCTTTGCCAAGAAGGTCGGCGACCTGATCGACGGCCTGGTGATGGTGGCGATGTTCTTCGGCGTGGCGCTGGTGATCACCTGGGCGCTGCTGTACTGGTTCACCTGGTGCATCCGCAGCACCATCGCCGTGCTCATCACCACCCTGGTGGCGGTGGTCTGGCAGCTGGGGCTGATGCATGCGGTGGGCTTCGGCCTGGACCCGTACTCGATGCTGGTGCCGTTCCTGATCTTCGCCATCGGCATCTCCCACGGGGTGCAGAAGATCAACGGCATCGCCCTGCAGTCCAGCGACGCCGACAACGCCCTGACCGCGGCGCGGCGCACCTTCCGCCAGCTGTTCCTGCCGGGGATGATCGCCATTCTCGCCGACGCCGTGGGCTTCATCACCCTGCTGATCATCGACATCGGGGTGATCCGCGAGCTGGCCATCGGCGCCTCGATCGGCGTGGCGGTGATCGTCTTCACCAACCTGATCCTGCTGCCGGTGGCGATCAGCTACGTCGGCATCAGCCAGAAGGCCATTGCCCGCAGCAAGAAGGACGCCACCCGCGAGCACCCGTTCTGGCGCCTGCTGTCCAACTTCGCCAGCGCCAAGGTGGCGCCGGTGTCGGTGGTGCTGGCACTGCTGGCCTTCGCCGGCGGCCTCTGGTACAGCCAGAACCTGAAGATCGGCGACCTTGACCAGGGCGCGCCGGAGCTGCGCCCGGACTCGCGCTACAACCAGGACAACAGCTTCATCATCAGCAACTACTCGACCAGTTCCGATGTGCTGGTGATCATGGTCAAGACCCCGGCCGAGAGCTGCTCGATCCACTCGACCATGGCGCCGATCGACGAGTTGATGTGGACCATGGACAACACCCCGGGGGTGCAGTCGACCATTTCCCTGGTGACCGTGTCGAAACAGGTCATCAAGGGCATGAACGAGGGCAGCCTGAAATGGGAAACCCTGTCGCGCAACCCGGACATCCTCAACAACTCCATCGCCCGCGCCGATGGCCTGTACAACGCCGACTGCTCGCTGGCGCCGGTGCTGGTGTTCCTCAACGACCACAAGGCCGAGACCCTGGAGCGGGTCACCGCCGCGGCCAAGGCCTTTGCCGACAGCCACAACAAGGACGGCCTGCAGTTCCTCCTGGCGGCGGGTAACGCCGGCATCGAGGCGGCCACCAACGAAGTGATCAAGTCGGCCGAGCTGACCATCCTCATCCTGGTCTACATCTGCGTGGCGGTGATGTGCATGATCACCTTCCGCTCCTTCGCCGCGACGCTGTGCATCGTCCTGCCGCTGGTGCTGACCTCGGTGCTGGGCAACGCGCTGATGGCGTTCATGGGCATCGGCGTGAAGGTCGCCACGCTGCCGGTGGTGGCGCTGGGCGTGGGCATTGGCGTGGACTACGGCATCTACATCTACAGCCGCCTGGAGAGCTTCCTGCGCGCCGGCCTGCCGTTGCAGGAGGCCTACTACGAAACCCTGCGCTCCACCGGCAAGGCAGTGCTGTTCACCGGCCTGTGCCTGGCCATCGGCGTGTGCACCTGGATCTTCTCGGCCATCAAGTTCCAGGCCGACATGGGCCTGATGCTGACCTTCATGCTGTTGTGGAACATGTTCGGCGCCCTGTGGCTGCTGCCGGCGCTGGCGCGGTTCCTGATCAAGCCGGAGAAGCTGGCGGGCAAGGAAGGCGGGTCGATCTTCGCTCACTGACCAAGGCGGCAGTAGAGTCTGTGGGAGCGGGTTTACCCGCGAATACGATGGTGCACTCACCGACGCATTCGCGGGTAAACCCGCTCCCACAGCGTATACTGTCGGCTCTTTTTTCCATCGGTAATCTCTCGTCCCATGTCCACCCTCGCCACCGCCCTCGCATCCTGCGACATGCTCCTGATCGATGGCCTGCACGCCTTCGACTTCACCTTCGACGCATCCGGCCTCACCATCGAGTGCATGGATGGCCGCCAGCTGCGTCGCTGGACCTTCACCCCCGACCAGATCAGCGCCGCCATCGGCGCGGGCGACGATTGGAGCCTGGCCAGTGACGAAGGCGAGCATCGTCTAGTCTGTATGAGTGCCTTTCGTGCCCCGGATGAAGAAGACGATGAACAGGAAATGGACACGCCTGCTGACCACTAGCCTCATGGCTTTGTCAGTCAACGCCCAGGCCGCCACGTTGCTGGTGGGCAGCTACACCGACAACGGCAGCGAAGGGATCTACCGCTTCGACTTCAATGTCCGCACGGGGCAGATCGACGCTACGCCCCGGCAGGTGGTCAAGAGCGTCAGCCCCTCGTGGCTGGTGCTGTCCGCCGACCAGCGCCAGTTGTTCGCGGTCAATGAAACGCCCAAGGGCCAGGTCAGCAGTTTCTCGCTGGGCAAGCAGGGTGAGATCAAGCTGCTGAACCAGGTGCCCAGCCAGGGCGACGAGCCGACCCACGCCAGCCTCAGCCACGACCAGCGCTACCTGTTCGTTGCCAACTACGCCGTTGCCCCCGACCCCGGTGGCAGCCTGGTGGTGATCCCGGTGGCCCGGGACGGCAAGCTCAAGCCTGTGGTGCAGCAGGCCCGGCATGCGCCGAGCAAGGTCAATCCCGAACGCCAGGCCGGTGCCCATGTGCATTCGCTGGTGTTGTCGCCCGATGGCCGCCACCTGTACGCCAGCGACCTGGGCGCCGACAAGGTGTTCATCTACCGCTACGACGGCGCCAGCCCCGAGCATCCGCTGAGCCCGGCGATTCCGCCCTCGGTGGTACTACCGCCGGGCAGCGGCCCGCGCCATCTGCTGTTCGACGCCAAGGGCCGGCATGCTTACCTGACCCTGGAGATGAGCGCCGAGGTGGTGGTGTTCGATGTGCAGGACGGTGCGTTGACCCAGCGCCAGCGCCTGCCGCTGACCGAGAGCACGGACGCTGCGGCGAAGGCCGCAGGCGGCCTGCACCTGTCGGCCGATGGGCGTTTCCTCTATGTCAGCAACCGTGGCACTGCCAACGAGATCGTGGTGTACGCCGTGGGCAAGGACGATGGCCAACTTACCCTGCTGCAGCGCCGTTCGGTGGAGGGCGACCATCCCCGGGAGTTTGCCCTCGATCCGGATGGCAACTACCTGCTGGTGGCGAACCAGAAGAGCAACCAGATCGTGGTCATGCGCCGCGATCCGCGCAGCGGCAAGTTGGGGGACACGGTGCAGAAACTGCCCCAGCAGGCGCCTTCGGATCTCAAGTTTTTGGAATGAACCTGCGTTTGCCCTGTAGGAGCGGCCTTGTGCCGCGAAAGGGCCGCAGAGCGGCCCCAGGATTTCAGCGTTAATGCATCAATCGCCGGGGCTGCTGTGCAGCCCTTTCGCGGCACAAGGCCGCTCCTACAGGGGGCGCGTGTCCAATTATCGATGGGGGTGATATCCGCTACTGCTGCAATGAATTTTTCCAGGCAGACGCATCGGCGTAAGTTTTGACCCAAGGCCCCAACGGGCTAACGTCAACCACCGAAGTCGAGGTCAGCCCACATGAACTTCAATCTCTTCCCGGTCATCGCCGCTTCCGCCATCTCCGCCTCCGTCGTGCTGCCGGCCCACGCCCAACTGGAGCAAAGCGCCAAGGCATCGAACACCCACAGCTACACCCAGAAGTACCTGCAGCAGAGCGCGCATTTCCATGCCGCCCTGAGCAAGCATGCCAATTGAGTGTGTAAAGCCATTGGTAATAGCACAACGCCACGTGATTTAATTTGACGCTAATTTTTTGACTCTCCAAAGGGGCAGAGCATGATGTGGCGTATCACGGCGGTAGTGCTGTTGTTGATGTCCGCGCCGATCCTGGCGCTTTGAGCGATACGCTGTCTCACTTGGCCATCACGGCCTTGAACAGCGGCGATGCCAGCCAGCCCTGCAACCAGCTCCGCAACCGCGGATAAGCCGCCTCGGCGAACCATTCGGGTTCGACCCCGGCAAACTGGCGCATCAGGGGCAGCAAGGCGGCGTCGGCCAGGCTCGGGTGAGCGGCCAGCAGGTAGGGCCTGCCTTCGAGCAGGCGTTCCAGCTCGGCCAGCCAGGGCTCGGCCTGGGCGCGGTAGTGCGCCCGGGAATGCTCGGGGTAGCGCTCGGCGTACTTGTACAGGTTCACCTGCGCCTTGAAGGTGCTGTCGTTGCGCGTGATCAGCGTTTCGGCCTGCTGCGCGGCAGTGGGATCGGCCTGCAGGCGCCAGTCCTCGGGGTCATGTCGGGCGAGCGCCCAGCGCATGATGTCCAGGCTTTCCTCCAGCACCACATCCCCGGTATCGAGCACCGGCACCGTGCCTTTGGGCGACAGTGCCAGCAGCACGGCCGGCTTTTCCTTCATCTTCACCTCGTGGACCTGCACGTCGCAGCTGGCGTAGCGCAGGGCCAGGCGCGCGCGCATGGCCCAGGGGCAGCGACGGAACGAGTAGAGGATCACCCGCACACCTCCACGTCGCTCAGGCCATTGCCCTGGCGGCGCACCTGGATCTGCACCGGAATGCGCTCGTGCATCTCCTGCACGTGGGAGATCACTGCCACCTTGCGCCCCTGGGCCTGCAGGCCGTCGAGGGCGTCCATGGCCAGTTGCAGCGACTCGGGGTCGAGGCTGCCGAAGCCTTCGTCGATGAACAGCGATTCGATACGCAGAGTGCTCGACGCCATGGATGCCAGGCCCAGGGCCAGGGCCAGCGACACCAGGAAGGTCTCGCCGCCCGACAGCGAATGCACCGAGCGCAGTTCGTCGCCCATCTCGGTGTCCAGCACCAGCAGGCCCAGGGCACTACCGCCGCGCTTGAGGCGATAACGCCGGGCCAGCTGGCGCAACTGGCTGTTGGCGTGATGCAGCAGCAGGTCGAGGTTGTAGCCCTGGGCGATCTTGCGGAACACATCACCCGAGGCCGAGCCGATCAACGCATTCAGACGTGCCCAGCGTTGCCATTGCTGGTAGGCCTGTTCGATCTGTTCGGCCAGGGTCTGGCTGGCCTGTTGCCGGCGCTGGTCCTCGGCCTGTTGGGCGCGCAGCTCGGCGCATTGCTGCTCCTGGGCTGCCAGCTGTGCGGCCAGTTCGGCGAGGGCGGTTTCCAACGCTTCGACGGGCAACTCGCCGTGGGCCTGGGCAGTGTGTTGCTGCAGTCGCTGCTCACGCTCTCCTAGCAACACGCGGCCTTGCTCGACGGCTTTTTCTGCGGCCTGCAGGCGTTGACGCAGCTCGCCCACCTGGCTGTCGTCGATGGCCAGCAGGCGGTCGAGGCCGGCGTCGTCCAACTCCGGGTGTTCGCTGCGCCACTGGGCGATTTCGCCCTGTAGCTGCTGGTGCTCCTGCTCCAGTGCCTGCTGGCGCTGCTGGTTGGCCTTGAGCTCGCCGGCCAGTTGCACGCCCTGGGTGTGCAGCGCCTGCAGTTGCCGGGCGCTGTCTGCCTCGGCGGCGCGGGCCTGTTCCAACTGGGTGTCCATGTGCTGCTGCCAGGCTTCGGCGCTGGGCTGGTCGCCGAGCAGCTCGCCCAGGGTGGCCTGGGCCTTGTGGCGTTGCTCCTCCAGCACGGCGAGTTTCTGTTGCAGCTGCTGCTGGCTGTGCAGGCGTGCCTGTTGCTGATCGCGCTGTTTGTCCAGCTGGACCTGGCGAGCCTGTTGTTCTTCCAGCTCGTCCTTGCGCAGGTCGAGTTGCTGGCGGCGCTGGGCAATCTGCTGGTCGAGGCCGAGGAACGCATTGGCCGGGTCGTCGCGCAGGGCCTGGAGAATGTCCGGGGGCAGCACGCTTTCGAGGCTTTCGAGGGCCTGCGCGAGTTGTTGCTCGTCGGCGGCCAGGGCCTGGTGCTGCTGGTCGAGGTGGCGCTGGGCCTGTTGCTGGGCTTCGCCGGCGGCCTGCAATTGCTGGGTGAGACGGGCGGCATCCCTTTGCAGGGCGAGCAGGGCGCCCTGGCGTTTCTCGTCGCGGTCGATCTCGTCGCCGAGGCGGCGCAGCTGACCGTCGAGCCACTTGCCACGGGCGCTGTCGTCCTGCGGCGCCAGCGCTGGCCACAGGGCATGGGCCTGAACCTGCTCGAGCACGGGCTGCAACTGCTCGCCCAACTGCTGCTGTTGCTGCTGGTAGTCCTTGAGCTGGGCGTTGACCACGCCCAACTCGGTGCGCAGCTCCACCAACCTGGTATTGAGCTGTTCGACCTGCCGCTGCGCCGCCGCTTCCTCAGCCTGGTCGTGGCGACCGAGGCTGTGCAGCAACGCTTCGGGCTGATGGAACGGGTGCTCGGCGCTGCCACACACCGGGCAGGGCTCGCCATCGCGCAGTTGGGCGCGCAGTTCCTCGACGCTGGTGTTACGCGCCAGGCGCTGGCGCTCGAGCAGCTGGCGGGTCAGGGTCAGCGCCTGCTCGGCGCCCTCCAGTTCTGCCTTGGCCGCCGTGCCTTCGCCGATCAGTTGCTGGCGCTGCTGCATGGCCTGTTGCTGGCGCTCGCGCAGTGTATTGAGGCCGTTGCGCAGTTCCATTTCGCGGCCATGCAGGCGCGACAGTTCCTCGACCGCGCGTTGCTGCTTGCGGTTGTCCTGGAGCATGGCGCCGAGCAGGTCGATCTGCTCGGCCAGCGCCTGGGGTTCGGCCCCCGCCTCGCGGAACAGCAACTCGAAATGTTCGCGCTGGGCTTGCAGCTGGGCGTTGGCCTGGCTGGCCTGGGCCTGCAGGCCGGGCAGCTCTTCGCGGCCCTTGGCCAGGCGGCCGCCGATCAGCATCACCTGCTTGAGTTGCGGCAGGTAGGCCTGCCAGGCGTCGGCCAGGCTGCCGAGCGGTTCGCTTTCGGCCAGAGCGCTGTCGATTTGGGCCAGTTGCTCCAGGCTGCGCTGCTGGTTGTCTTCCAGCTGCTGCAGTTGCTGCTGGGCTGCATCGACTTCCTGTTCGGCCTGGGTGCAGGCTTCCCGTTGTTCGGCAAGCTCCTTGTCCAGGCGCGTCAGGTCGCCCTGGGCGGCGAAGGCCTGGCGCAGGCGCGGGGCGTTTTCGCCGTGCAGGGCCTGGTGCTGGACCAGGTGCTGGCGGGCCGTTTCCAGAGCCTGCTGCAGCGCGTCGGTGTGTTGCTGCAGTTCGGTTTGCTGGCGCAGTTGCTGGTCGATATCTGCCAGCACCGGGGCCAGTTGCCCGGCCAGGTGCTGCTGGCGGTGGAACTGGTGGCGCTGGGGCGCCAGGCGCTCCAGGCGTTGCAGGTCGACGCGCTGCTCGGCCAGTTGCTGCCACTCGTGTTGCGCATTTTGCAGGGCCGTGCCGGCTTCGCTGTGCTGGGCCTGCAGGCGCTGCTGTTCGGCAAACCAGATGCGCTGCTGTTCCAGTTGGCGCTGGCGCGCCTGTTCGGCCTTGAACTGCTGCTGGGCCTGTTCCAGTGCCTGGTCGAGGGCGGCGCGGGCTTCGGCTTGCATCGGCAGCAGGTGTTCAGCCTGCTTCTTCAGGTCGTTGTGAACCTCGCCGGTTTCCCGCGCCTTGCTGAAGGCGCGTTGGCCCAGGCGGGTGTAGATCGCGGTGTTGGTGAGTTTTTCCAGCAGTTCGCTGCGCTCGCGGTCGTCGGCCTTGAGGAAGGCGCCGAATTCGCTCTGGGCCAGCATCACCGCGCGGGTGAACTGCTCGAAGTTCAGGCCCAGGCGGGCCTCGACCAGTTGCTTGTATTCGTTCTTGCCGCTGCCCAGCAGCTGCTCGCTGTCCAGGTCGTAGAGACTCTGGCGGCTGTTCTGCAGCTTGCCGGTGGCTTTTTCGCGGGCGCGGTTGGCTTCCCAGCGGGCGCGGTAGCGGCCGCCGTCGATGCCGACGAAATCGACTTCGGCGAAGCCGCTGCCGGTGCCGCGGCGCAGCAAATTGCGCGGATCCGAGGTGGGGATCTCGCCGTCGGCGTCCGGCACCTTGGCTTCCCGGGCGATGTCGTTCAGGCGCGGCACGCTGCCGAACAGCGCCAGGCACAGGGCGTCGAGCAGGGTGCTCTTGCCGGCGCCGGTGGGCCCGGTGATGGCGAACAGGCCAGCGCTGGCCAGGGGCTCGGCGGTGAAGTCGATATCGACCGGGCCGGCCAACGAGGCCAGGTTTTTCAGGCGGATGGCGAGGATTTTCATGCCTGCTCCTCCTCTTGCAGGACGTCCTGCAGCAATTCGGCGAAATCGGCCAGGGCCTGGTCGTCGGCGGGGTTGCCGTAGGCCTGCTCCCAGGCGCGGCCGAACAGGTCCTGCGGGGTCATCTGGGCCAGCTCGACGAAGGCTTGCTCGTCGTCTTCGGCGCGGCCGCTGCCGGCGTATTCGGCGCTGATGCGCACCAGGCGCACAGCCTTGCCCTGCAGGGCGCCTTCGATCTGCTGGCGCAGGTCGGGCTGCGGCTCGTCCAGGCGCACCCGTACTTCCAGCCAGGGCTGGCGGTTGGGGTCTTCGAGCAGGTCGATCACCGGCAGTTGCCCGAGCTGTTCGAGCAATTCGCCCAGCGGCGCCGGGCCGACCCGTTGCAGGGCCACCGCGCGGGGCACCGGACGCGGCTCGACGCTGACCAGCTCGGCGCCGTCCAGCTCGACTTCCAGCACCTGGTGCGGGTAGTTGATCTCGGCGAACGACAACGGGATCGGCGCGCCGCTGTAGCGGATGCGGTTCTCGCGGTTGACCTTCTGCGGCTTGTGCAGGTGACCGAGGGCGACATAGCTGATGGCCTTGTCGAACAGTTTGGCCGGCAGGGCCTCGGCATTGCCGATGATCAGGCTGCGCTCGGAGTCCTCCGAGATGCTGCCGCCGGCCATGTGCGCGTGGCTGATGGCGACCAGCGCCTGGTCTTTCTTGCGCTTCTTCTGCGCCGCGGCGATCAGTTGCTCATGGACCTGGTTGATGCCCTGCAGATAGTCGTCGCCCAGCGCGGGGCCGGTGACTTCGGCCGGACGCAGGAAGGGCAGGGCCAGGCACCAGGCGCCGACCTTGCCGCGGGCGTTGGTCAACGGGATCAGCAGCCGCTCGGTGTCCAGCTGGCCCTCGTCGAGCCAGTGCACCCGGCCCAGGGCGTGGGTGCGCAGGCGGCGCATCAGCGGCGCCGGCAGCTCGATGCGCGAACCGGAGTCGTGGTTGCCGGCGATCATCACGATATCCAGCTTGGGCTGTTGCTCGTGGGCCTGGACGATGAAGTCGTAGAGGCGCTCCTGGGCTTTGACCGGCGGGTTGACCGTGTCGAAGATATCGCCGGCGATCAGCAGCGCGTCGGGCTGGCGCAGGCGCAGCTGGCCGAGCAGCCAGTCGATGAAGCAGGCGTGTTCGAAATCGCGTTCCTGGCCATGCAGGCTCTGGCCCAGGTGCCAGTCGGAGGTGTGAAACAGACGCATGGATGACCTTTTGATGTCTGATCGTGCTAGCAAGGGGTGGTTCGTAGTCACATGAAAAAATGCACAGATTCTAACCCAAGTCGTGCGATGCGTCTGGGTGAAAAGACTTTAAGCAGTCAAACTGAACGACGTAAATCGTACCGACCAATTCTGAGTAAAGTAATTGAACTGCCGGCGTCGGTAAGCTGGCGAAAATTTCACTCGGTAGGGAAGTCGTCTTCGTCATTGTAGCGGTGATTATTAAAGAGCTTAGTGTCGCCTCGTGTTATGGTTTTGGCGAAATCATCATAGTATTGCCTGATCTGTCGAAGTGCGATGGCGATGCGAAAGAAACCACTCGCTTCGCACTGGTCTGCGCGTTGCTCGTATTTTTTTGCAAGCAGGCGTTCGGGTAAAGCGCTAGGTGAAATCTCATGCGCGCCACGAGCCTCAAGTGTTGCGCTCACATAATACTCTCTCAAGGTGTCCATGGTTTTATTGTTTAGGAATTTTGCAATATGTCGATTGATCCAGAATCCATCGGAGTCCTCAGGTGAATTGACCAGAAGTGCGGCGATTTTTCTGAGTGCAGCGTCGCGATGGCCGGACGCTTCACATAGCAAAAGTACCTGTTCGATCCAGTTGTCAAATTGGGCTGTGTCGAAATTCATTCCGGATCCCGGGATGGTTTTCCAGGTGCCGAAAAGGCAGCGCATTTGTAGCTGTATTCGTTGTTGATTGGCTGTGGCTTTAGGCGCTTGTGAGAACTTTTCGCTTGGGTGTGCGGAAGATATGAAGGAGTGAAATAAATTGGGGTTGTTTGATAGCTCGTGATGTAATTTAAGCTCGGATTTGTCGTATTTCAATATTTGGCAGTAAGCAAACTCAATGTATAGTAAGTCATTCTTGCTGATTTCGCCGTGGTTGCGTAAGAATGATATGATTTTTCTGACGTCGTAATAGATTTCTGGCGGAATAGGGGTTTGAGTGGTGATCAATTGGTTTAGGGTGATAACGGCGGATTGTGTTTTTAAGGTGTTTTCACGAAACATTAAGTGGCACAAGCAGTGCAGTGCTGCCAAGGGGCGACGCTGTGCAAGGAACTGATCATGAGCAAAATAGAGAGATTCTGGCCCTGTATATTCAATGTAGCCTGGCCAGGAAGTTGTAACTTTGCTCCAATATTGAGAGGCGAGATCTGGTTTGGAAAGGGCTTCGATGGCGTGCCATGTTTTGGGGGTGAAGGGGAGATTAGTAAATAACGTAATGAGCGCGTCTGGGCTCCATACGGGCAGGTCCATTGCCTCTATAAAAGCCATGTCGGTGATGTGGCTGCGTTCTCTGATGTAGCTGGCTATAAAGTTCTGTATGTGTCGGCTGGGGTGGGCTATTAATTCTTTTATAGTTTCGGCGTGTTCTGATTCAACCAGTTTGGCTAGGTGCGTCCCAGCAAGTTTTGGGTTTTCGACGCTGTTGGAAAACTGTGCGACAAGATAAAAGTCTCCGTGCCTGTAGATTTCTCTTATAGCAGAGGATCTTGAGTGTTCAATGGTGCGTTCTAGGTCTTCAATAGTCTCAAAATTTTCGAGTTGAAACGGTAGGGTGTTGGAAAATAGTTTGCGATGGTAAAGTTCTGGGAGTTTCGATTCGGTGGCTGCTATTGCTTGGTGGAGAAGTTCCTTTGGGAGCGCGTAGTTGTGTAATTGGTGGTTCTGGTTCTTCGTTAGGCTGGTAAGCGTTGACCAGATTTTGTAGCTTTGTTCTTTGTCAAGTGTTGCTGTGTTATTCAATATGGCTTCAAGTGTGTGCTTGAGTGCGGAGGGGATTTCAAGGAGTCTAGAAATATTGCTAATTAATTGTAGTAAGCGAGTCGGATTGTTTTGAGCTAGCTTTATCGCCAGTTCGCCGAGTGCTGCATATTGATCTTCTCTCGAAATTGGCGAACCTTCATCGTAAGAGGCAGGAGACGATAAAAATACGGGGTGGCTGTTGTCCTGATGTGTTCGCCAAGGTTGTGGTAGTAGTTCGAGGGTAATCGTCCAGGCTAATTCAGGTAGTTCTTCGTGTAATGTGGTTAGGGTGATAAGCCTACGTTGGAAAGGTGCAGACGTATTGTGGGGTTCGGGGGAAAGTATATTGATAATGGATTTTGTCAGGCGAGTGGATAGAGGGTCCTCGCAAGTCACTTGCTGCAGCTCGCCAAGTGCCAATACCGAGCGAGTCAAATACTCTGGGAACCATGCAAGTCGTTCAAGTCCGCTTATCAAGCCAGAGGCGTAGGTTGTAGAGTGTATGCCGTGATTTTGTGTTTGTGCAAATAGTTCAAGTGCGATGTGCTTTGATGAGGTTAATAGCGCTTCGAGCTTTGTTAAATAGGTGTTTGGTGCAGCTTCAGCTAGTTGACCGGCTATGTCGTTGAGACTAGCCCATTGTTCCCATTTCGAACTGGATAGTAACTGTGAAACAACCTCGCTTGAAATTGAGGAGCATGTGAAATGAGGTACGTTTTCTGCGTCTTCGCTTTGGATGTTTAGTAGTGCTAAGCTATTGGCGATCCCGGTTCTGAGTAGCGAACTATTGTAGGGTTTGACGCCATACAGCTCGGCGATATTTCGTTTCTCAGGAGGGAGGTTAAGCCGAGTGTCAATTTGACTGAATACCCGAATTGCAGCCTCTTTAAAGCGTTCTAAGTCCTTTTTATAAAGGCGTGAAAGAGCACTGCTCCACTTGCTTCTATAATCGATAACCTCCCAGTCTCCCATGTGATGTTTGATTGGGGGGGTAGGCTTTTCTAGAATCGCTTGAATTTTTCTTATCCAGGAATCATAGGGCTCATCAGTAATAAGTTCTATGATTTCAATATCGTGCGCTACCGATTCGCTCCATGCTCCAATGATTATGGCTAGTGAGAGATCTCTATTTAAAGAGTCCTCGCTGGCGCTGTAGCATATGTAGTCGCCGGAGATATTGTGGCCGGTCCCGGAATGTGTTTGATTAATGTTGATGATTTTAATTGTCATGTGTTTTCTTTTGCAGACAATAACAGGTAGATTAATCGTGTTCGGGGGTGAGGCGGATTTTTGTGATTGTCCATGACGGTTTGTCTAAGAAGAAATTTTATTGCCCGCGATGTTGTCGCCATTGCCACTATGGTGTTGAGTGACAGTATTGATTGTGGAGTGAGCGGTTGCTCGAGGACTTTTAATCTGGCCTAGCAAGTCGATAATTTGTTGTGATTGATTCAAACTGGCAGTAATTGCCTTTTCACTCATGCCGTCATTGATTTCAAGCTTATTCAATTCCGATGAAAGGTCTTCTGCATGATGGTCTTCTATCAGCCATCGAGTCAGTCGTTTTTTCAATTCTTGACCGCTTATTTTAACCCCTGCCTTAAGAGTCTCGTATGCGGCGTTGGCAAGAATGCCTGTTGTAATAACGTCCATGATGTCTTCCTATAGATTGTTAGCGGTGTACGCTGTCATGCAAGCCTATGGCGATTGTGATGTTCAATCCCGCACTCACACATTTCGTATAAATCCTAGCGGTTTTCGGTACGTCACAATCGCTCCAGATGTGTTGCCATCCAGTGCTCATGCATCTCATTAGTAAAAGCTTTATTTCTGTATATTTATCATTTCGGATACAGGGGGGGCAAATTGCCCGACTCACCCGACGGCGCCAGTACCTGCTCGGCCGGCGGAATCGCGCCGATCGCGCGCCACAGCTCGTCGCCGTGCCAGTACTGGCCACTCTCGCTGTACAGCGCGCCATTCAACCCATCCAGTGCATCGGACAACGGCACGAAGCGCGCCGCCATCTCGGCCAGGGTTTCCGGCTGCTGCCGGGCCCAGGCGTCCAGCGCCTGGCGGGTAGCCTGCGGGTCGTTGGCCTGGCAGGCGCGCTTGAGGTCGTCGAGCAGCGTGCGCGGGCTCGGGCCGGCCTGCGCCGCGCGCAGCACCGCCGGTTGCGAGCGGGCCCGCCACCACAGGGTGAAGCCGAGCAGGGTGGTCAGGGCCAGGACCAGCGTGGCCAGTTGCCAGGGCCAGAGCGGGCCGGGGCTCAGGTTGCCGTCGCCGACCGGGGTGTCGGCGCTCAGCGCCGGGTTGTCCTGCACGTTCAGGGTGCGCGCCGGCAGACTGCTGTGTTCCAGGTGGTCTTCGCGGGTGTTCCACCAGGTCACCTCCAGCGCCGGCAGGGCCAGGTCGCCGGCGTGGGTCGGCACCAGCGCCTCGCGTTCCTCGCGGTTGGCGACCATGCCGCGTTCGCCGATCTCGTTGCGCAGCAATGGCTGGTCGGGGTAGCGGCGCAGGCCGGTGGCCTCGGTAGCCGGCAGTGGCGGCAACTGGGTGCTCGACAGACCCTCTGCGCGCACGGTGATGTTGCGCGTCAGCGAGTCGCCGATCTGCGTCGGCTGGCGCTCCGGGTCGGGGTTCCAGTGTTCTTCCAGGGTCAGGCTGCGGGCCGGCAGCCAGGGGCGGTCGGCCGGGTAGCTGGCCGGGATCGGTTTGACCGTCAGGCGCAGCGGCAGCGAGCTGACCTGCACCTGGCGGCCGACCCGCGGTGTGCCGGCCGGCTGTTCGCCATTGTCGGCGGCGGTGGCGGTGAAGCGCAGCGGCGGCACGTCAAGGCTGCCGCTCTGTTGCGGATAGATCGCATAGCGGGTCTCGATCACCCCGTGGCGCACGCCGTTGATCTCTTTCTCATAGGTGCGCGACTCACCCAGCGGATCGACCTTGGCGTTTTCCAGCTGCAGTGGGCTGAGGCTGCTGTCGTCGTACAGCGCCACCGAATGGTAGATGCGCAGGGTCAGCACGGCCTGGGCCTGGACATAGACCTCGCTGCTGTCCAGGGTGGCCTCGACGAACACCTGCGCCGCCGCGTCGGGGCGCTGGCTGTCGGCCTGCTGCACCTGCAGCTCGATGGCCTGGCTGCGCGACTGGCCCAGCTGCAGCTCGGGGATGCGCAGGCTGCCGCTGCGTCGGGGCAGCAGGGTGATGATCCAGCGGGTGCTGGCGCGGGTTTCGCCGTCCAGGGTGTGCAGGCTGTTGAGCTGGCGCGTGCCGCGCACCTCGAAGTCGGGCTCGAGGGTGCGCAGGTCGGGCTTGCCGAACTGGGTGACGTCCTGGCTCTCGAGGGTGAGTTCCAGGGTTTCACCGGCTTCCAGGCGCGTGCGGTCGACGCTGGCCTGCAGGATCGGTTCGGCCTGGGCCGCGAGGCTCCACAACAGGCCTAGGAGAAAGACGCCGAGGCGACTCATCGTGGGGTTTCCTGATGCAATTGCTGTTCGTACCAGAATTTGCGCCGCAGCAGTTCCGCCGGGTTGTCGGGGATCTCCCGCAGCCATTGCTCCAGGGCCTGGCGCTGTTCGGCGTCGAGGCAGGTGGAGAGCGGCCGCTGGGGCGGCTGGGTGAGGTTGTCGTCATCGCCGCCGGCAGCGCCGGGCGGGGCCTGGGCGTTGCCCTGGCTGTCGCCGTTCTGCTGGCCCTGGGCCTGTTCGTCGCTGCCGGGCGTGCCCTGGGCCTGGCTGCTGGTCGAGCTGCTGTTGCCTTCGGTCTCGTTGCCGGGGGGGCCTTGGGCATCGGCGTTGTTCGGTTGTGTCTCGGCGCTGGCCTGGCGCTGTTGCAACAATTGCTGGACCAGGGCCTGATTGTCCAGTGCCGCCTTCAGGTCGGGCTGGCGCTCCAGCGCCTGCTCATAGGCGTCCAGCGCCGCCTCCAGCTCGCCGGCGCGGGCCAGGGCGTTGCCACGATTGTAGTGGGCGGCCGCCGTGCCGGCCTGGGCAAACGCGGCAGCGGCGCCTTCGAAATCGCCGGCCTGGTACAAGGCCATGCCGCGCCATTGGCTGTCCTCGAAGTGCCGGGCTGCCTCGGCGGGGCGTTGCCGCTCCAGCAGGCGCTGGCCCTGCTGGTCGGGGCGCAGCCACAGGTCGTTGAACTCGACGGCCTGGCTCGGTTGGGGCAGGGCTAGCAACAGGGGCAGGCAGAACAGCCAGCCACGCCGGCCGGCGCAGGCGGCGAGCAGCAGCAGGGGCAACAGCAGCCAGTAGCCCTGGTCGGCCCAGCTGTCCAGTTGCAGGGTCTGGCCATCGTTGTGCAGCAGCCGCGGGTTGTCGAACAGGCCCAGGCCGCGCAGGTCGAGGTCGTCGATGCGGGCGTGGCGGTAGCGCCCGCCGGTCGAGCCGATGAAGCTCTTCAGCGAGGCGCTGTCCAGGCGTGGCAGGAGGATGCCGCCCTGATCGTCCTTGAGGTACTCGCCATTGGCCTGACGCACCGGGGCGCCTTCGCCGCTGCCGACGCCCAGCATCAGCAGGCTCGGGCCCTGGCGCCCGAGGGCCTGGCGAATGCCTTCGCGCTCGGGTTCGCTCAGTGACGAGCCGATCAGCAGCAGGCGGCCCTGGCCTAGACCGCTCTGGGCGAGCAGGGCCAGGCCCTTGTGCACGGCGAGATCGGCGCGCTGGCCGGGCTGCGGCATGATCGACGGGTCGACGGCCTCGAGCAGGTTGCGCGTGGTGCCCAGGTCATCGGACAGCGGCACCAGGGTGTGGGCGGAGCCTGCGTAGACGATCAGCGCGGTCTGGCTGTCACGACGGTGCTCGAGCAGGTCGAGGACCTTGCGCCGGGCCTGTTCCAGGCGGTTCGGCGCGCTGTCCTCGGCGAGCATCTGCGGCGTCAGCTCGAGCAGGATCACCAGCGGGTCGGCCGGGCGCTGGCGGGTTTCTTCCAGGCGCTGCCAGCTGGGTCCGAGCAGGGCCAGGACGATCAGCAGCCAGGCCAGGCCCAGGGCGATCCACGGCAGCTTGCTGGTGCTGCCGCTGCCGCCGCCGAGCAAGACCGCATGGAACGGCTGCGGCAGGATCAGCTGCCAGCGCCCGGCGCGTTTGCGCCGGTGCCAGAGCTTGAACAGCAGCCAGCCGAGCAGGGGCAGCACCAGCAGCCAGAGCGGGCGCAGCCATTGTGGCCAGAGTTCGATCATCGCCGCCTCCTCAGGCGCAGGCGCTTGAGGCGCTGGCGCCATTCCGGGTGGGGCTGCAGGAAGCGTGGCTTGCGCAGCAGGCGTTGCAGCAGGTTGTCCGGCCATTGCACGGCCACCACCAGCAGCACGCTGAGCAGCAGCGCCAGGGCCAGTGGCCAGGCATACAGTTCGTGGGCGGTGCGCGCCTGGGTCGGCTGCTGGGCCACCGGTTCCAGCTGGTCGAGGGTGTCGCCGATGGCGCCCAGTTCGGCGCCATCGTGGGCGCGGAAATAGCTGCCGTGGGTGATCTCGGCGATCTCCTTGAGCGAGGCTTCGTCCAGGTCCAGGCTCGGGTTCAGCCCGAGCAGGCCCGGGGTGCCGCTGGCCTCGGGGTTGGCGCCGATGCCGATGGTGTAGATGCGCACGCCTTCCTGGGCGGCCAGGCGGGCGGCGGTCAGCGGGTGGATCTGCCCACCGTTGTTGGCGCCGTCGGTGATCAGGATCAGCACCCGGCTCTGCGCCGGGCGCTGGCGCAGGCGCTTGACCGCCAGGCCGATGGCGTCGCCGATGGCGGTGTTCTTGCCGGCGATGCCGATCTGCGCCTCGTCGAGAAAGGTTCGCACTGTGCGCCGGTCGAAGGTCAGCGGGGCTTGCAGGTAGGCCTGGCTGCCAAACAGGATCAGGCCGACACGGTCGCCCTGGCGGTCCTGGAGAAAGTCGCCCATCAGCGCCTTGACCAGGTCCAGGCGGCTGATCTCGTCGTCCTTCCATTGCATGTCGGGGAAGTCCATGGAGCCCGACACGTCCACCGCCACCAGCAGGTCGCGCCCGCTGGCCGACACCGGCAGCGGATCGCCCAGCCACTGCGGACGGGCGGCGGCCAGCAACAGCAGCAGCCAGATCAGGATGAACGGCGCCTGCTGGCGCCAGGTCGGCAGGTTCAATCGTGCGCGGCGCCCGGCCAGGCCTTCGAGTTCGTCGAGAAAGCCCACCTTGAGCACCGGCTCGCCGCTGTCGGCGGCGGGCAGCGCCAGACGCGCCAGCCAGGGCAGCGGCAACAGCAGGAAGATCCACGGCCAGGCCAGTTCAAACATGCTTGCGGATCCAGGTTTCGACCGCCTGGGCGAGCCCGGCGATGGCCTTGTCGTCGAGCTTGCACTCGGGTTTGTAGGTGCCTTCGACCAGCACCATCCAACGGGTCAGGCCGGCGGCCGGGCAGCGGTTGTCGAGAAATGCCAGCCATTTACGGCCGCTGAGGGTGTGACTGTTGGCGCCGGGGTACTGGTTGCGGCACAGGCGCTTGAGCAAGGCATTGATCTGTTGCAGCCAGGCGCCGGCCGGCGCGCCGTCGTAGGGGCGCGGCAGGCGTGCCAGCTCGGCGAGAGCCTCGACACGGATCGGGTCCAGCGGCAGTTCGGCGCGCACCACCTTGCGCTTGCCCGGGCGCCAGCGACGCAGGCGCCAGGCGCCCCAGCCGAGCAGCGGCAGCAGGGCCAGCAGCAGCCACCAGCCGGGCGCGGGCGGCCACAGGCCGATGGCCGACGGCGCGATCAGCGGCTGCAGCTGGTCCAGCGGATTCATCGGGTACTCCCGGGACGCTGCGCGTTCAGGTACTCGCGCAATTGCTCGATCATCTCACTCTGGGTGCTCAGTGGCATCAGCACCACCCGCAGTTTCTGCGCCAGCAGTTCCCAGCGCTCGATGCGCGCCTCGGCTTGCTGGCGATAGGCCTGGCGCAGGTTGGCATCCAGCGTGTCGAGTTCCAGTTGCGCGCCGCGCTGGGCGAAGCGCAGCAGGCCGGCGGCGGGCAGGGCATGGTCGAGCGGGTCGCTGATCGGCATCAGCAGCACGTCGCAGTGGCGCGACAGCATGGCCAGGTGCTGCTCGACACTGGCACTGAGGGCGCGCTCGTCGCAGATGACGATGGCCAGGCTGCCCGGGCGCAGCACCTCGCGCGCCCGGCGCAGGGCCAGGCCCAGGCTGTCGGGCTGCGGCACGGCCTCGGTGTGCAGGGCCTGGTTGACCTTGGCCAGGCGGTTGAGCAGTTGCAGCAGGCTCTGCTTGCTGCGCCGTGGCTTGATCTCGTGGGGCTCGCTGTCGCCGAACACCAGCCCGCCGATGCGGTCGTTGTGGCCCAGCGCCGCCCAGCCGAACAGGGCCGCGGCCTGGGCCGCCAGCACCGATTTGAACACCAGTCCGGAGCCGAAGAACAGCCGCTGGCTCTGTTCGACCATGATGAAGATCGGCCGCTCGCGCTCTTCGTGGAAGAGCTTGGTGTGCGGCTCCTGGGTGCGCGCGGTGACGCGCCAGTCGATATTGCGCACATCATCGCCGGCCTGGTAGACACGCACCTGGTCGAAGTCCACGCCGCGGCCACGCAGCTTGGAGTGGTGCAGGCCCACCAACGGGCTGCGCTGGCCGGGCCGGGAAAACAGCTGGATCTCGCGCACGCGGTGGCGCATGTCGATCAGTTCGGCCAGGCCGATGCGGATGCCGGGTTCGGCCTGCGGGGTGGTGGGCATGGGGTCAGGCGACGGCAACGACGTCGAGGATGCGCTGGACCACGCGGTCCTGGTCGACCCCGGCCGCCTCGGCCTCGAACGAGAGGATGATGCGGTGGCGCAGCACGTCGAACAGCACCGCCTGGATATCCTCGGGGCTGACGAAGTCGCGCCCGGCCAGCCAGGCGTGGGCACGCGCGCAGCGGTCCAGGGCGATCGAGCCACGGGGGCTGGCGCCGTAGGCGATCCAGTCGGCCAGTTCGCCGTCGAACTTGGCCGGAGTGCGGGTGGCCATGACCAGTTGCACCAGGTATTCCTCCACCGCATCGGCCATGTACAGGCCGAGGATTTCCTTGCGCGCGGCAAAGATCGCCTGTTGGCTGACTCGCCGTTCGGGCTTCACCTCGCCGCCCAGCGCTTCGCCGCGGGCCTGCAGAAGAATGCGCCGCTCGACCGCGGCATCCGGGAAGCCGATCTTCACGTGCATCAGGAAACGGTCGAGCTGGGCCTCGGGCAACGGGTAGGTGCCTTCCTGCTCGATCGGGTTCTGCGTGGCCATCACCAGGAACAACGGCGACAGTTCATAGGTGCTGCGCCCGACACTGACCTGGCGTTCGGCCATGGCTTCGAGCAACGCCGACTGCACCTTGGCCGGGGCGCGGTTGATTTCGTCGGCCAGCACCAGGTTGTGGAAGATAGGCCCTTGCTGGAACACGAAGCTGCCGGTTTCCGGGCGGTAGATCTCGGTGCCGGTAATGTCGGCCGGGAGCAGGTCGGGGGTGAACTGGATGCGATGGAATTGCGCCTCGATGCCTTCGGCGAGCTCCTTGATGGCCTTGGTCTTGGCCAGGCCCGGGGCGCCCTCGACCAGCATGTGGCCGTCGGCCAGGAGCACGATCAGCAGGCGCTCCACCAGTTTTTCCTGGCCGAGGATCTGGGAGGAGAGAAAGGTGCGCAGCGCGATCAGCGCTTCACGGTGTTCCATCGTTGGCGGTTCCTGGGGATGGGCCCTGGCGCGCTGTGAGCGGTGGCCGGGCGGGGGTGGATACTTTAATCCATCCGGGGGTGCGGGGACCAATGGCGGTTTGCAAAATTAGTGTAAAGCAGCGAGTGGGGTCCGAAGACGTTGCGAGCCGTTCGCCTGCAAGCCTGGCCCGCTGATGAACCTTTCATGACAAAACTTCGGTAGCAAAGCGCCACCCCCGTCAAAGCCATGGATACCGACAAGGCATCTGGCCATCAGGCCGGTCGAGCCTTGGGGAACGGCCTGGGAGCGGGGCGATGGGGACTATGGAACGCTACACGAAGGTGGGAATGCAGGAGCTTGACCAGCGCCTGGCGAAGATCGTCGAGGCCGCGCGCAAGCAGCCGGTCTCGGTCTACCGCTACGGCGCGCCCTGGGTCTGGATCGTCTCCCAGGAAGACTGGCAGGGCGCCCTGCGCGAGGTGGCCAGTTGCGTGCCGCCCGGGCATTCGCTGGCGCTGCTCAAGCCGCGCATCGAAGCCTTGCTGGACGAGCACCGGACCGCGCTGTCCCAGCTGGCCGAACAGCAGGGCATGATCATCGCCCCGCACACGCTGATGCATGTGTTGCTGCTGCAACTGCTGTATTCGGTGCCCAGTGAGAAGCAGCTCTACGAGCAACTCAACTACAACCTGCTGTTCCGCTGGTTCGCCGGCCTGGAACTGAAGTCGCGGGTGTGGAACTTCAGCCTGTTCAGTCATGACCTCGGTGTGCTGCTGGGCAGTGCCATGGCCGTGTCACTGCTGCAGCGCATGGTCGACGAGGTGCTCGGCGCAAGCTTGCAGGCCATGCCCGAGTTCAGCCTCAACCTGGCCCTGCTGCACAGCTGGCTGGCACGTCACCAAGGTCAGGCCGCGCCTGACGCAAACCACTAGAAACCCAACGAATTCCTGGCGCTCAAGGGGGCGGTGTGGAGCATTTTTTCTTCAAGCGATGCGGCATGGGCGCAGGGCTGCTGGCGTGCCTGTTGGCGGGCAACGTGGCCGCCGACGAGGCGCAGCGCCGGGTCGAGATCAACGAGTACGTGGTGCGCGGCAATACGGTGCTCGACGCCCAGGCCATCGAAGAGGCGGTCTATCCCTACCTGGGGCCGGACAAGACCCTGGCCGACCTCGAAGGCGCCCGCGAGGCCCTGCAGAAAAGCTACCAGGCCCGTGGCTACCAGTCGGTGTTCGTCGAGCTGCCCGAGCAGAAGGTCGAGGGCGGCGTGGTCTACCTGCAAGTGAGCGAAACCAAGGTCGGCCGCGTGCGCGTGGTAGGTGCCAAGCATTACTCGCCGTTGGAGATCCGTGAGCAGGTCCCGGCGCTGGAGGAGGGCAAGGTGCCCGATTTCGCCCAGGTGCAGGACGAACTGGCCGCGCTCAATCGCACCCCGGGCCGGCAGGTCATGCCGCTGGTGCGCGAAGGGCAGCGCCCGGGCACCATGGACGTCGACCTGCAGGTCGAGGACAAGCAGCCCTGGAACCTGAGCCTGGGCCTGAACAACGACCACAGCGCCGACACCGAGAAGCTGCGCAGCGTCGTCAGCCTGGGCTACAACAATCTCTGGCAGGCCGGCCACAGCGTCTCGCTGAGCTGGTTCACCGCACCCCAGGACCGTGACAATGCCGAGGTCTGGTCCGGTTCCTACGCCGCGCCGCTCAATGAGCGCTGGACCGTGCAGTTCTCCGGCTACCACTCCGACAGCAACGTCGCCACGGTGGGCGGCACCAACGTCCTGGGCAAGGGCCATTCCTACGGTGTTTCGGCGATCTACAACCTGCCCGGCGTCGGTGCCTGGGCCAACGCCCTGTCGATCGGCGTGGACTTCAAGGACTTCGACGAGCAGGTCGGCCTGGGCGGCAGCAGCGACAAGGTCCCGCTCAAGTACGCCCCGATCACCCTGGGCTACACCGGCTACCGCTTTACCGAACAGGACCAGCTGAGCCTGGGCCTGAGCCTGGTGGCCGGCACCCGCAGCCTGCTGGGCTACGGCAGCGACGACGCCGAGTTCGACTACAAGCGCTACCGCGCCGATTCCAGCTTCGCCGCGCTCAAGGGCGACGGCAGCTACACCTTCGACTTCGCAGGCTCCTGGCAGAGCGCCTCCAAGCTGGCCTTCCAGCTGGCCTCGGGGCCACTGGTGTCGAACGAGCAGTTCGCCGCCGGCGGTGCCACCTCGGTGCGCGGTTACCTGGCCGCCGAGCGCACCGGGGACGACGGCCTGCTGTTCTCCCAGGAGCTGCGCACCCCGTCCATCGGCCGCTACGTCGGCAGCTACATCAGCGACTGGCGCTTCTACCTGTTCGCCGAAGGCGCCCAGCTGCGCCTGCAGGACGCGCTGCCCGAGCAGGACGACCGTTACAGCCTGGCCAGTGTTGGCGTCGGCACTCGCGCCACGCTCAACGACTGGCTGTCCGGCAGCGTCGACTGGGCCGTGCCGCTCAAGGATGGCCCCAACACCGACAAGAACGCTTCCCGTGTGCACTTCAGCGTGCAGGCGACCTTCTGAACTCACTGACCGGCATCGACCTGGAGACCTCTCATGCAACGCCTGATATTGACCTTGCTGCTGTGCCTGGGCTTCGCCCTGCCGGGCAGCGCCAGCGCCTGGTGGCAGGACGACTGGATGTACCGCAAGCAGATCGCCGTGGACACCACGCCCCAGGGCGCCGGCCTGACCCAGGCGCTGGGGCGCACCGCGCTGCTGGTGCGCCTGCATACCGGCAACTTCAGCTTCGACGGCGTCAGCGAGACCGGCGCGGACATCCGCTTTGTCAGCGCCGATGACAAGACGGTACTCAATCACCATGTCGAGCAGTTCGATCCGCTGATGGGCATGGCGCTGATCTGGGTGGACGTGCCCCGTATAGAAGCGGGCCAGCGCCAGGACCTGTGGATGTACTACGGCAACCCGAAAGCCCAGGCGCCTGTTGGCCAGCCCAGCTTCGACGCCGACTACACCGCGCTCTACCACTTCGACGGTGCCACCGCCCGCGACGCCAGCCCCTATGGCAATCCGTTGCAAGGGCCGACGGTGAGCGTCGACGGCGTGATCGGGCGGGCCATCCAGCTCGGCGGCCAGGGCCTGCAACTGCCGGCCAGCGCCTCGCTGCAGTTGCCGGCAGGTGCGGCGTTCACCTTCAGCGCCTGGCTGCGCCAGGACCAGGCGGTGGGCGAGCAACTGCTGCTGGCCCGCCGCGAGGCCAGCCACAGCCTGCTGCTGGGCCTGGCCCAGGGCGTGCCTTTCATCGAGGTCGACGGCCAGCGCGCCAGCGCCAATCAGGCCGTGAGCGCCGGTCAGTGGCAACACCTGGCCCTGGTGGGCGAGGGCGGCAACCTGAGCCTGCTGCTCGAAGGCCAGCCGGTGGCGCGCCTGGCCGCCAGCCTGGCGGCCTTCAGCGGTGCCATCGGCGTCGGCGGCGACCTGCCGGCGACCGAAGGCGAGGCGGCCAGTCAATTCGCGCCGTTCGTGGGCGCCCTGGACGAACTGCGCCTGTCCCGCGTGGCCCGCAGCCAGGCCAGCCTGCAGGCCGACGTACTGGCCCAGGGCGCCGAGTCGCGCCTGGTGGTGTACGGGGTCGACGAGGAGCAGTCAGGCTTCGGCTTCGGCGGCCTGGGCTTCCTGCTCAAGGCGGTGCCGGTGGACGCCTGGGTGATCATCGCCATCCTGGTGCTGATGATGGTGCAGTCGTGGGTGATCATGCTGCGCAAGCAGCGCACCCTCAACCGCGTCACCGCCGCCAACACTCGCTTTCGCGAGCGCTTCGCCACGGTCGGCACACGCCTGGAGCAGTTCGCCGACGATCAGGACCTGCATGCGCGGCTGACCGACTCCTCGCTGTGGCGCCTGTACCTGGTGGCCGTGCAGGAACTGCGCACCCGCCGCGCCCAGGGCGCCGACACCCGTGAAGTGTCCGCAGCCACCATCGAGGCCATCCGCTGCTCCATGGACGGCGTGCGCACCCGCGAGAACCAGGCGTTGTCGTCGAAGCTGTCGACCCTGTCCAACGCCATCGCCGGCGGCCCCTACATCGGCCTGCTGGGCACGGTGCTGGGGATCATGGTGGTGTTCCTCGGCACCGCCATGGCCGGCGACGTCAACATCAACGCCATCGCCCCGGGCATGGCCGCAGCGCTGCTGGCCACCGCCATGGGGCTGTTTGTCGCCATCCCCGCGCTGTTCGGCTACAACCGCCTGACCACGCGCAACCGCGAGGTCAGCGCCGACATGCGGGTGTTCGTCGACGAGTTCATCACCCGCCTGGCCGAATTGCACGGCGAGGGCCAGGCCGGTGAAGCGGCGCAGCACCCGGCCGGGCGCAGCATCAACCCGTCGGTTCCGGCGTGAGGGCGCAGCCATGGCATCCGTGAACAACGCCCATGACGACGACGCCGACGCCGCGGTCGACAGCATCAACATCACCCCGCTGGTGGACGTGCTGATGGTGGTGCTGGTGATGTTCATCCTCACCGCCACCGCGCAGGTTTCCGGGATCCAGGTGCAGTTGCCCAAGGCCAGCGCCACGGTGTCGCTGGCCCAGCCCAAGACCAAGGCGATCTCGATCAACGACGCCGGCCAGGTATTCCTCGACGCCTACCCGGTGACGCTGCAGGAGCTGGAGGACCGCCTGCGCAGCGAGAAGGCGCGCAACCCCGACTTCCCGCTGATCGTGCGCGGCGACGCGGGCGTGCAGTACCAGAAGGTGGTCGAGGTGCTCGACCTGCTGCGCCGTCTCGAACTGGCCCAGGTCGGGCTGGTCACCGGCAAGCCGAACCAGGGATGAGCACAGGCATGGAACGTACAACCAACCCCCGCCGCCTGCTGACCTGGGCCGTGCTCGCCGTCGCCGGCGCGGGCCTGGCCTGGCTGCTGTGGCAGTGGGCCAACGACATGGCCGGGGTGCGCCGCGAGGCGCCCAAGGTGCCGGCGATCATCCCGTTGCCGCCCCCTCCGCCACCACCCCCGCCCGAGCCGCCCAAGGAGCCTGAGCCGCCGGTCGAGGAGAAGATCGTCGAGCCGCAGCCGGTGCCCGAGGCCGAGGAGGTCAAGCCTGCCGAGGAGGCGCCCGACCCGGCCCAGGACCTGGCCGAGCCGATGCAGATGGACGGCGACGCGCAAGCAGGCGGCGACAGCTTCAACGTCGGCGCCGGCAAGGGCGGCGGCATGGCCGGTGGCGGCGGTGGGGGCCTGGGCAGCGGTACCTACAGCCAGTACCTGGCCTACGCCTTCCAGCGCCTGCTGCGCGACAACCCCGAGCTGCGCAACCTGGTGTTCAACCTGCAAGCCGAGATCTGGCTCAGCGCCGCCGGCGAGATCACCCGTGTCGAGTTGCTGCGCGGCAGCGGCGAGCCGGAGGTGGACGCCCAGGTGCTCGCCGCCCTGCGCGGTGCCGGCGCCCTCGACCAGCGTCCGCCCGCCAACCTGACCTTGCCGGTGAAGATCGCCCTGCAGGGGCGCCGGCCATGAACAACGAAGCACGACTGACCCACAGGAGTTGCAAACCCATGAAGTGCCCAGTCAACCGATTGACCCTGGCGCTCGGCCTGCTGGCCGCCGCCACCGCGGTCGGTCCGACCGTCGTCCACGCCGCGCCGTCGGAGAACGCGACCGTCAACCTGATCCGCCTGCTGGTGGAGCAGGGCGTGCTCAAGCAGGACAAGGCCGATGCGCTGATCGCCCAGGCCGAACGTGAAGCCCAGCAGGCGCGCGTCGCCGGCAGCGCCGCGCCGATTGTCGCCCAGGCCCCGGCGACCAACGGCGAGGTGCGCGTGCAGTATGTGCCGGCGATCGTCCGCCAGCAGATCCGCGACGAGATCAAGGCCGAGGTGATGAACACCGCCAAGCAGGAAAACTGGGCCGCGCCCAACACCTTCCCCGACTGGGCCTCGCGCATCAGCTTCGACGGTGACCTGCGCCTGCGCTACGAGTCGCGCTCGTACGCCGACGGCAACAGCAACGAGATCGTCGATTTCGCCAAGCTCAACGAAAAGGGCCCCTACGACGTCAACCCCAACAGCAGCTCGAGCCTGCCGCCCTTGCTCAACACCCGCGAGGACCGCGACAGCCTCCTGCGCCTGCGGGCGCGCTTCGGCCTCAAGGCGCAGCTGGCGGAAAACTGGGTGGCCGGCATCCGCGTCGCCACCGGCTCCAACAACAACCCGGTCTCGACCACCCAGAACCTCGGTGGCGGCTTCGGCAAGAAGGACATCTGGCTCGACCAGGGCTACGTCACCTGGACGCCGAGTGAGCGCCTGACACTGACCGGCGGGCGGATCGCCAATCCGTTCATGTCCACCGACATCCTGTATTCCCACGACCTCAACTTCGACGGCGTGGCGGCGCTGTTCGACCAGCCGCTGGGCCGCGACCTCAGCCTGTTCGGCACCGTCGGCGCATTCCCCGTGCAGTACAGCGACGACAACGCCACCAGCAACGGCTTTGACAAGGAAGACAGCGACAACAAGTGGCTGTACGGCGCGCAACTGGGCGCGAAATGGGCGCTCAACGACAACAACCGGCTCAAGGGCGCGATGGCCTACTACCGCTTCGATGACATCGCCGGCGAGCGCTCCAGCCCCTGCGCCCCGTGGGACGGCCAGCCGGCCTGCGACAGTGACGAGAGCCGGCCGACCTTCATGCAGAAGGGCAACACCGTGTTCCTGCTGCGCGACATCACGCCGAACCCGGCCAACCCGACGGCCACGCCGCAGCCGCAGTTCGTCGGCATCGCCTCGGAATTCGAGCTGCTCGACCTGAACCTGGTATGGGACGCCGACCTGCCTCATGACTTCAAGCTGCGCAGCCAGGCCAACTACATCCACAACCTGGCCTACGACGAGGGCGACATGCGCAAGCGCTCGGCCGGGCAGTTGGCCAACAACGTCGACGAAAACGGCAATATCAAGAGCGGCGGCGACGCCTGGATGCTCCAGTTCACCCTGGGCAACGCCCTGGACATGCGCAAGGCCGGCGACTGGAACCTGTTCGCCGGCTACAAGCGCATTGAGCCCGACGCGCTGCCGGACGGTTTCAACGACTCGAGCTTCCACCTCGGCGGCACCAACGCCAAGGGTTATTTCCTCGGTGGCAACTACGGCCTGGCCGACAACGTCTACGCTACAGCCCGTTGGTTGAGCAGCGAGGCGGTCTACGGCGCGCCGTTTGACATCGATGTGCTACAACTTGAAGTCAACACGCGGTTCTAGGGAAGGAGCACGGGCATGAACAAGGGAGCTTATCGCCACCGCTGCGCCTGGTTGATGCTGGCCCTGGGCGCAAGCCTGGCGGCCTCGGCGTCGGCCGAGACCCTCGAGGAACGCCTGCGCGCCCAACTGCGCAGCACCACGCAACAGCTGCAGGCCCTGCAGAGCGAGCAGGCCCAGGCCAGCGCCGCCCGCCAGGCGGCCGAGCAGCAGCGCGACGCGGCCCAGGGCCAGGTGCGCGAACTGACCGCGCAACTGGCCAAGGCCCGCGGTCACAGCGAGCAACTGGCCGGCCAGCAACAGGCCGTGCACAGCCAGGCCCAGGCGCTGGTGGCCAGCAGCAACGAACAACTGCACAAGTACAAGCAGGCCTACGACGAGCTGCTGGCGATGGCGCGCACCAAGGAAAGCGAGCGCGCCACCCTGCAGGCGCAGCTGGGCGAACGTGATGGCCAGGTGCAGCAATGCCAGGCCCGCAACCAGCAGATGTACGGGGTGGCCAAGGAGATGCTGGCCGCCTACGAGAAGGTCGATATCGCCGATGTCATGAAGATGCGCCAGCCGTTCGCCGGTGGCGCCCGGGTCAAGTTCGAGGAACTGGCCCAGGCCTACGGCGACAAGCTCTACGAAAGCCAGTTCGACGCCCCCAAGGGCGTGACCCAGTGATGTTTTCTCAACGCAAGGAAGTAAGCACATGACCGAAGTCACCCTGATCGAAACCGTTAGCGCCGACTCCCTGACCCAGTTGCTGCAGGATGCCGGCTGCCGGGTCAACCGCACCGAGCAGAACGCCGTGGTGCAGTTGCTCAGCGCCAGCCAGGGCGTGGGTTATGCCGTTCGTTTCGGCAACCGGGCCGCGGGCAAGGAGGGCGAATTCCTCGACTTCACCTTCAGCTGTGCCCTGCGTATCCAGGGCGAGCTGCCGGCGGGCCTGGCCGAGCACTGGAATGCCAGCCGGCGCTTCGCCCGCCTGTCGGTGCAGGGCGAGTTCCTGGTGATGGAGCAGGACGTGGTGGTCGCCGATGGTGTCAGTCAGCAGCACCTGCTGGGCAGCCTGGTGCTGTGGGACCGGCTGCTGCAGGAGCTGATCGTCTATCTGCGTGACTACAGCCGTAATGTGGCCGACCAGCAGAAAGTCCAGGTCGCCCACGACCAAGAGCGCGCCTCGTGACGGCGCGCACTCTCTGGGCCGGCGCTGGCGCGCTGGCCATTGTCGCGGTGGCGGTCGCCCTGGCCTTGCGCCCGGGCGACGAGCCGGTGGCGGCGGCGCGTCCGGTGTCGCCCGCCGCCCTGGTGGCCACCGACAACGGCCCGGTACTGGCGCGTCTGGGCGAGCAACAGGTCGGCAGCGGCGAACTCAAGGCGCTGTTCGCCCAGTTGCCCGAGGAAGCCCGTGCCAGCCTGCGCGGCGACCGCCCGGCACTGGAGGCCTGGATCCGCGCTCGCCTGGCGGAAAAGGCCCTGTACCAGCAGGCCGAGGCCCAGGGCTGGTTGCAGCGCCCGGAAATCCAGGTGCAGACCCGCGCGGCCACCGAGCAGATCGTCCTGCGCGACTACCTGAACTCGGTGAGCAAGGTGCCCGACGACTACCCCGGCGAGGCGGAGCTCAAGCAGGCCTATGAGGCAGGCAAGGCCGGTTTGCAGCTGCCGGTGCGCTACCGCCTGAGCCAGATCTTCCTGCGGGTGGAGAACCCCAGGGACGACGAGGCCGTGCGCAAGCAGGCCCAGGCGCTGGCCAAGCAGGCCCAGGCTGCGGATGCCGACTTCGCCGCGCTGGCCCGTGAGCACTCCCAGGATGCCGGCACGGCCGCCGGCGGTGGCGACACCGGCCTGCAGGCCCTGGCGCAGTTGTTGCCCGAGGTGCGTGGGGTGGTGCCAAAGCTCAAGGTGGGCACGGTCAGCGAACCGGTGCAGAGCGCGGCGGGCTACCACATCATCAAGCTGGTCGAGCAACAGCCCGCCCGGGCGGCGACCTTCGAGGAGGTGGCGCCACGCCTGCGCGAGCTGTTGCGGGCCCAGCGCCAGGAGCAGGTGGCCAAGGCCTATGTCGAGGGCATGTTCGACACCGCCACCCTGAGTATCGATGGCGCGGCGCTGAATCAGGTGCTGGAGAGCAGCAGCCGCTAGTCGCCAACAACCATGGAAGAACCGGGCCTGCCCAGGCGGGCCCGCGGGAGGCGAGGAATGCCGATCGATCTGCCCCGGGGGCGAGCCCCGGATACCGCCGTGCCTGTCGTTCGTCGCCAGGTGCCGCTGGCCCTGGACGAACAGACCCTGAACTGTTTCCTGGTCACCGCGCGCTGCGGCTGCTTCATGCAGGCGGCGCGGCGACTCAACCTCAAGCCGGTGGCCCTGCGCAAACGCCTGGCGGCGCTGGAAGCGCGCCTGGGCTACAGCCTGTTCGTCAACCGCAACAACAACCCGGTGCTCAGCCAGCAGGGCGAACGCTTGCTGCAGATACTCCAGGCGCGCGAGCCGGTCGTGCCGCTGCCGCGAGAGCAAAGCGCCAGCGTGCGCCTGGCCGTGGCCGAACCGCTGCTGCAGGACCTGCTGGGCCGCAACCTGATCAACTTCGTGCGCCAGCATGCCGGCATGCGCCTGGAGGTGGCCACCCTCGACGGTCGCCAGGTACCCGAACAGGTTGCCGATGTCGCCCTGTGGTTGGGCGACGCCAGCCACGGTGCCCGCGCCGGCAGCTTTGCCGGTGCCGCCCCCGAGGCCCTGGCCACCCTCGAGTACCTGCCGCATATTGCCAAGCGCTACGCCCGCGAGGCCAACCGACCGACCAGCCTGGCGGACCTGCAGGACTACATGCTGGTGCAATGGCAGGGCGAGGTAGGTGTGCAGGCGCTGATGCCCTGGCAGGCATTGCTGCGGACCCGTTCGGCCGGGGTGACCCAGATCGAGGATTACGAAATGTACTGCCAGCTGATCAAGTGCAGCGCCAGTGTCGGCTTGCTGCCGCATTATGCGACGCACCTGGACCGTGGATTGCTGGCCCTGCCGGGCCTGTTCCGCGAGCCGATGCGGCGGCGGGTGTGGCTGGCGGTCAACGGGCAGACCGAAGGTGATCCGCTGGTACAGGTGATGGTCGGGGCGATCCGGGCGGCGTTCGAGGAACGCCGCGAATGGTTCGCCAGCCTGTAGGCGGGCGGCTTATCCCGCCTTGCGCAGCGTGAGATTGATCCGCCGCTCGCCCATGCGCGGGTGCACGCCCGGCTTGATCGGCAATACGCCATGAAAGCGCAGGCGGTCCTCGCCACCCCAGACGAGCACATCGCCGTGGCTCAGCGGGATGTGCCGGGGGCGGTCCGAGCGTTGCAGCCCGCCGAACAGGAATACCGCAGGCAAGCCCAGCGAGATCGAGACGATCGGCTGCCCGTAGTCCTGTTCGTCGCGGTCCTGATGCAGGCTCAGGCGGGTACCGGGCAGGTAGTGGTTGACCAGGCAGGCATCGGCCACGAAGCCATCGAAGCCCGCCTGCGCGGCGGCGCGGGTGGCCAGGTCGACCAGCAGCGGGGGCAGGGCGGGCCAGGGTTTTGCGCTGACCGGGTCGATGGAGGTGTAGCGGTAGCCGTTCTCGTCGCTGACCCAGCCCAGCGCGCCACAGTTGGTCAGGGCCACGGCCATGCGCAGGCCGCCGGGGGTGTGCATGTGGCGAAACGGTGCCGCGCGCAGCACCGGGCGCAGGGCGTCGAGCAGGGCCTCGAGTTCGGGCAGGGCGAAGCCGGGCAGCAGCAGGGTATGGCGCGCCAGGCGCTGGGGGTGGGGGTCGAAGAGATCGAGGCTGGACTGGATCATGTCTGGAGGCTGCTGCCTGGGGAGGGGGCCATTATATCCTCCCGAGACAGCAGTTGGCGGTGGTCCACCTGGGAAATCCTGGCCAATGCTCGGGATTGTCCTCTTCGCGGGTACTACGCCAACGTGTAGGAGCGGCCTTGTGCCGCGAAAGGGCTGCAACGCAGCCCCAGGATGTCAGCACCGACGCAGAAATTGCCGGGGCCGCTATGCGGCCCTTTCGCGGCACAAGGCCGCTCCTACAGGTTGGCGTAGTACCTGTGGGAGCGGGTTTACCCGTCTGTCGCCAGGTCAGTTCTTCGACTTCGAATGCCGCCAGCCCTGGTCAAGGAACGCAAACACCACCACCAGCACCCCGGCCACCGCCAGGATCAAGGTCACGCCATCGGTGGAATGAGTCGCCGACCCGGCCACCAGCGCCAGCCCGCCCAGCGGCGCCAAACCGCCGGCCACGGCGGTACCGACCTCGCGCCCGGTGCCGAACCCCGACGAGCGCGTCTGGGTCGGGAACTGGCGGCTGAGGAACGAGCCCTGCGGGGCGAACATCATCGGCGCCAGGATCCCGGTGCCCACGGCGATGGCCAGGTAGATCATCATCGGCTCGCCGGTCGACAGCAGTTGCAGGAACGGGTAGGCGAACAGCGCCGACAACAGCCCGCCGAGCATCAGCACGGTCTTGCTGCTCCACTTGTCGCACAGCCAGCCGAAGAACGGCACGGCGAAGATCGCCACCAGGCTGGCCAGGGTCACCGACAGCGAGGTGACATGCGCCTCGACGCCCTTGAACTGGGTCAGGTAGGCCAGCGAGAAGGTCTTGAAGATGTAGCTCAGGGCGTTGTAACCCACGGCCACGAAGAACACCACCGCCAGGCCCTTGAGGTCATTCCTGAACAGCAGCTTGAGCGGCGACACCTGCGGCTTGTCGTCGGCCTTGTCCAGTTCCTTGAAGTCCGGGGTCTCGGGGATGCTCTTGCGCACCCACAGGCCTACCGCCACCAGGGCGATACTGGCGATGAACGGGATGCGCCAGCCGCCAGCCAGCAGGAACTCGTTGCCGTTCATGGTCAGCAGGTACACGGTCAGCGACGACAGCAGCAGGCCCAGGTTCAGCCCCAGCGCCGGCCAGGCGCCCTGGCTGCCGCGCTTGCCTTCGCTGGCGTGCTCGTAGGAAGTCACTGCCGCGCCGGACAATTCGGCGCCGGCGCCCAGGCCCTGGATGATGCGGATGATCACCAGCAGGATCGGCGCCCAGATGCCGATGGTGGCGTAGCCGGGGATCAGGCCGATCAGCATGGTGCACAGACCCATCATGCAGAAGGTGATCACCAGCACGTGCTTGCGCCCGAAGCGATCGCCCAGGTAGCCGAACAGCACGCCGCCGAAGGGCCGGGCGATGAAGCCGATGGCGAAGGTGGAGAACGCCAGCAGCGAGGCCACCGCCGGGTTGCTCGGGTCGAAGAAGATCTTCGAGAAGACGATCGCCGCCATGGTCGCGTAGAGGTAGAAGTCGTACCACTCCAGCATCGAGCCGAAGATGGTCGCCGCCGCCACCTTGCGCAGGCGCTTGCGTTGCTGTTCGGGGGTTTCGCTCGCGGCCAGGGCCGTCTCGTGTACCGACATTGGGGTTTTCCTTGTTGTCTTTGTAATTGTGGATGCAGCGGGTGGATCAGCGGGCCTGGAGAATCTTCTCGGCAATCATCTGGCCGATGGGGATGGCCGAGGTGGCGGCGGGCGATGGCGCATTGCACACATGCACCATGCGCGGGGTCTCGGCGAACAGGAAGTCGTGCACCAGGGTGCCGTCGCGCATCACCGCCTGGGCGCGGATGCCGGCCTCATAGGGCAGCAGGTCCTCGACTTCGAGAGACGGGCAATACTTGCGGCACTGTTCCAGGTAGCCGCGCTTGAACAGCGAGTTCTTCATCTCGGCGGTGCCGGAACCGAGGTTGTTCCAGATGGTTTTCCAGAAACCCGGGAAGCGCGCGTACTCGGCGACATCGCGCCAGTTCACCGAGAACTTGCGGTAGTTTTCCCGGCCGAAGCCGAGCACCGCGTTGGGGCCGACGGTGACGCTGCCGTCGATCATCCGCGTCAGGTGCACGCCGAGGAACGGCAGCTCCGGGTCGGGGATCGGGTAGATCAGGTGGTTGACGATCTGGTTCTTGCTCGCCGGCAGGCGGTAGTACTCGCCGCGGAAAGGGATGATCTGGTGGTCGATCTTCACCCCTGCCAGACGCGCCAGGCGGTCGGACTGCAGGCCGGCGCAGGCCACCAGCTGGCGGGCGCGCCAGGCGTTGCCGTCGGCACTGATCGCGACGTGGTCGGCATGCTCCTGGATGGCGCGCACGGTGGTGGACAGGCGCAGTTCGCCACCGGCCTGGCGGATCACCTTGGCCATGGAGTCGCACACCTGCTGGTAGTCGACGATGCCGGTGGCATCGAGGAACAGCGCGCCCTTGCCGACGATGTTCGGCTCCCGCTCGCGCAGGGCGCCGGCATCCAGGCGCTCGACCTTCAGGCCGTTCTGCTGGGAGCGTTCGTACAGCGCCTGCATGCGCTGCACCTCCAGGTCGTTGGAGGCCACCAGCAGCTTGCCGCAGACCTCGAAGGCAATGCCGTGCGCGCTGCAGAAATCCTTGGTGGCCTGGGCGCCGCGCTTGCACAGGTCGGCCTTGAGGCTGCCGGGCGCGTAGTAGATGCCGGCATGGATCACGCCGCTGTTGTGGCCGGTCTGGTGGCGGCCGAGGCTGGCCTCCTTTTCCAGAATCAGCAGCGAAGCGCCGGGGCGTCGTTCAAGCAGGGCCATCGCGGTGGCGAGGCCGACGATGCCGCCGCCGATGATGCAGTAGTCGTAGGTCATGCAGGGTACCTTGGTATTCTTGTCGGTGAATCTGCTTATCAGGTTGTCAGACTAAGTAGTGCGTGTGAAAGCCTCGCCAGGCCGCGATGGGGTTCTCCGGGGTCAGTCGAGGTCGGGAAGGTCGAGTTTCAGGCGCTTGGCCGAGGCGCGCAGGTGGGCTTCGGCGCAGCCGGCCGCCGCCTGGCGGTCGCCGTCGGCGATGGCCTGGTACAGCGCCCGGTGCTCGCGCAGGGCATCGGCCGAACCGCCCACTGCCGGGGTGGCGGAGTTTTCCCAGGCGGTGCGGCGGGCGGCGGCCAACTGGCCGCCGAGGAAATCGTGGAAAGCGACGAAGTAGTCGTTCTTGCTGGCTTCGGCGATGGCGCGGTGAAAGGCCACATCGGCGGCCGAGGCCGTGGCGAAGTCGCTGCGCGGGTCTTCCATGGTGCCCAGGGCGGCGGCCATGCGCGCGAGGTCGTCGGCGTCGCGGCGGCGGGCGGCGATGGCGGCGGCCTGGGTCTCGATCCACAGGCGCATCTCGAACATCTGCACCAGGTCCGGCTTGCGCCCCTGGCTGCCGGGGAAACGGAACACCGTGCCGCTGGGCGTCTGCGAGATGTACGAGCCGAGCCCGCGGCGGGCGATCAGCACCCCGTCGGCCTTGAGCTGCGCCACGGCCTCGCGCACCACCGAGCGGCTGACATTGAGCTGTTCAGCCAGTTGCTGTTCGGTGGGCAGGCGCGATTCGGCGGCCAGGCGGCCGGAATCGATCTCGGCGCGGATGGCGTTGACGACCCGTTCGACGAGGGTGTCGGGGCGCTGGAGCTCTAGCATGGACATGGAAGTTCTTATTGGTCAGGTTGTCAGACAATGCCTGTGTCGATAGTGGCCTGTCAATGTCCTGGAAGCTTGCGCGCTACCTGTAGGAGCGGCCTTGTGCCGCGAAAGGGCCGCATAGCGGCCCCGGCTATATCAGCGTGATGCACCAATAAGGGGGCGCTTCGCACCCCTTTCGCGGCACAAGGCCGCTCCTACACGGGTGATGTAACTGCTTAGATTTCGGACACGAACGTTCCGGTCCCGTCGAGGATATTGCGCAAGGTCAGCGCTACTTCCTCCAGGTCGGTCCCGGCGCTGGTCAGGATGATCTCCAGCGTTTCATCCCCCTTCAACGCATCACGATCCCCAGCCGCCACCTCGATCAACAGCCGCTGCGCGCTCAGGGTCACCTTCAGCCCGTCCAGGGTCGACGGCTCGTCATCCAGGGTCAGGTCGACGGTGTCCTCGTCCGGATAACGGGTCAGCAGGAACATCTGGCCCTTGTCGCTGTGGCAGCACAGGGTCGCCATGTTGTCTTCCTCGTCGTCGCAGGGAGTGGCGAAGAGCAGGGCGGTTTTCAGTTGCATGGGCGGCTCGGGTCAATGGCAAGGGAAAGGAATTCTGACAGCCTTGGCGGCCGTGATAAACGTAAAGTTACCGCGCATTGACCGAAATTGTCGCAGCGCTGCAAGCCGCAGTGACCGTTCAGTCGTTAAGCTCCCCAGTCGGTGGACATGACGCTCGTGTCCAACGCCTGGTTTTACCGTCCGGCTTGCCGCGGGTTGGCTATCGTTGATCCGTACCCGGCGGACGTACGCGACGCTTCACCTATAACAAAGCCCAAGCGGAGTACCACAGATGGCGTTTTTCACCGCAGCCAGCAAAGCCGACTTCCAGCATCAACTGCAGGTGGCCCTGGCGCAGCACATCAGCGAACAGTCCCTGCCACAAGTGGCGCTGTTCGCCGAGCAGTTCTTCGGCATCATCTCTCTGGACGAACTCACACAGCGCAGGCTGTCGGACCTGGCCGGCTGCACGCTGTCCGCCTGGCGCATCATCGAGCGCTTCGACCCCGAACACCCGCAGGTGCGGGTCTACAACCCCGATTACGAACGCCACGGCTGGCAATCGACCCACACCGTGGTCGAGGTGCTGCACCACGACCTGCCGTTCCTGGTCGACTCGGTACGCACCGAGCTCAACCGCCGCGGCTACAGCATCCACACCCTGCAGACCACCGTGCTCAGCGTGCGCCGCGGCGCCAAGGGCGAGCTGGTCGAACTGCTGCCCAAGGGCACCCAGGGCGAGGGCGTCAGCCATGAGTCGCTGATGTACCTGGAGATCGACCGCTGCGCCAATGCCGCCGAGCTCAACACCCTGAGCATGGAGCTGGAGCAGGTACTGGCCGAAGTGCGCGGCGTGGTCGCCGACTTCGAGCCGATGAAAGCCAAGATCCGCGAGCTGCTGGAACTGGTGGAGCAGAACGCCTTCGGCCCGGCGCAGAACGACAAGGCCGAGGTGAAGAGCTTCCTGTCGTGGCTGCTGGACAACCATTTCACCTTCCTCGGCTATGAGGAATTCACTGTCGAGTCCGATGCCGACGGCGGCCATCTGGTCTACGACGAGGCCTCGTTCCTGGGCCTGGCCCGCCTGCTGCGCGCAGGCCTGGGCGCCGACGACCTGCGCATCGAGGACTACGCCGTCGCCTACCTGCGCGAGCCGCGCCTGCTGTCGTTCGCCAAGGCCTCGCAGCCGAGCCGCGTGCACCGCCCGGCGTACCCGGACTACGTGTCGATCCGCCAGATCGACCAGGATGGCAAGGTCATCAAGGAATGCCGCTTCATGGGCCTGTACACCTCGTCGGTGTACGGCGAGAGCGTGCATACCATCCCGTACATCCGTGGCAAGGTCGCCGAAGTCGAACGCCGTTCCAACTTCGACCCCAAAGCCCACCTGGGCAAGGAGCTGGCCCAGGTCCTCGAGGTACTGCCGCGCGACGACCTGTTCCAGACCCCGGTCGACGAACTGCTCAGTACCGTCATGTCGATCGTGCAGATCCAGGAGCGCAACAAGATCCGCGTGTTCCTGCGCAAGGACCCGTACGGCCGCTTCTGCTACTGCCTGGCCTATGTGCCACGCGAGATCTACTCCACCGAGGTGCGGCAGAAGATCCAGCAGGTGCTGATGGAGCGTCTGAAGGCCACCGACTGCGAGTTCTGGACCTTCTTCTCCGAATCGGTGTTGGCCCGCGTGCAGCTGATCCTGCGGGTGGACCCGAAGAACCGCATCGACATCGACCCGCAGCAGCTGGAAAACGAAGTGATCCAGGCTTGCCGTTCGTGGCAGGACGACTTCTCGGCGCTGGTGGTGGAGAACTTCGGCGAGGCCCATGGCACCAACATCCTGGCCGACTTCCCGAAAGGCTTCCCGGCCGGTTACCGCGAGCGCTTCGCCGCGCACTCGGCGGTGGTCGACATGCAGCATGTGCTGAACCTGTCGGAAGCCAAGCCGCTGGCCATGAGCTTCTACCAGCCGCTGACCCAGTTGGGCGAGCGCCAGCTGCACTGCAAGCTGTACCACGCCGATACGCCGCTGGCGCTGTCGGACGTGCTGCCGATCCTGGAAAACCTCGGCCTGCGCGTGCTCGGCGAGTTCCCGTACCGCCTGCGCCACGCCAGCGGCCGCGAGTTCTGGATCCACGACTTCGCCTTCACCTACAGCGAAGGCCTCAATCTTGATATCCAGCAGCTCAACGACACCTTCCAGGATGCCTTCGTCCATATCGTCAAGGGCGACGCCGAGAACGACGCCTTCAACCGCCTGGTGCTGACCGCCGGCCTGCCGTGGCGCGACGTGGCGCTGCTGCGCGCCTACGCCCGCTACCTCAAGCAGATCCGCCTGGGCTTCGACCTGGGCTACATCGCCAGTACCCTGAACAACCACACCGACATCGCCCGCGAGCTGACCCGGTTGTTCAAGACCCGCTTCTACCTGGCGCGCAAGCTGACCCAGGAAGATCTGGACGACAAGCAGCTGCGCCTGGAGCAGGCGATCCTCAGCGCCCTGGACGAGGTCCAGGTGCTCAACGAGGACCGCATCCTGCGCCGCTACCTGGACCTGATCAAGGCCACCCTGCGCACCAACTTCTACCAGCCGGACGCCAACGGCCAGAACAAGTCGTACTTCAGCTTCAAGTTCAACCCCAAGCTGATCCCGGAACTGCCGAAACCGGTGCCGAAGTTCGAGATCTTCGTCTATTCGCCGCGGGTCGAGGGCGTGCACCTGCGCTTCGGCAACGTCGCCCGCGGCGGCCTGCGCTGGTCGGACCGCGAAGAGGACTTCCGCACCGAAGTGCTCGGCCTGGTCAAGGCCCAACAGGTGAAGAACTCGGTGATCGTGCCGGTGGGCGCCAAGGGCGGCTTCCTGCCGCGCCGCCTGCCGCTGGGCGGCAGCCGTGACGAGATCGCCGCCGAAGGCGTGGCGTGCTACCGCATCTTCATCTCCGGCCTGCTCGACATCACCGACAACCTCAAGGATGGTGGCGTGGTGCCGCCGGCCAACGTGGTGCGCCACGATGACGACGACCCGTACTTGGTGGTGGCGGCCGACAAAGGCACCGCGACCTTCTCCGACATCGCCAACGGCATCGCCATCGACTACGGCTTCTGGCTGGGCGACGCCTTTGCCTCCGGCGGCTCGGCCGGCTACGACCACAAGAAGATGGGCATCACCGCCCGTGGCGCCTGGGTCGGCGTGCAGCGTCACTTCCGCGAGCGCGGCATCAACGTGCAGGAAGATCCGATCACCGTGGTCGGGGTCGGCGACATGGCCGGCGACGTGTTCGGCAACGGCTTGCTGATGTCCGACAAGCTACAACTGGTGGCAGCGTTCAACCACCTGCACATCTTCATCGACCCGAATCCGGACCCGGCCACCAGCTTCGTCGAGCGCAAGCGCCTGTTCGACCTGCCGCGCTCGGCCTGGAGTGACTACGACACCGGCATCATGTCCGAAGGCGGCGGGATCTTCCCGCGCAGCGCCAAGAGCATCGCCATCAGCCCGCAGATGAAGGAACGCTTCGCCATCGAAGCGGATCGCCTGACCCCGACCGAACTGCTGCACGCGTTGCTGCAGGCGCCGGTGGACCTGTTGTGGAACGGTGGTATCGGCACCTACGTCAAGGCCAGCAGCGAAAGCCACGCCGATGTCGGCGACAAGGCCAACGACGCCCTGCGCGTCAACGGCAACGAGCTGCGCTGCAAGGTGGTGGGCGAGGGCGGCAACCTGGGCATGACCCAGCTCGGCCGGGTCGAGTTCGGCCTCAACGGCGGCGCCACCAACACCGACTTCATCGACAACGCCGGCGGCGTGGACTGCTCCGACCACGAGGTCAACATCAAGATCCTGCTCAACGAAGTGGTGCAGGGTGGCGACATGACCGAGAAGCAGCGCAACCAGCTGCTGGGCAGCATGACCGACGAAGTCGCAGGCCTGGTGCTGGGCAACAACTACAAGCAGACCCAGGCGCTGTCGCTGGCCGCCCGCCGCGCCCGCGAGCGGATCGCCGAGTACAAGCGCCTGATGGCCGACCTCGAGTCTCGTGGCAAGCTGGACCGCGCCATCGAGTTCCTGCCCACCGAGGAGCAGCTGGCCGAGCGCCTGGCCGCCGGCCAGGGCCTGACCCGCGCCGAGCTGTCGGTCCTGATCTCGTACAGCAAGATCGACCTCAAGGAGCAACTGCTCAAGTCGCTGGTGCCGGACGACGACTACCTGACCCGCGACATGGAGACGGCCTTCCCGCCGTCGCTGGTGAGCAAGTTCGCTGACTCGATGCGCCGTCACCGCCTCAAGCGCGAGATCGTCAGCACCCAGATCGCCAACGACCTGGTCAACAACATGGGCATCACCTTCGTCCAGCGTCTGAAGGAGTCCACCGGCATGAGCCCGGCCAACGTCGCCGGCGCCTATGTGATCGTGCGTGACATCTTCCACCTGCCGCACTGGTTCCGCCAGATCGAGGCCCTGGACTATCAGGTCCCGGCCGAGATCCAGCTGACCCTGATGGACGAGCTGATGCGCCTGGGCCGTCGTGCCACCCGCTGGTTCCTGCGCAGCCGCCGTAACGAGCAGGATGCGGGCCGCGACGTCGCCCACTTCGGGCCGGTGCTCGCGCAATTGGGGCTCAAGCTCGACGAACTGCTGGAAGGCCCGACCCGCGAGCGCTGGATGGTCCGCTACCAGGGCTTCGTCGAGGCCGGTGTGCCGGAGTTGCTGGCACGCATGGTGGCCGGCACCACCCACCTGTACACCCTGTTGCCGATCATCGAGGCCTCGGACGTCACCGGTCACGATCCGGCGCAGGTGGCCAAGGCGTTCTTCGCCGTGGGCAGCTCGCTGGACCTGACCTGGTACCTGCAGGAGATCAGCAACCTGCCGGTGGAGAACAACTGGCAGGCCCTGGCCCGCGAGGCGTTCCGCGACGATATCGACCTGCAGCAGCGGGCGATCACCATCTCCGTGCTGCAGATGGCCGACGCGCCGCAAGACATGGATGCACGGGTGGCGCTGTGGTGTGAACAGCACCGCGTCATGGTCGAGCGCTGGCGCGCCATGCTCGACGACCTGCGCAACGCCACCGGCACCGACTATGCGATGTACGCGGTGGCCAACCGCGAGCTGGTCGACCTGGCGATGAGCGGGCAGGCGGCGGTGATTCCGTCCTGAGCCTGGCGTTGAGGTAAAAGAAAGCCCCGGCAGTGATGCCGGGGCTTTTCTTTGGGCCTTCTGTCAGCAGGTCTGGCCCTTTCGCGGGTAAACCCGCTCCCACAGGGACCTCACTGCCTCAAGCCCTGTGATATCCCTGTGGGAGCGGGTTTACCCGCGAAGAGGCCGGTTCAGGCTTACTTGAACCGCCGCTCCACGCCTTTTTCCACCAGGATCTTCGCCGAGATCTCCTCCACCGAGAAATGCGTGGAGTTGATGTTGGGAATGTTCTCCCGACGGAACAGGTTCTCCACCTCGCGCACCTCGAACTCGCACTGGGCAAAGCTCGAGTAGCGGCTGTTGGGCTTGCGCTCGTGGCGGATGGCGGTCAGGCGGTCGGGGTCGATGGTCAGGCCGAACAGCTTGCTGTGGTGCTTCTTCAGCACCGCCGGCAGTTGCAGGCGCTCCATGTCGTCCTCGGTCAGCGGGTAGTTGGCGGCGCGGATGCCGAACTGCATGGCCATGTACAGGCAGGTCGGGGTCTTGCCGCAGCGCGACACGCCGACCAGGATCAGGTCGGCCTTGTCGTAGTAGTGGGTGCGCGCGCCGTCATCGTTGTCCAGGGCGAAGTTGACCGCCTCGATGCGCTCCATGTAGTTGGAATTGCCGCCGATCGAGTGGGATTTGCCCACGGAATACGACGAATGGGCGGTCAATTCCTGCTCGAGCGGGGATAAAAACGTCGAGAAGATGTCGATCATGAAGCCATTGGACGTGGCCATGACCTCACGGATGTCCTGGTTGACGATGGTGTCGAAAATGATCGGACGCACTCCGTCGCGCTCGGCCGCGGCGTTGATCTGCTGGACCATGGCCCGGGCCTTGTCCAGCGTATCGATGTAGGGGCGCGTGAATTTATTGAACGGAATGCTCTCGAATTGTGCGAGCAGGCTCTGGCCCAGCGTTTCTGCAGTGATGCCGGTACCGTCGGAGATGAAGAACGCGGTTCGTTTCATTTGCACCTGGGGGCCTTAAGCTGCCGAAGATTTCTGGATATGATAGGTTCGGTTTGCCGAACGCGGTTGCTCGGCATTCTCACTTATTTTCCAGGTCCAGGCCACAAGCGTCCGGCCCAGTCAGTCAGGCAGGCGGGCGCCCTTGAGCTTTTCCAATACAGTTAGTGGAGAGATCACCTTGGTAGAGTACGTAGTTTCCCTCGATAAGCTCGGCGTCCATGATGTGGAGCATGTGGGGGGCAAGAACGCATCCCTGGGCGAGATGATCAGTAACCTCGCAGGTGCCGGTGTCTCGGTGCCGGGCGGCTTTGCCACTACGGCTCAGGCGTACCGCGATTTTCTCGAGCAAAGTGGCCTGAACGAGCGCATCCACGCGGCGCTCGATGCGCTGGACGTCGATGACGTCAACGCCCTGGCCAAGACCGGCGCGCAGATCCGCCAGTGGGTGATGGAAGCCGATTTCCCGGCGCGTCTGGACGCAGAAATCCGTACGGCCTTCGCCGAGATGGCCGGCGGCAACGACAACATGGCCGTGGCCGTGCGTTCCTCGGCCACCGCCGAGGACCTGCCGGATGCCTCCTTCGCCGGCCAGCAGGAGACCTTCCTCAACATCCGCGGCGTCGACAACGTGATCCGCGCGGCCAAGGAAGTGTTCGCCTCGCTGTTCAACGACCGCGCCATTTCCTACCGCGTGCACCAGGGCTTCGACCACAAGCTGGTGGCCCTGTCCGCGGGCGTGCAGCGCATGGTCCGCTCCGAGACCGGCACCGCCGGCGTGATGTTCACCCTCGACACCGAGTCGGGCTTCCGCGACGTGGTGTTCATCACCGGCGCCTACGGCCTGGGCGAAACCGTGGTACAGGGTGCGGTCAACCCGGACGAATTCTACGTGCACAAGCAGACCCTGCAGGCCGGCCGTCCGGCGATCCTGCGCCGCAACCTGGGCAGCAAGGCAATCAAGATGGTCTATGGCGACGAAGCCAAGGCCGGGCGCTCGGTCAAGACCGTCGAGGTCGAGCGTGCCGAGCGCGCGCGCTTCTGCCTGAGCGACGCCGAGGTCAACGAACTGGCCAAGCAGGCGATGATCATCGAGCAGCACTACCAGCGCCCGATGGACATCGAGTGGGCCAAGGACGGTGACGACGGCAAGCTGTACATCGTCCAGGCCCGCCCCGAGACTGTGAAGAGCCGTTCCAGCGCCAATGTCATGGAGCGCTACCTGCTGAAAGAGAAGGGCACCGTGCTGGTCGAGGGCCGCGCCATCGGCCAGCGCATCGGCGCCGGCAAGGTCCGCGTAATCAACGATGTCTCGGAAATGGACAAGGTCCAGCCGGGCGACGTGCTGGTTTCGGACATGACCGACCCGGACTGGGAACCGGTGATGAAGCGCGCCAGCGCCATCGTCACCAACCGCGGCGGGCGTACCTGCCACGCGGCGATCATCGCCCGTGAACTGGGCATTCCGGCCGTTGTCGGCTGCGGCAACGCCACCCAGGTCCTGAAAGACGGCCAGGGCGTCACCGTGTCCTGCGCCGAAGGCGACACCGGCTTCATCTTCGAAGGCGAGCTGGGCTTCGACGTCAAGCAGAACTCGGTCGATGCCATGCCGGAACTGCCGTTCAAGATCATGATGAACGTCGGCAACCCGGACCGCGCCTTCGACTTCGCCCAGCTGCCCAACGCCGGTGTCGGCCTTGCGCGCCTGGAGTTCATCATCAACCGCATGATCGGCGTGCACCCCAAGGCGCTGCTCAACTACGCCGGCCTGCCGCCGGAGCTGAAGGAAAGCGTCGACAAGCGCATCGCCGGCTACGACGACCCGGTTGGCTTCTATGTCGAGAAGCTGGTCGAGGGCATCAGCACCCTGGCTGCGGCCTTCTACCCGAAAAAGGTCATCGTGCGCCTGTCGGACTTCAAGTCCAACGAGTACGCCAACCTGATCGGCGGCAAACTCTACGAGCCGGAAGAAGAAAACCCGATGCTGGGCTTCCGCGGCGCCTCGCGCTACATCAGCGAGTCGTTCCGTGACTGCTTCGAGCTCGAGTGCCGTGCGCTGAAGCGCGTGCGCAACGAGATGGGCCTGACCAACGTCGAGATCATGGTGCCGTTCGTGCGCACCCTGGGCGAAGCCAGCCAGGTTGTCGACCTGCTCGCCGAGAATGGCCTGGCCCGCGGTGACAACGGCCTGCGCGTGATCATGATGTGCGAGCTGCCGTCCAACGCCATCCTCGCCGAAGAGTTCCTCGAGTACTTCGACGGCTTCTCCATCGGCTCCAACGACCTGACCCAGCTGACCCTGGGTCTGGACCGCGACTCCGGCATCATCGCCCACCTGTTCGATGAACGTAACCCGGCCGTGAAGAAGCTGCTGGCCAACGCCATTGCCGCGTGCAACAAGGCCGGCAAGTACATCGGCATCTGCGGTCAAGGCCCGTCGGACCACCCGGACCTGGCCAAGTGGCTGATGGAGCAGGGCATCGAGAGCGTGTCGCTGAACCCGGACTCGGTGCTCGAGACCTGGTTCTTCCTGGCCGAGGGCCAGGGCGCGGCGTGATGCGCTGAAGGCAACACACTGTGGGAGCGGGCTTGGCCCGCGATAGCGCCAGATGGGACAGCAGTGTCTGCAGGTCTGGTTCAATCGCGGGGCAAGCCCGCTCCCACGTTCATATCCTCAGTTTGTTCGTGAACCCATGCAAAGCAGCTCCACCCAATTTCCCGTCGCGTTGCTCAGTGCCGAGCGCCGCGGCGACCTCAGCGAAGACGTCTACCGGATCAAGGCCGGCAACAGCCCCGATCCGAGCGTTGAGCTGGCCGTCACCCGCCTGGGCCTGGCCGATCAGGACCACGCCCAGGGCGTGCCGGTCATTCTCCTGCACGGCAGTTTCTCCAACCGGCGCTTCTGGTATTCGCCCAAGGGCATCGGCCTGGGCGCCTATCTGGCCCGCGCCGGGTTCGATGTGTGGATCCCGGAGATGCGCGGCCACGGCCTGTCGCCGCGCAACCGCGATTGGCGACAGAACCGTGTGGCCGACTATGCGCGCTACGACCTGCCGGTGATCGGCGCTTTCGTTCGCGAGCAGGCCGGGCAGGCGCCGCACTGGGTCGGCCACTCGCTGGGCGGCACCACCCTGGCGGCGGCGCTGGGTAGCAGTTACCTGGACGTCGCGCTGGTGGCCAGCGCGGCGCTGTTCGGCACCCAGGTCAGCCGGGTCTACTGGCCGCTGAAAGTGCCGCCGGTGGAGTGGGGCGCGCGCGTGTTGCTCAAGCGCTTCGCGCAGATCTCGGGTTCGCGCCTCAAGCGTGGCCCGGAGGACGAACCCATCGGCCTGGCCCTGGAGAGCTTGCGCTGGAATGGCCTGTTTGGCCGCTTCGGCGACAAGGACAAGGACTGGTGGGCGGGGCTGGCCGAGGTCGAGGTGCCGCTGCTGGCGGTGGCCGGGGCCGGTGACTTCCAGGACCCGGTGTGGGCCTGTCGCAAGCTGTTCGAGCAGTTCGGCGGTGACGCCAGGCAGTTCCTGCGGTTGGGGCGCGAGGAGGGCTTCGAGGCCTTCGGGCATGTCGACATGCTGGTCAGCAAGGCGGCGCAAACCCAGGTGTGGCCGCTGGTGGAGCGCTGGCTGAGGGATCCGCAGGTGCCGGTGCATGCCTCGACGGTGGTGATGGAGCCGGTGCCCGCCAGTTGATTCCGCGTGGGGTTCTTCGCGGGTAAACCCGCTCCCACAGGTGAGGTGCGAAACCCTGTGGGAGCGGGTTTACCCGCGAAGAGGCCGGAGCAGACAAAAGCAAACTGACTGCTCGGTCCCGGATGACTGCCGGCCTCCTGCGGTGTAGCCTTGCTCCACATCCGCTTTCGTTGTGACTGACAGGAGTTTCCCATGCAGCATTACGTAACGCCCGACCTGTGCGACGTTTACCCGGACCTGGTCCAGGTGCTCGAACCCATGTTCAGCAACTTCGGCGGCCACGACTCGTTCGGTGGCCAGATCGTCACCATCAAGTGCTTCGAGGACAATTCGCTGGTCAAGGAGCAGGTCGAGCTCGACGGCAAGGGCAAGGTTCTGGTGGTCGACGGCGGCGGCTCGCTGCGCCGCGCGCTGCTGGGCGACATGCTCGCCGAGAAAGCGGCGAAAAATGGCTGGGAAGGCCTGCTGATCTACGGCTGCGTGCGTGACGTGGACGTGCTGGCGCAGACCGATGTCGGCATCCAGGCCCTGGCCAGTCACCCGATGAAGACCGACAAGCGTGGCATCGGCGACCTCAATGTCGCGGTGACCTTCGCTGGCGTGACCTTCCGCCCGGGCGAGTATGTGTATGCCGACAACAACGGCGTGCTGGTCTCGCCGAGCCCGCTGAAGATGCCCGAGTGACGCGCCGTACACCGATGGAGCTTTGATGTTCGAGGAAGACAACGCGCAGTGGGGCCTGGTGCATGCCCTGGTGCTCGATGGCAAGGGTGGCGCGCGCTCGATCGCCCGCACCGAGCTGGACGACCTGCAGCTGCAGCCCCAGGAGAGCCTGTGGCTGCACTGGGACCGCAGTCACCCGCAGACCCGCACCTGGTTGCTCCACGACAGTGGCCTGAGCGAGTTCGCCTGCGAATTGCTGCTGGAGGAGAACACCCGCCCGCGCCTGCTGCCATTGGCCGACGAGCAGATGCTGCTGTTCCTGCGCGGGGTCAACCTCAACCCGGGCGCCGAGCCTGAGGACATGGTCTCGGTGCGTATCTTCGCCGAGGCGCGTCGGGTCATTTCCCTGCGTCTGCGGCCCCTTCGGGCGAGCGACGAGGTCCTGCAGAAACTGGACGAGGGCAGGGGGCCGAAGACCGCCTCCGAACTGCTGTTGCTGATGGGTGAACTGTTGACCGAAAAGGTCCAGGCGCTGGTCAGCGACCTGTCCGAAGCGGTCGATCTGGAAGAAGAAAAGGTAGAATCCGACGAACGGTATTCTCCGGCCCAGGGCAGCCTGCAGCAGATCCGGCGCCGCGCCGCCGGCCTGCGGCGTTTCCTCGCCCCCCAGCGCGACATCTATGCCCAGCTGTCGCGCAGCAAATACAGCTGGTTCGCCGATGCCGACGCCGACTACTGGAACGAGTTGAACAACAGCCTGATCCGCTACCTCGAAGAGCTCGAACTGGCCCGCGAGCGCGCCGCGCTGGTGCTGGAAAGCGAGGACCGGCGGCGCAGCGAGCGGATGAACCGGACCATGTACCGGTTCGGCATCATCACCTGCATTTTCCTGCCCATGAGCTTCATCACCGGGCTGCTGGGCATCAATGTCGGCGGTATTCCGGGCGCGGAAAACCCCTATGGCTTCCTGTTCGCCTGCATGGTCGTGCTGGGGCTGGCAGCAGGGCAGTGGTGGTTGTTCCGGCGGTTGCGGTGGGTGTGATGTATCTTGTCGCGGGGCAAGCCCGCTCCCACGCTCTCAGCGTGGTTCCGTGGGAGCGGGCTTGCCCCGCGATGGGCTCGCACACTCATTTTGAAACACTCGTCCCACATCCCTGTGTGACCCATTGCTCGGCGCCCTCGTCTTTGACTGACATTGCGCGAGGTGCCCATGCACGATCCGTTTGAAGAATCCCTGCGCGACCTGCTCAAGGCGTCGCCGTCCGGCCAGGACCGCGACGACGCCGCCTGCCTGGGTCGCGTGCTCAAGACCGCCAACCGCCAGGTCGGCGCGGGCGATCTGTTCAGCCTGCTTGGCCGCTGGAGCCAGGCGCTGCTGATCGCCGTGAACAATGGCTCGGCGCATGTCGCGCCGGTCCGTCGCAACTCTACCCGCAAACCTGCCGCCGGCAGCAACGCAGATAAGGCCGATTGAATATGGAACTCGATCTCTGGACCCAGAGCCTGGTCACCGCCATGACTGCCCTTTGGACCAAGGTGGCGAACTTCATCCCCAACCTGTTCGGCGCGCTGGTCGTGGTGCTGCTCGGTTTCGTCGTGGCCAAGCTGCTCGACACCCTGCTGTCCAAGGTGCTGGCCAAGTTCGGCCTGGATCGCCTGATGAGTGGCACCGGGCTGACCAAGATGCTCGCCCGGGTCGGCATCCAGGTGCCGATCTCGACCTTGATCGGCAAGATCGTCTACTGGTTCGTGCTGCTGATCTTCCTGGTCTCGGCCGCGGAATCCCTGGGGCTCGAGCGGGTCTCGGCGACCCTCGACATGCTCGCCCTGTACCTGCCCAAGGTGTTCGGCGCGGCCCTGGTGCTGCTGGCCGGCGTGCTCCTGGCGCAACTGGTCAACGGTCTGGTGCGCGGCGCCGCCGAGGGTATCGGCCTGGAGTACGCCGCCGGCGTCGGGCGCATCGCCCAGGGCCTGGTGATCATCATCAGCATCTCGGTGGCCATCAGCCAGCTCGAGGTCAAGACCGACCTGCTGAACCATGTGATCGTCATCGGGCTGATTACCGTTGGTCTGGCCGTTGCACTGGCGATGGGCCTGGGCAGCCGGGAAATCGCCGGGCAGATCCTGGCCGGCATCTATGTGCGCGAGTTGTATCAAGTCGGCCAGCAGGTGCGTATTGGCGAGGTCGAGGGGCACATCGAGGAAATCGGCACGGTCAAGACGACCCTGCTGACCGATGATGGCGAACTGGTGTCGTTGTCTAATCGCGAGCTGCTCGAGCAGCGCGTGAATAGCCGCTAACCGCACAAAAGCTGTTAATGTATGCCGCCGCAAAAATCGGCCCACAGGGCCGAGCGGCGACATTGACCTGACTGTCGGCCAGATCCGTTTTGAATAAAGTTCATTCGCCGCCCATGCGCTATGACCCCCGCGAGCTCACCGACGAGGAGTTGGTGGCGCGTTCGCATGAGGAGCTGTTTCACGTCACCCGCGCCTACGAGGAACTGATGCGCCGCTACCAGCGCACGCTGTTCAACGTCTGCGCGCGCTACCTGGGGAACGATCGGGATGCCGACGATGTCTGTCAGGAGGTGATGCTCAAGGTGCTGTACGGGTTGAAGAACTTCGAGGGCAAGTCCAAGTTCAAGACCTGGCTCTACAGCATCACCTACAACGAATGCATCACCCAGTACCGCAAGGAGCGTCGCAAGCGCCGGTTGATGGATGCCCTGAGCCTGGACCCTGTCGAAGAGGCGTCCGAGGACAAGGCACCGAAGCCGGAGGAGAAGGGCGGGCTGGACAAATGGCTGGTGCATGTGAACCCGATCGACCGGGAAATCCTGGTGCTGCGATTTGTCGCAGAGCTGGAATTCCAGGAGATCGCGGACATCATGCACATGGGCCTGAGCGCCACGAAAATGCGCTACAAGCGTGCGCTCGACAAGCTTAGAGAGAAATTTGCAGGCCTGGCTGAAACTTAGTGGCCAGCAAATACCTCTAACCAACCGGCAAGTTCTGCTAGACTTGCCGTCGAGTTGTCCCCCGGATGTTGGTGGGACTGCTTAACTATCACCAGATGGGGATTTAACGGATGAAATTGAAAAACACCTTGGGCTTGGCCATTGGCTCGCTCGTGGCCGCTACTTCGTTCGGCGTTCTGGCTCAAGGCCAAGGCGCTGTCGAAATCGAAGGCAACGTCACCAAGCAGTACTACGACAGCGAGCGTAACTTCAAGAACACCGGCACCAACCCTGGTGTCCGCCTCGGTTACTTCCTGACCGACGACGTGTCCCTGGACCTGGGCTACAACGAGACCCACAACGCTCGTGGTGAAGTCTTCAACAAAGACATCAAAGGCTCCAAGACCAAGCTGGACGCCACCTACCACTTCGGTACCGTCGGTGACGCCCTGCGTCCGTACGTTTCCGCTGGTTTCGCTCACGAAAGCCTGGGCCAGGCCACTCGTGGCGGCCGTGACCACTCCACCTTCGCCAACGTTGGCGCTGGCGCCAAGTGGTACATCACCGACATGTTCTTCGCCCGTGCCGGCGTCGAAGCCATGTACAACATCGACAACGGCAACACCGAGTGGGGTCCGACCGTTGGTCTGGGTCTGAACTTCGGTGGCAGCGGTGGCCAGAAAGCCGCTCCTGCGCCAGCTCCAGTTGCCGAAGTCTGCTCCGACAGCGACAACGATGGCGTCTGCGACAACGTCGACAAGTGCCCTGACACCCCAGCCAACGTTACCGTTGATGCTGATGGCTGCCCGGCTGTTGCCGAAGTCGTTCGCGTTGAGCTGGACGTCAAGTTCGACTTCGACAAGTCGGTCGTCAAGCCTAACAGCTACGGCGACATCAAGAACCTGGCTGACTTCATGAAGCAGTACCCACAGACCACCACCACCGTGGAAGGTCACACTGACTCCGTCGGTCCAGACGCTTACAACCAGAAGCTGTCCGAGCGTCGCGCCAGCGCTGTCAAGCAAGTCCTGACCCAGCAGTACGGCATCGAATCGAGCCGTGTTGACTCGGTTGGCTACGGTGAGACCCGTCCGGTCGCCGACAACGCCACCGATGCTGGCCGCGCCGTCAACCGTCGCGTAGAAGCTCAGGTAGAAGCCCAGGCCAAGTAATTGGTTTGACGCTTCACGAAAAACCCGGCCTCGGCCGGGTTTTTCTTTGCCCGAGATTTTTCGAGATACACCTGGTCCCCCCCCTTTGTAGGAGCGGCCTCGTGCCGCGAAAGGGGTGCGCAGCGCCCCCAGGATTTCAGCATCACGCGGATTGCCGGGGCTGCTACGCAGCCCTTTCGCGGCACAAGGCCGCTCCTACACGAACTGTGGTGCGCCTGCGCGCTTAGCGTTTGAGCAACACCAGCAACAACACCAGGTTCAACAGCAGCGACAGCAACCCAATCGTGCGCCACACCTTCAACGGCTCGCGCTCCAGCAGCGGCCGTGGCCGCTCGGCCAGCTCCTGGCGATCTCCCCGTTCCAGCAACAGCAACCACTGCTCGGCGGTCTCGAAGCGCTGCGCCGGGTCTGCCGCCACCGCCTGTAACAGGTTGCGCTGCAACCACTCCGGCAAATCCGGCCGATAACGCGCCGGGTTCACTGGCGTGCCGAAGCGTGGGCGCTGGAACGCTTCGACCTCGCCGTAGGGGTAGTGCCCGGTGAGCAGATGATAAAGCGTCACGCCCACGGCATAGAGGTCCTGGCGCGGTGCGGGGGGCAGGCCGTCGAAGGCTTCAGGGGCGAGGAACGAAGGCGTGCCCGGCAGGGCATGGGGCGGGTCCTCGGAAAGCCCCGGGCAGTACGCCAGCCCGAAGTCCAGCAGACGCAGTTGGCCATCGCTGCCATGGTGCAGGTTGTCCGGCTTGATGTCGCGGTGCAGCAGGTTGCGCCGATGCAGTACGCCCACCGCTTGCAACAGCTGGCGGGCGACCTCCAGCCATTGCGCCAGCGGTAGTGGGGGTTGTCCGGCCAGGGTCGTGCCCGGGTACTCGCGCATCAGGTAGTACAGGTGCTGGCGTTGGCTGGCCGGGTGCACTTCAGGGAAGTGGCGGCCGGCGACCCGGCGCAGGAACCACTCCTCCAGCAGCAGGGCCTGGGCGGCCCCGGGCTCCTGGTCGCGAGACTGCGGCAGGGTCTTTAGCAGCCAGGGCTGGCCGTGCGGGTCGCGGACCCGGTACAGCAGCGATTGCCGGCTCTGGGTCAGCAAGCCGTCGACCTGCCAGCCATCGATCGACTGACCGTCACGCAGCGCGACTGGCAGCGGCCACTGCTGGAGTTGCGCCAGGGTGTCGCCCAGGTTGCTGGCGCCCAGTTGATCCACTCGCACCAGCAAGGCGCTGGCGTTGTCCTGGCTGCCGCGATGGTGGGCGCTGGCCACCAGGGTGTCGGCGGCCACCTGCAGGTCGGGTTGTTCGCGCAGGATCGACTGGATATGCGCATCGCTCAGGCTGGCCCATATGCCGTCGCTGAGCAGCACGAAGCACTCGCCCTCGCGCAGGTCGCCCTCCAGGTAGTCCACCAGCAGTTGCTGGTCCAGCCCCAGCGCGCGCTTGAGCACATGCTGCATGCCGGGCTGGTCCCAGACATGGTCTTCGCTCAGGCAGTGCAGCTGGTCGGCCTGCCAGCGGTACACCCGACAATCGCCGACATGGGCCAGGGTGAAACGTCGCCCACGCAGCACCAGGGCGCTGAGGGTGGTCAGCAGCGGCTGGCCATTGCCTTGGGCGCGCAGCCAGCGATTCTGTGCCGTGAGCAGGCGGTCCAGGGCCTGGGCAGCGCTCCAGGTGGCGGGCGTGGCGTAATAGTCCAGGGCCAGGGCCTGCAGGCTGGCGCGCGCCGCCAGGCCGCCATCGGCGCACTGGCTGACGCCGTCTGCCAGCGCGCACAGGTAACCCTTGCTGGCGGCCAGCTCCGGCACGGGTGTTACCAGGCGCAGGGCGTCCTGGTTTTCCGGACGCGGCCCGGTGGCGCTGGCCTGGGCAAAGCTCAGTTGCAGGCTCATGGCGCGGCCTCAGACCCGCGCCGCCGTCACTGCCGCGGAGCCCCAGGTGGTGCGCCAGCGTTGCTTGACCCCGTGCAGACCGAACCAGGCCAGCAGGCCGAGGCTGGCGAACAGCCACAGGCCGAGCTGGTAGTCGCCGGTATGCTGCTTGATGGTGCCCAGGCCTGCGGCAAGCAGGAAGCCGCCGATGCCACCGGCCATGCCGATCAGCCCGGTCATCACACCGATCTCCTGGCGAAAACGCTGTGGCACCAGCTGGAACACTGCGCCATTGCCGGCGCCCAATCCGAGCATGGCGCTGACGAACAGCGCCAGGGCCGCCGCCGCGCTGGGCAGGTTGAAGCCCACTGCGGCGATGCATACGGCGGCCACGCCGTACATCGCCAGCAGGGTGCGGATCCCGCCGAAGCGATCGGCCAGAGCACCGCCGAGTGGGCGCATCAGGCTGCCAGCGAACACGCAGGCGGCGGTGTAGTAGCCGGCGGTCACCGGGCTCAGCCCGTACTGGTCGCTGAAGTAGCCGGGCAGGGCACTGGCCAGGCCGATGAAGCCGCCGAAGGTCACGCTGTAGAAGAACATGAACCACCAGCTGTCGCGATCTCCCAGGGCCTTCAGGTAGTCGGCCATGGCCTTGGGCCTGGGCCGTTGCGGGGCATTGCGCGCCAGCAGGGCGAACAGCACAAGGGTCAGCAGCAAGGGCAGCACGGCGAAGCCGAACACATTGTTCCAGCCGAAGCCCGCGGCCAGCGCCGGGGCCAGCAGCGCGGCGAACACCGTGCCGGAGTTGCCGGCGCCGGCGATGCCCATGGCCTTGCCCTGGTGCTGGGGTGGATACCACTGCGAGGCCAGGGGCAGGGACACGGCGAACGAGGCCCCAGCGAAGCCGAGGAACACACCCAGCAGCAACGCCTGCTCATAGCTGCGCACCCCCAGGTGCCAGGCGCAGGCCAGGGCGACGATCACGATGACCTGGCCGATCAGCCCGGCGGTCTTGGGTGACAGGCGATCGACCAGCAGGCCCATGGCGAAGCGCAGTACCGCGCCGGCCAGGATCGGCGTGGCCACCATCAGGCCCCGTTGTTGTGCGCTCAGTTGCAGGTCGGCGGCGATCTGCACCGCCAGGGGGCCGAGCAGGTACCAGACCATGAAGCTCAGGTCGAAATACAGGAAGGCGGCGAACAGCGTGGGCACATGCCCGGATTTCCAGAAGCTCGTATTCATCGAACACCTCGTTGGGCGCGGAAACGAAAAGACGCCGCTGCCCGGTCCATGGCTGTGGAGGGGCGAGCGACGTCTTTGTCAGGGTATGGGGGCAACCGCCGTTGGCTACCGGGGTTTTCAGAGCAAGAGGCGGGCCAATATCCAGTCTCGCGCGAACCCTGTAGGAGTGGCCTTGTGTCGCGAAAGGGCCGCAAAGCGGCCCCAGCGATCTTTATGTAAACCCTGAAATCTTGGGGCCGCTGCGCGCCCCTTTCGCGGCACAAGGCCGCTCCTACAGAGGGGCGTAACGTCGGTACGGATGGCGCTACCCCAGCATCTGCGACATGGCAATGATCTGTTCCGCCACCTGGATCAGCTTCTGCTGGCGGCTCATGGCCTGGCGGCGCATCAGGGTGTAGGCCTGTTCCTCGTTGCAGTCCTTCATCTTCATCAGCAGGCCCTTGGCCTGCTCGATGAGCTTGCGCTCGGCCAACTGCTGGTCGCGGGCCAGCAGTTGAGCCTTGAGCGCCTGGTCGCTTTCGAAGCGGGCCATGGCCACATCAAGGATCGGTTGCAGGCGCGTGGTCTGGATACCCTCGACGATGTAGGCGCTGACCCCGGCCTGGATCGCCTGGCGCATCACACCGGGGTCATGCTCGTCGGTGAACAGCACGATGGGACGCGGGCGGTCGCGGCTGACCAGCACCACCTGTTCCATCACGTCCCGGCCTGGTGACTCGGTATCGATCAGCACCACGTCCGGGTGCACCGTTTCGACACACGCGGGCAGGTCGATGCTCAGGCTGCTGGCCTCGATCACCTCGAAGCCGGCCTCGATCAGGGCGGCCTTGAGGCGGCCGACTTTTTTTTCCGTGTCGTCGATCAGCAGGATACGCAACATGGCTGGACCCTCAGCGATGGGCGCGGGCGTCAGGCGCCGCGTCCAGGGCGTGCAGTGCGAAGCTGCGCGCATAGCCATGGGGGTCGCTGCCGTCCCAGCGGCTGCCGTCGATCAGCAGGCTGCTGCGCATGGGCGGGTCGGCACAAGGTACGCCCAACGCCGTGGCGGCTTCGCGGTACAGCGTCAGCTGCTGCACCTGGCTGGCGACCGCCAGGTAGTCCGGGTCGTCACGCAGCAGGCCCCAGCGGCGGAACTGGGTCATGAACCACATGCCATCGGACAGGTACGGCAGGTTGGCCCGACCCTGGTCGAACAGGCGCAGGCCGTGGGGATCGTGCCAGCGATGGCCCAGGCCATCCTGGTAGTCGCCGATCAGGCGCGGCTCGATGCTGCCGACCGGGGAGCCCAGGTAGGCGCTGCCGCTGAGCAGTTGCGCCGTGCCACGGCGATTCTCCTGGCTCTGCTCGATGAAGCGTGCGGCGGCGAGTACCGACTTGATTAGCGCCCGGGTGCTGTTGGGGTACTGTTCGACGAAGCCGCGGGCACTGGCCAGGACCTTTTCCGGATGGTCGGGCCAGATCGACTGGCTGGTGGCCAGGGTGAAGCCCTGCCCCTTGGCGACGGCGTCCGCCGACCAGGGTTCGCCGACACAGAAGCCGTCGATGCGCCCGGCCTGCAGGTGGGCGGCCATCTGCGCAGGGGGCACCACCACGCTGGTCACGTCGCGCAGCGGGTGGATGCCCTGGCTGGCCAGCCAGTAGTAAAGCCAGAGGGCATGGGTGCCAGTCGGAAAGGTCTGGGCGAACGTCAGTTGTGCGCCCTGTTGGTGCACCAGCCGCGCCAGTGCCTCGGGGCTGGTCACGCCCTTGCGCTGCAGCGCGGGGGAGAGATTGATGGCCTGGGCGTTCTGGTTAAGGCCCATGAGCACGGCCAAGGGGCTGGCGGGCACGCCGCCGATGCCCAGGTGCACCGCGTACACCAGGCCATAGAGGCAGTGGGCGGCGTCCAGCTCGCCGCTGACCAGCTTGTCGCGCAGCCCGGCCCAGGACGCCTGGCGGCGCAGGTTGAGGGTCAGGCCGAACTGCTGGGCGAAGCCCTGGGTGGCGGCGACCACCACCGAGGCGCAGTCGGTCAGGGCCATGAAACCGATGTCCAGGCTGGGCTTTTCCGGCGCGTCGCTGCCGTTGACCCAGGCCAGGGGCGTTGTCGGGAGGGCTGTGTTCACGAGAATCCTCAGGCGTTCGCGATTGACTGCATGCAACGGACTTAGCAACCCATGTGCCATTGCCCTGTCGCCCCGGCGGCTCGCTGGCTATAATCGCCCCCTCACACACCGCGAGTCCGCCCACCCATGTATACCCTGGCCCGCCAGTTGCTGTTCAAGCTCTCCCCGGAAACCTCCCACGACCTCTCGCTGGACCTGATCGGCGCCGGTGGCCGTCTCGGGCTCAACGGCCTGCTGTGCAAGCAGCCGGCGGCGTTGCCAGTGACAGTGATGGGCTTGAACTTCGCCAACCCGGTCGGCCTGGCCGCCGGCCTGGACAAGAACGGCGCGGCCATCGATGGCTTTGCCCAACTGGGCTTCGGCTTTGTCGAGATCGGCACCGTGACGCCGCGCCCGCAGCCGGGCAACCCCAAGCCGCGGCTGTTTCGCTTGCCGGAGGCCACGGCCATCATCAACCGCATGGGCTTCAACAACCTGGGCGTCGACCACCTGCTGGCGCGGGTGCGTGCCGCGAAGTACACCGGCGTGTTGGGTATCAACATCGGCAAAAACTTCGACACCCCGGTCGAGCGGGCCCAGGACGACTACCTGATCTGCCTGGAGAAGGTCTACAACGACGCCAGCTACATCACCGTCAACGTCAGCTCGCCGAATACCCCCGGCCTGCGTTCGCTGCAGTTCGGCGATTCGCTCAAGCAACTGCTCGATGCCCTGGCCGAGCGCCGTGAGCAATTGGCGCAGGCAAACGGCAAGCGCGTACCGCTGGCGATCAAGATCGCGCCGGACATGAGTGACGAGGAGACCGCCCTGGTGGCGGCGGCGTTGGTCGAATCGGGGATGGATGCGGTGATCGCCACCAACACCACCCTGGGGCGCGAGGGCGTCGAAGGCCTGCCGTTCGGTGGCGAGGCTGGTGGTTTGTCGGGTGCGCCGGTGCTGGAAAAGAGCACTCACACGGTGAAAGTGCTCGCTGGTGAGCTGGGTGGCAAGCTGCCGATCATTGCGGCGGGCGGGATCACCGAGGGGCGTCATGCGGCCGAGAAGATCGCCGCAGGGGCGAGCCTGGTGCAGATCTATTCGGGCTTCATCTATAAAGGCCCGTCGCTGATTCGTGAAGCAGTGGATGCCATTGCCGCGATGCCGAAAGCATGAAATGAACCGGTAGCCGTGGGGGCGGGCTTGTCCCGCGATGGCGCCAGGACAAGTTGCCTGGGCGGACGCCATCGCGGGGCAAGCCCGCTCCCACGTTGCCCGCCGGATAGGATGAAAAAAAGGGCATAAAAAAGGGCCCCTTCAAAGGGGCCCCTGGGCCGCAGCCCGCCGCCCGGATAGGGCGCGCATGGTGACTCGAATTCAGTGTCCTCGTTCAGCCAAGTGCGTGGTTCTCGTTTCGGGTAGAAATGCCAGCGATGCCGGTCTCTGCATTCCAGTATGCTTCACGGCCGTTGCGCCAACCGTTCATCCAGTTTTGATGGCCAGCTGTACCTTCCTGTTTTGGGCACAGTTCTCGGGATTTACCTTGTATGCCGTAAAGAAAACCGCGTGCTTTTTCTTTCTCCTCGGAACTACGTTTCATTCTTTTTCCACTCATAAGGTATTGCCCTCACTTGTTGACTGAAATGTCCCGTCGGCCTCTCCGAGGCCGGGCAGAATCGTTCTGCCGAAGTGCACCCGCTGCTGGCGTGGCGGGTTGAAAGTGCCGCCCCGTTGCGGTGCGACCTGAGATCAGTTCTAACGAATGCAGGTCACAGTGTGAATGATCGATTTGTCATAAGGACGTAACCTTTCCGAAGGTGAGGGGATAAGTAAATAAATGCGACTCAACCTTGTTTGCCGTTGAGCCCGCTATGATCAGGGTTTACCCAACCTTGACGTCAATTGGCCAGCGTTGCTGGATGATGACAGTAATATTTGGTAATGCGACGAAGGGTCACATCTGAGCCCGACGTCCACGCAATTTTCATACTGCCCGACGATCAAAGCCTCTTTCGCCTCCCGGCAAAGGCATGATCGACCGGGCGGCCAGGCCTGGCGAGCGTTTCGTCGGGCCACCCGGACGCCTGCTGGAAAGGCGTGCGGGCTAACAGCGGCAGCCGATGCGTCGGCTCGCCATCTACCTAGCCAAAGGCTCTGGATTGCACATGTCGGACCGTTTCGAACTTTACCTTACCTGCCCCAAGGGTCTTGAAGGCCTGCTCGCCGAGGAAGCCCGTCAACTGGGCCTGAACGAGGTGCGTGAGCACACCTCGGCCATTCGCGGCGACGCCGACATGGAAACCGCCTATCGCCTGTGCCTCTGGTCGCGCCTGGCTAACCGCGTGCTGCTGGTGCTCAAGCGCTTCTCGATGAAGAACGCCGACGACCTGTACGACGGCGTGAATGCCGTCGACTGGGCCGACCACCTGGCGGCTGATGGCACCTTGGCGGTGGAGTTCAGCGGCCATGGCTCAGGCATCGACAACACCCACTTCGGCGCGCTCAAGGTCAAGGATGCGATCGTCGACAAGCTGCGCAACCGCGAAGGCCTGCGCCCGTCGGTGGAGAAGGTCGACCCGGATGTGCGCGTGCACCTGCGCCTGGACCGTGGCGAGGCGATCCTTTCCCTCGACCTGTCCGGCCACAGCCTGCACCAGCGTGGCTATCGCTTGCAGCAGGGTGCTGCGCCCCTGAAGGAGAACCTGGCGGCGGCGGTGCTGATCCGCGCCGGCTGGCCACGTATCGCGGCCGAGGGCGGCGCCCTGGCCGACCCGATGTGCGGCGTGGGCACCTTCCTGGTCGAGGCGGCGATGATCGCCGCCGATATCGCTCCCAACCTCAAGCGCGAGCGCTGGGGCTTCAGCGCCTGGCTCGGCCATGTGCCGGCGCTGTGGCGCAAGGTCCACGACGAGGCCCAGGCCCGTGCTCAAGCCGGCCTGGCCAAGCCGCCGCTGTGGATCCGCGGCTATGAGGCCGACCCACGGTTGATCCAGCCGGGGCGCAACAACGTTGAGCGCGCGGGCCTGGGCGACTGGGTGAAGATCTACCAGGGCGAGGTGGCCAGTTTCGAGCCGCGTCCGGACCAGAACCAGAAAGGCCTGGTGATCAGCAACCCGCCCTACGGCGAGCGCCTGGGCGACGAAGCCAGCCTGCTGTACCTCTACCAGAACCTCGGCGAGCGCCTGCGCCAGGCCTGCATGGGCTGGGAAGCGGCGGTGTTCACCGGCGCGCCGGAGCTGGGCAAGCGCATGGGCATCCGCAGCCACAAGCAATACGCCTTCTGGAACGGCGCGTTGCCGTGCAAGCTGTTGCTGTTCAAGGTCCAGCCCGACCAGTTCGTCACCGGTGATCGTCGTTCGGCCCAGGCCGAGGCGGCTGAGGGCGAGCCTCGTCGCCAGGCCCCGGTGGCCAGCGAGCCGGCGCGCCTGTCGGAAGGCGCGCAGATGTTCGCCAACCGCCTGCAGAAGAACTTCAAGCAGCTGGGCAAGTGGGCCCGCCGCGAGAAGGTCGATTGCTACCGTGTGTACGATGCCGACATGCCCGAGTACGCCCTGGCAGTGGACCTGTACCACGACTGGGTGCACGTGCAGGAGTACGCCGCGCCGCGTTCGATTGATCCGGACAAGGCCCAGGCGCGCCTGCTCGACGCGCTGAGCGCGATTCCCCAGGCCCTGGGCGTCGATCCGCAGCGTGTGGTGCTCAAGCGCCGGGAGCGCCAGAGCGGCACCCGCCAGTACGAGCGCCAGGCCACCGAAGGGCGCTTCCAGGAGGTCAACGAAGGCGGCGTCAAGCTGCTGGTCAACCTCACCGACTACCTGGATACCGGGCTGTTCCTCGATCACCGGCCGATGCGCATGCGCATCCAGCGCGAGGCGGCGGGCAAGCGCGTCCTCAACCTGTTCTGCTACACCGCCACGGCCACCGTGCACGCAGCCAAGGGCGGCGCGCGCAGCACCACCAGCGTGGACCTGTCGAAGACCTACCTGGACTGGGCCCGGCGCAACCTGTCGCTCAACGGTTTCTCCGAGCGCAACCGCCTGGAGCAGGGCGATGTCATGGCCTGGCTGGAGAACGCCCAGGACAGCTACGACCTGATCTTCATCGACCCGCCGACCTTCTCCAACTCCAAGCGCATGGAAGGGGTATTCGACGTGCAGCGCGACCATGTGCAACTGCTCGACCTGGCCATGGCGCGCCTGGCCCCGGGGGGTGTGCTGTACTTCTCCAACAACTTCCGCAAGTTCCAGCTCGACGAGCATTTGGCCGCGCGCTACGTAGTGGAGGAGATCAGTGCCCAGACCCTGGACCCGGACTTCGCCCGCAACAATCGTATCCACCGCGCCTGGCAGCTGCGTCTGCGCTGAGCCGACGAGGTACGTGGCACGCCTGCTGGCCAGTGGCTATAACTCAGGACAGGGCGGGACAATACGCAGGACGCTGACCTTGGTTGGAGTCCTCTATGTCGAACCCGGGCGTACCTGCAAAGCGGCTTGGCCTGCTCGGCGACGAGTTGTCGGCCTGGGGCGTGGCCTTGGCGGCGCTGGTCGCCGGGGCGTTGCTCACGGCCGCCCTGGCGATCGCCACCCAGACCTTCTACCAGCAGCAACTGCGCCAGCGCTTCGAGCTGCTGGCCAGTGAGCGCTACAGCCGCATCGCCGAGCGTTTCGAGGAGCAGGAGCAACGCCTGGATGGCTTGCGCCGGTTCTTCGCCTATTCCACTGAAATCACCCCCCGCGAGTTCGATGGCTACGCACGTCCCTTGCTGCACCGCACCCAGGCTTACTCCTGGGCACCGCGGGTAGCGGCCGCGCAGCGCGAGGACTTCGAGCGGCGCGCCAGTGCCTGGCTGGGCCAGCCCTATCAGATCCGCGACCTGGACGCCCAGGGCGATTGGCAGGCCGCGCCTGCGCGTGATCACTACTATCCGGTGCTGTACACCCAGGCGGCGAGTCGCCAGGCCCAGCCCTACGGCTTCGACCTGGGTGGGCAGCCGCTGCGCGCCGCGACCTTGGCCCGGGCCGCCAGCCCCGGCAGCATGGCGGTGTCGGCGCCGCTGGACATGATCAACGTCGAACCGACTTATACCCGTGGCCTGCTGATAGTCGCCCCGGTGTTCGCCGATGAAGCGTCTGTGGGCGATCCCCTTCGAGGGTACGTCATGGCCTTGCTGAGCCTGCATCAGCTGATCGCCGAGAGCCTGCCGACGGTGGCTGACGACAACCTGGTGGTGCGCATCCTCGACCTGTCCACAGAGGGTGGTCACGAGGTGCTGTTCGACTCAGGGATGCCGCCGGCGCGCATGGGCTTTGCCAGCAGTCACCTGCTGCACCTGGCGGACCACCACTACCAGCTCGACATTCGTCCCAGCCAGGGCTTTCTCGCCGCCAACCGCTCGTCGGCGGTGCCGGTGGTGGCGTTGCTCGGTGGCCTGCTCAGTGTCTTGCTGGCGCTGCTGCTGTACAGCCTGTTCAGCCAGCGCCAGCGTGCCCTGGGCCTGGTGGCCCGGCGTACCGCCGAGCTGCGTATCAGCGAGCAGTCATTGCGCGAGACCCACAACCAGTTGCGCAGCGTGCTTGATGCCGCGACCCAGGTGGCGATCATCGCCACCAGCCTGCGCGGGGTGATCGGCACGTTCAACGCGGGCGCCGAGCGCATGCTGGGCTATTCGGCCGGCGAAGCGCTGGGCCAGCTGCGCCTTGAGGACCTGGTCTTGCCCGAGGAGTTGCGCCAGCGGGCCCATGCCTTGAGCGTGCGCTTCGGGCGCGAGGTTGGCGCGGGCCAGGCGATGTTCGCCGAGACGGTGCAGGAGGGCGGCGCGGAGCCGGCGGACTGGACCCTGGTGCGCAAGGATGGCAGCCACCTGCTGGCCAACATGCTGGTGACGGCGGTGCTGGACGAGCAGGGGTTATGGGTGGGCTATCTGGCGATCTGCATTGATGTCACCGAGCGGCGCCGGGTGCACGAAGCCCTGGCGGCCCGCGACCGGCTGTTGGAAAAACTCAGCGCCGAGGTGCCTGGCGGGATCTATCAGTATCGCCTGGACGCCGATGGTCATTCCTGTTTCCCCTACGCCAGCCAAGGTCTGCACGACATCTACGAGGTGGACCTGGCAGTGCTGCGCGAGGACGCCGCGGCGGTGTTCGAACGTATCCACCCGGACGACCTGGAGCGAGTGCGGCGCTCGGTGCGTTACTCCGCCGAGTACCTGACGCCGTGGCGGGAGGAGTACCGGGTGTGCCTGCCGCGGGCGGGGTTGCGCTGGGTGCGGGGGGAGGCGACGCCGGAGGTCGGCGAGCACGGCAGCACGCTCTGGCATGGTTACCTGACCGATATCTCGGACCTCAAGCGGGTGGAGGAGGAGCTGCGGGCGCTGTCGGTGACCGATGCGCTGACCGGGATCTACAACCGGCGGTATTTCCAGGAGCGGCTGCGCAACGAACTGGATCGGGCGCAGCGGGATGGGTTGGACCTGGCGGTGATCATGCTGGATATCGATCACTTCAAGCGGATCAACGATCAATACGGGCATGCGGTGGGGGATCATGTGCTGCGCAGCCTTTGCCAGCGGATCGGGCAGCGGTTGCGGCGGACCGATGTGTTTTGTCGGTTGGGGGGGGAGGAGTTCATGGTGTTGTGTCCGGGGAGTAATGCCGAGCAGGCGCGGGTGCTGGCGCAGGAGTTGTGGCAGGGGGTTCGGAGTGTGCCGGTCGAGGGGGTGGGGCGGGTGACGGCGAGTTTTGGGGTGGCGGGGTGGCGGGTTGGGGAGGGGGCGGATGCGTTGTTGTTGCGGGCGGATGCTGGGGTTTATGTGGCCAAGCAGGGGGGGAGGGATCGGGTTGAGGGGGAGTTGTCTTGAGTTGAGTTTGGTCTGTTATTTGGTTGTTTGGTTGTTTGGTTGTTTGGTTGTTTTAGTTGGTGTTGAGAGTTGTATGCGTATTCATTTGTGATGTCGACGCTTATTCACCTTTCCGCCCTTACGGCGGGTTACTTTGGTCTTGGCCAAAGTAACCAAAGCCGCCTCGCTCCATTCATCCGGCCCTGCGCTTCGCTCCGGGTTCCCTCACTCCGGCCTTGCTCCCGGGAGGACCGCGCTGCAGGGCCCATCCCGGGCCCCAGCGCTTGACGGGCATCCATGCCCGTCACCTCCCTCCGCAAGACCTGCGTTCGGCCTCCTGAAGTCGCGAAGTTACGGGCGGCGCCTGAACTGGCGTAGCTGTCGCTAGTTTAAACTTAATTGATCTCTCGATCGCATCGCGGGGCAAGCCCGCTCCCACGCAATAGTTGCCGTTATATATAACCCTGTAGGAGCGGGCTTGCCCCGCGAAAGGGATGGAACAGTCAATGCATAACTAACTGTCAAACAACTAAATTCGCATTTCTTGCTCTTGCTCTTGATCTTGCTTCTAAGCGCGCGATAGTCCAGGCGCCACCAATTGCGACTTCAGGAGGCCGAGCGGAGTTCTTGCGGAGGGAGGTGACGGCCATGGATGGCCGTCAAGCGCTGCGCCCCAGGATGGGGCGTTCAGCGCGGTCCTCCCGGGAGCAAGAACGGAGCGAGGGGACCCCGGAGCGAAGCGTAGGGGCCGGATGAATGGAGCGAGCGGTTTTTGCCTACTTTTGCCCAAGAGCAAAAGTAGGTCGCCGTAAGGGCGAAAAGGTGACTATGCGTCACCATCGCCAATGAATGCGCTTACATCCTTCAAAACCAACACCTTAAAGCCAAGCCCCAACCCCAACCCCACTCAAATCAAGGCATCACCCCAACAGTCCCATTCCCCGCCTTGGGCTGCCGGTAAAGATCCAGCAACACCTGGTCGAGAACCTGGGAAGCCCCCCAAGGCTTGGGATCATTGAGAATGGCCGCCACCGCCCAGGTGTGCCCGTTGCTGTCCCGGCTGAACCCGGCAATCGCCCGCACGGTATTCAGGGTCCCGGTCTTGATGTGCCCTTCGCCCGTCATGGCCGTGCGCTTGAGCCGCTTGCGCATGGTGCCGTCCATCCCCACCAGCGGCATCGAGCTGATGAACTCCGCCGCGTAAGGGCTCTTCCAGGCCGCCTGCAACAGCGCCGCCATCTCGCGGGTGCTGACCCGCTCGGCGCGGGACAGCCCCGAGCCGTTCTCCATCACCAGGTGCGGCGAGGTGATGCCTTTCTTCGCCATCCACTGACGCACCACACGCTGGGCGGCACGGGCATCGTCGCCGTCGGCGTCGGTGCGGAACTGCGCGCCAAGGCTCAGGAACAGCTGCTGGGCCATGGTGTTGTTGCTGTACTTGTTGATGTCGCGGATCACTTCCACCAGGTCCGGCGAGAAGGCGCGGGCCAGCAGGCGGGCGCTCTTGGGCACGTTTTCGATGCGATCGCGACCCTGGATGCTGCCGCCCAGCTCGTTCCAGATCGCCCGCACGGCACCGGCCGCGTAGGTCGGGTGGTCCAGCAGCGACAGATAGGTCTGCGAGTTGCAGCCGTCGGCGAGCTGGCCACTGACCGTGACGCTGACACCGTCCGGCTGGACTACCGGGTTGTAGCGCACCTCGCCGGTGCACTGCTTGCCGGCCACGGCCTTGACCTGGTTGTCGATGCGGATGCTGGCGATCGGCGGCTCGACCGAGACGTTGACCTTGCCACCGTCGTTGCGGGCAACGAAGCGCAAAGCCTTGAGGTTGACCAGCAGCGAGTCCGGCTTGACCAGGAAAGGCTTGTTCTCGTCGCCGCCGTCGTCATCGAACTGCGGCAAGTTGGGCTGCACGAAATGGCTACGGTCCAGGACCAGGTCGCCGGTCACGGTACGAACGCCATTGGCGCGCAGGTCGCGCATCAGCAGCCAGAGTTTTTCCATGTTCAGCTTGGGGTCGCCGCCACCCTTGAGGTACAGGTTGCCGTTAAGCACGCCGTTGCTCAGGGTGCCGTCGGTGTAGAACTCGGTTTTCCATTGGAAAGTGGGGCCCAGCAGTTCCAGCGCGGCGTAGGTGGTGACCAGCTTCATGGTCGAGGCCGGGTTGACCGACACATCGGCGTTGAACACGGTCGCCGTGCCCGGGCCGTCCAGCGGCAGCATGACCAGCGACAGGGCGGAGTCCTGCAGCTTGTTGGTCTTGAGCGCCTGCTGCACCTTAGGTGGCAGGCTGGTGTTGACGGCGGCGGCCTGCACGGACAGCGACAGGGGCAGGAACAGGCCGGCGAGCAGCAGTGGGCGGAGCGTCTTGATCATAAATGGACAAACCCTGCAGGCGAGGGGAAAAGACAACGGGGCTGTAGGAAGTGATGGCCCCAGGACAAAATGTAGTGCGCATTATGCCCCAAGCAGCACGAGCATGGGCCTCATTCGACGGAAAAGCGCCGCTAGGCGCCGGAAACTGGTAAAGTGCCGCGCGTAATTAATTGAGAGGATTGTTTCATGGCTACCAACCGTTCCCGTCGCCTGCGCAAGAAACTGTGCGTGGACGAATTCCAGGAGCTGGGTTTCGAACTGAACCTGGGCTTCAAGGAAGACCTGTCCGATGAAGCCATCGATGCCTTCCTCGACGCCTTCCTGGCTGAAGCCATGGATGCCAACGGCCTGGACTACGTCGGTGGCGACGACTTCGGCCTGGTTTGCAAGGCCACCCGTGGTTCGGTCAACGAAGAACAGCGCGCCGCTGTCGAAGCCTGGCTCAAGGGCCGCAGCGAACTGACCAATATCGAAGTCAGCCCGCTGCTGGACGCCTGGTACCCGGAAAAACCGGTCAACCCGGCTTCCTGATGAATGGCGGCGGTACGCCTTGTACCGCCCTCATCCGACCTCGGCCAGGTGCTCCCGTTGCCTGGCCAGGGCTTTCTCCACGCGGCGCATGTGCCGCGCCAGCGCCTGACGGCGCCGTTTCAGTTCAGCCTGGGGCAAGTCCGTCACCTCCAGCGCCTCGCACGCCTCGATCAACGCCTGAGCATCCAGCATCCGTCCCGCGCTGAGGATCTTGTGTGCCTGTAATGCCAGCTCGCCGCCCTCGCGTTGCGGGTCGATGGCCATCAGCGCCTGCAGGTCCTGGCGCAGGCTCAGCAGCAGGGTGTCGAGGATGCGGTCGCGGTCGGCGAGGTTGTCGCCAACGATCGCCGACAGGCCATCGAGATCGAACCGCACGGCGGGCGTATGGTGCTCGTCTTCCTGGTAGGCAATCCGTGCAAGGGCCTTCAACCGCTGCCCCAGCACCTGCAGGCCGATGGGCTTGAGCAGGCAATCGTCCATGCCTGCATCCAGGCATTGCTGGCGCACCTCGGGCTGGGCGTTGGCGGTGTAGCCGAGGATGGTGCAGCGTGGCCGGTTGCGCAGTTGCTCCTCCAGGCGCACGGTCCTGGCCAGTTCGAAGCCATTCATCAGCGGCATGTTGCAGTCGACGATGAGTATATCGAAGCAACCCTCGCGCCACTTGCGCAGCCCTTCGCGTCCATCTTCGGCGCTTTCCTGACCAAGGCCCAGGTAGTTCAGTTGCTGTGCCATCAGCAACAGGTTGGCTGGGTGGTCGTCGATCACCAGGATGCGCAGCTGCTGGTCCGGTTGCGGGATTTCCGTGGGCGATCGGGGCTGGGGCGTGACCGGATCGACGCATTGCAGCGGCATCACCAGACGGACCCGGGTACCGACGCCCTGCAGGCTCTGCAGGGTGAGCTCGCCGCCCATCATCGTGCACAGGTCGCGGCTGATGACCAGTCCTAACCCGGTGCCGGCCCTGGCGCCGTCGCTGTAGGGGTTGGCCTGCACGAAGGGGGAGAACAGGCGTTGCAGGTCTTGCTCGTGGATCCCGATACCGCTGTCGCGCACCTCCAGGTCGAGCGTCGGCATGGCAGGTTCGCCATCGTTGCGCAACCTGGCGGTGATGCGCACTTGCCCCTGTTCGGTGAACTTGATCGCATTGCTCACCAGGTTCGACAGCACCTGCTTGAACCGTAGCGGATCGAGCATGACGTGGCAGCGGGCCTCGGGAGCAATCACCACATCCAGCACCAGGCCCTTGTGCCGGGCCAGGCCGTCGAATACGCGGCCGACCGACTCGACCAGGGCCGCAAGGTCGACTGCTTCGGGGACCAGGGACATCTGTCCGGACTCGATCCGGGCGATATCCAGGATGTCGCCGATCAGCCCCAGCAGGTCACTGGCCGAATGATGGGCGACCTCCAGCGCAGGGCGGTCCAGCTTGCCCTGGTCGGCGCGCTTGAGGGCCAGTTCCAGCATGCCGATGAGGGCGTTCATCGGCGTGCGGATCTCATGGCTGATGGTGGCCAGGAAGGTGCTCTTGGCCCGATTGGCGTCATCGGCCTGTTGCTTGGCCAGGCGCAGGTCCTGGACCAGATTGCGGCGCTCGCTGATATCGATCCAGCCACCGATGATGCCCTGCATCTCGCCCACCGAGTCGCGGTAGGGCAGGATCCAGTGATAGATCGTCAGCTCGCGGTCCCGCAGGCGCAGGGGGCGATCGAGGATCAAGGGTTTGCCCTGGGCCATCACCCGCTGGTAGTCGTCCTGGACCTGGCGGGTATAGTCGCAGTCGCTGAAGGGGGCCTCGTCCAGGCTCTTGCCCAGGACTTCCTCGAGACTGGCGCCGACGGCCTGCAGGTAGCTGTCGTTGCAGCTTTGCAGGCGTCCGTCACGGTCGCGAACATACATCGGATGAGGCGTGCCATTGAGCAGCGCACCCATGAATTCCAGTTGGTCGTTGAGCGCTCGTTCGGCCCGCTGACGCTGCTTGATCTGACGGCGCAGCCGGGCGTTCCACACCAGTGCGAGGACCAGCAGCACCGCAATGCCCCCCGCCACCTGAAGGATCAGCCGGCGGTAGCTGCGCCAGTAGGCGTCGTCACGCAGGCCATGGTCGCGCCAGCGGCTGTTGATCACCCCCAGTTCCTCCGGCGAAATGCTCAACAGAGCCTTGTCGAGGATCGCCGCCAGCTCGCTGGCCCCGGCGGCGGTCGCCATGGTGAAGGCTGCCGGTTCCGTGCCCACCGTGCTGCGGATCACCAGATTGTTGCTGGTGGCGAGCATGTGGTTGGCGTCGATCAGGGTGGCGATTGCCGCATCCACCGCGCCGCTGCCGAGCAGCACCATGGAGTAGTAGGTGCTTTCGGTGGCGACCTGGTGAATCCGTGGGTGACGTGCCGCGAGCAGGGCGGCCACGCTGCTGTCGCGTGGCACGGCGACGCGCTTGCCCTTGAGTTGCTTGAGGTTGCTGGGCTGGTCGTTGCCGGTGTGGCTGACCAGCACGTAGGCGCTTTCGAGGTAGGGCCGGCTGACCTGCAGCGGGCTGCCGCGACGGGCGTCGGTGGAGAGGCTGGCGATGATATCGGCGCGACCGGACTCGAGCTGGTCGACCATGTCGCCATCGCCGCTGGCGCGACGGATCTCGAAGCGCAGGCCGGTGCGCAGGCGGATGAGTTCTAGCAGGTCGGCGACGATGCCACGCAGGCGGTCATTGTTGTCGAAGAAGGTCAGGGGCGCGGCGGTGTCGTTGACCACCACGCGCATGATCGGATGTTCGCTCAGCCACTGTTCCTCGCGCGCCGACAACTGCAGCTTGCGATCGGTCAGCAGGCTACCGCTGCTGGCACTCCAGCGCTTGAAGATATCGTTGCGGGTGGTGTTGGGCTGGGCGTCGAGGGCGGCGTCCACCAGGGACTGGAGGGTGAGTGCGTCCTCGCGCATGGCGAAGCTGAAGCCCACGGCTTCGTGCTTGCCGAAATTGGCCATGCGCAGGTGCGGCAGGTGCCCCTGGCTGATCAGGTAGTGGGTGGAAATGGTATCGCCGATGAACACGTCGGCCTGCTCGAAGGCCACGGCATTCAGCGCCTGGGTGGACGATTCGAAGGTAAGCAGCTCGGCCTTGGGGTAGTTGGCGTGAATCTCCCCGGGCGGCAGGTAGTGATACAGCATGCTCAGGCGCATGCCCGTCAGGCCCGTGTCCAGCGCCCGGGTTTCATCCTCGCGGGTCACCAGCACCGGTTGGTCGATGGCGTAGGGCCGCGACAGCGCCAGGCCCTGGGTCACCGCTTCATAGCCGTTGGCGCTGCCCAGCAGGTCGATATGCCCGCTCTTGAGCGCCGCGACCGCCGCCGGCCGGCTGGGAAAGCGCTGCACCCGCACCGGCAGGCCCAGGGCGCTGCCGATCAGTCCGGCGTAGTCGGCCGTCAGCCCCTGGTACTCGCGCCCGCCCGTGGCGATGTCGAACGGCGGGTAGTCAGGGGCCGAGGTGCCCAGCACCAGTTCCCGGCGCTGCGCGAGCCAGTCGCGCTGGGCCGGTGTCAGGCTGGGCTGGACCGATGCCGGCGCTGAACGGCTGAGCAGGGTATAGGTTCGCCCCGTGTCGACGGTCACGCCGGCACCTTGCAGCGGCATGCCCAGGCACAGCAGCGATGTAACGATGCACCTCCACATCATGACCTCAGACCAGCGCGTTGCGTTTGGCGACGTCGATCAATTCCACCAAAGTGCTGGCGCGCAACTTGTGCATGAGACGTTTCTTGTAAGTGCTGACGGTCTTGTTGCTGAGAAACATGCCCTTGGCAATCTCCTTGTTGCTGCGCCCCTGGGCAAAAAGTTGCAGGACCATGAGTTCCCGATCATTGACCTGGCGGAACAGTTCCAGCTCCTGGTTGCTGCCCGTCGGCGGTGGATTGAGCGCCTGGCTGGGGAAATAGTTGTACCCGGACAGCACGGCCTTGATCGCGCTGAGCAGTTCGCTGAGGTCTTCCTGCTTGCACACGTACCCGGCCGCGCCGGAGTGCATGCAGCGCACGGCGAACAGTGCCGGCGATTGGGCTGTGAGCACCAGGACCTTCAGCGGGATGGCCATGGCCTGCAGGCGCGAGAGCATCTCCAGGCCGTCGAGCTTGGGAATGCTGATGTCGAGGATGACCAGGTCCGGCGGGGTCTCGCGGATCAACTGCATGGCGTCCACGCCGTTGTCCGATTCCCCGACCACCTTGTATCCCTGGTTTTCCAGCAACATCCGTATCGCCAAACGTATGACGGGATGGTCATCAACTATAAAGACTGAGTGCATATTCAACATTCCATGCGGCGCGTGAAGGCAGCCGGCACATTAGCTCAGTTGAATGTCGACGGGCAGGGAAGTGGCTGCCAAAACCGGGATATAGGAATTTACTTACAGTGTTGGCGAAACATTGCTACGAGTGATGTAGATATTGACAGGGATTTGTCAGGGTTTGATCGTTTTGGTGGGGTTGCGTAGTGAGCGTGTTTATTGGGAATCAATATTGCGTGGGAAATTTCATGCGTATTAAACGTCAGTCGTTTCAAGGATGTTTGGGCGCGAGGTTCTTGACCGGGTGAGGGCCACCAGGTGTCCGCCGCGATCCATGCAGCGCCTATGAGATCGAGCGCCGCCCGCGCGGCGCATCGCGGCACAAGGCCGCTCACACTGGCATAGCGCGTGGCTTGAGGGCCGCGCGGTCGCTGTGGGAGCGGCTTCAGCCGCGAACACCGGCGCAGCCGGTGCCAGGCACCGCGTCGTCTGCTTCGCGGGTAAACCCGCTCCTACAGGGATCGCGCCAGATTCTAGAAATTGAGCAAGACAGTTGCTCCCACATCTGTTTCGGGCCAATTAATCCTGTGAATGAGACGGCGCCTGCCTTGGTGCATGCCTCAAGTCCTGCGGGGCGGCATTGGTGTCCATGCTGAAATTGCGTCGGGCCAACAAGGCGGACCAGGTAATGGCACAGGATTGACTGGCCCGAAACAGATGTGGGAGCGGCCTTGCGTCGCGATGCGCCGCGCGGGCGGCGCTCGATCTCATAGGCGCCGAAAGCTTCGCGCCGAACACCCCGTCATCCCCTCACTTCGGACTGGACCGCCCGGTCATTTCCAGAGCCATTTCACTGGCGTAGCTGTCGGTCATCCCGGCGATGAAGTCGATCATGCGCAGGAAGGCGTCGTGCAGCGAACCATGCGGGTCGGGGGCGTTGTTGCCGATCAGGTCCAGCACCCGCCGGCTCTTGAACGACGGGGTACGCCCGCCATGCTGTTCCAGCGCCGCGCCACAGAAGGTATTGAGCAGGATCTCCAGGGTCGTGTAGGCGCCGATCTCGTGCAGGGTCTTGCGCTTGTCCTGGAAGATCTTCTTGCGCGCCATGTCCTTGGCCTGCAGTACGCAGCGTTGCGCCGGGCCATGCATGTGCTCGACCAGGTCACCCGCCAGGCTGCCGGCGAGCAGGGCCTGCTGCTGTTCGACGAAGGCCTGGGCGGCGGCATTGGTCAGGTGCTCGATGGCCTTGCCGCGCAGGATCGCCAGCTTGCGCCGACGTGATTCGCCGGGCCCCAGCAGGCGATAGGTTTCCGGCAGGTCATCGCCCACCAGGTCCAGCAGCAGCGCCTCGACCTCGGCGTATTGCAGCAGGTCCATCTCCAGCCCATCCTCGAGGTCGATCAGGGCGTAACAGATGTCGTCCGCGGCCTCCATCAGGTACACCAGGGGGTGACGGGCCCAACGCTGGTGCTCCAGCTGCGGCAGGCCGAGCTTGCCGGCGATCTGCTCAAGCAGCCCCAGTTCGCTCTGGTAGCAGCCGAACTTGTGCTTCTTGTAGCCCAGGGCGTCGGCGTGGCGTGCCGCCCATGGGTACTTGAGGTAGGCGCCAAGGGTGGCATAGGTCAGGCGCATGCCGCCGTCGAACTGGTGGTATTCGAGCTGGGTGAGCACGCGAAAGCCCTGGGCATTGCCTTCGAAGTTGAGGAAATCGGTGCGTTGATCGTCGCTCATGTCGTCCAGCCAGCCGCGCCCGGCGGCCTGCTGGAACCAGTGACGGATGGCGTCCTCGCCGGAATGGCCGAACGGCGGGTTGCCGATGTCGTGGGCCAGGCAGGCCGATTGCACGATCATTCCCAGATCGCTGGGTTCGCACCAGTCCGGCAGTTGCTCGCGCAGGGTCTCGCCGACGCGCATGCCCAGCGAGCGGCCGACGCAGCTGACCTCCAGGGAGTGGGTCAGGCGGGTGTGGATATGGTCGTTGCTGGATACGGGGTGCACCTGGGTCTTGCGCCCCAGGCGGCGGAAGGCGCCGGAGAAGATGATGCGGTCGTGGTCCTTGTGGAACGGGCTGCGGCCGAGTTCCTCGGGGCTGTAGAGGGCCTTGCCCAGTCGTTCGCGGGTCAGCAGGGTGTGCCAGTCCAAGGCGTGATCTCCCATCGTAGAGTCGGGATAGCTTCCTGCGTCCGGCGCGCCCGCGCAAGCGTCGGACGCGCCTTGGCCTCAGGGGCGGCGGCTGTTGCCGAGGAACAGGCGGATCAGCGGTACCAGGCTGGTGCCCAGGCGCACCAGGCGCGCCAGGTTGCCGCTGCGCACGCCCTTGCCGGTGAGAAAACCCAGGGCGACGACGGCGCCGATACCCCACAGCGAGCCGTGCTTGACGCCCAGGCCCTCGCCGAACGAGCCGCCCATGCCGCGCAGGCGGCGGACCGGTTCGAGCAACTGGCCGGACTCGTGGCGGATTTCCTGGCGGTGCATTTCCATGCGCAGGCGCAGCAGCGCCTTGCGCAGCTCACGGGGGTTACGGGTGTTGGGCAGTTCGGGCAGGCTCATGGCAGCAGGCGCTCCCGATCCTTGGCCAACTCCTCGAGGGTGGCATTGAACGGCGAGGATTCATCGAACACCGCGGCTTTCAGGCGCAGGCCGCAGTACAGCGCGGCGAGTCCGTAGAACACGCACAGGCCGATGATCCCGGCCAGTCGGTAACTGTCCCACAGCAGCACCAGCACCAGGCCCGACAGCGCGGTCAGCAGCAGCAGGGCGAACACCAGGGCCAGACCTGCGAACAACAGCAGACTGAGGGTGCGGGCCTTCTGCTCCTGCAACTCGATGCCGAACAACTCGATATGGCTGTGCAGCAGACCCAATATGGCCGCGCCCAGGCGCCGACCGGAGGCGCCCGTGCCGATGGCGTCGTTGTCCATGCCGGCTCCTCAGCGCTTGGCCAGCAGGCCGATCAGCAGGCCGACGCCGGCGGCGATGCCGATGGCCTGCCACGGGTTCTCCTGCACGTATTCCTCGGCGCTGCCAAGGGCCGCCTGGCCGCGAGCGCGCACCGAATCCTGGGTCAACTGCAGGGTCTCGCGGGCCTGCACCAGGCGTTCGTGGATCTGCTCGCGCAGTTCGTCGGCCTGGTCGCCGGCCAGGTTGGCGGTGTCGGCGAGCAGCTTCTCGGTATCGCGGACCAGAGCCTGGAAGTCAGCCATCAATATTTCCTGTGCAGTCTTTGCCGATTTGCTGGCCATGGATGGGCCTCTCCCTGTGGATGTGTGCTGGTTATTTCGAGTGATCGGTGGCGCGGAAGGTTCAGCGGGATGTGTTGGTACAGCGCTTGCTAAAAAGCGGTGCGTGTCCGCCGCGGCTTGCGCCGAAACCATGCGCCAGCGTTGCGGATACCGCTAAACCTTAACCCAATCCACGACAAACCCAAGAAAAAACCACGCAGGCGCCGCCCGGCTCACCGAAACGGGGCAGGGGCCTGGCACCGATCCGGTGCATGGATGCCGGTTCTTGAACTGTCCTGGTGCCTTTTTGCAGGTCTGCCACTTCATGGAAAACATGCACAGCGCGATGGACTCCCTGGTCCATGGCTCCAACACCTTGTTCATCCTCATGGGCGCGATCCTGGTCCTGGCCATGCACGCGGGGTTCGCCTTTCTCGAGGTCGGCACGGTGCGGCACAAGAACCAGGTCAACGCCCTGTCGAAGATCCTCAGTGACTTCGCCGTCTCGGCCCTGGTGTATTTTTTCATCGGCTACTGGATCGCTTATGGCGTGAGTTTCCTGCAACCGGCGGCGACGCTGGCCAGCGATCACGGCTATGCGCTGGTCAAGTGTTTCTTCCTGCTGACCTTCGCCGCGGCCATTCCGGCGATCATCTCCGGCGGTATCGCCGAGCGCGCGCGCTTTGCGCCGCAACTGTGCGCGACGGCGTTGATCGTGGCGTTCATCTACCCGTTCTTCGAAGGCGTGGTGTGGAATGGCAACTTTGGCCTGCAGGCCTGGTTGCAGGCGCGTTTCGGCGCGCCGTTCCATGATTTTGCCGGATCCGTGGTGGTACACGCCATGGGCGGCTGGCTGGCGCTGGCGGCGGTGTTGCTGCTCGGCGCGCGCCGTGGCCGCTACCGCGACGGACGCCTGGTGGCGTTCGCGCCGTCAAGCATTCCGTTCCTGGCGCTGGGCTCGTGGATCCTGATCATCGGCTGGTTCGGCTTCAACGTCATGAGCGCGCAGACCCTGCAGGGGGTGAGCGGGCTGGTGGCGATCAACTCGCTGATGGCCATGGTCGGCGGCACGCTGTCGGCCCTGCTGGCCGGGCGTAACGACCCGGGCTTTCTGCACAACGGCCCGTTGGCCGGCCTGGTGGCGGTGTGCGCGGGCTCCGACCTGATGCACCCGGTGGGCGCGCTGGTCACCGGGCTGGTGGCCGGTGGCCTGTTCGTCTGGTGCTTCACTGCCGCGCAGAACCGCTGGAAGATCGACGACGTGCTGGGGGTATGGCCCTTGCACGGCGTGTGTGGCATCTGGGGCGGCATTGCCTGCGGCGTGTTCGGCCAGGCGGCCCTGGGTGGCCTGGGCGGCGTCAGCCTGGTCAGCCAGCTGCTGGGGAGCCTGGCGGGTGTGCTGGTGGCGTTGGTCGGCGGTTTTGCCGTGTATGGCTTGATCAAGGCGCTGCATGGCCTGCGCCTGAGCCACGAGGAGGAGTTCCAGGGCGCGGACCTGGCCGTGCACCGGATCGGCGCCACCAGCCAGGATTGAGCCAGGTCAGGTGCGCGTTGGCGGGGACGGACCTAGAATGAGCATCCATTCATGCGAATTACGGATGTCTGCATGCTCCCTGAAACCCAGTTGTTCGGCACCGTGGGGTGCCACCTGTGTGAAGTGGCCGAGGCCGTGCTGATGCCGTTCGTCGAGCACGGCCTGCTGGTCGAGCTGGTCGATATCGCCGACAGCGAGGCGCTGTTCGAACGCTACGGGCTGAGCATCCCGGTGCTGCGCCGTTGCGATACCGGCGCCGAGCTGGGCTGGCCGTTCGATGCCGAGCAGGTGGTGGCCTTCCTCGGCTGAGTCGCGCATTGACGAGCGGGTGGCTCGCTCCGTATGCTGTATATAAATACAGTATCCGAGGTGAAGCCATGCTCAATGTCGAGCAACTCAAGTACAGCGTCAATCACATGGCTCCCGAGCGTGTGTGCGAGGCCGTGCTGGAATTGCGCCTCGACGGCATCGTCACCGACGAACGCACGCCGTTCGGCAAGGTGCATTTCAACACCTGCTTTGCCGAGATCGAGGCGCTGTTCCAGCGCGCCGGCTTTCACCGTCCGCTGGACGTGGTGGGCTATCAGGGCCTGAGCTACGCCCTCTACGATCCGGGGCGCTGGGACGCGGTGCAGGTGCTGCGCTGGCTCAAGGCGCGCTGCGAGCCGGCCAGCGAGGCTGGTTGAGGGGCAGGGGGTAGGAGATAATGTCCGCCCACGTAGAACCGAGCCCGATGATGACCACGCCTTTCGACCCCGCCCACCAGCAAGCCAGTACCGTATGCCTGCCTCCGGGGCCCTGGGCAAACGTGCTCGACTGCCTGTGCGATCACTTCAAGGGCATCGCGCGTGAGCAGTGGCTTGACCGCTTCGCCCGGGGCCGGGTGCTGAATGCCGACGGCCAGCCCATTGCGGCGGATACGCTCTATCGGCGGGGCATGCGCTTGCACTATTTCCGTGAAGTGCCCAACGAGAAGGTGATCCCGGTGCAGGAAGAGATCCTGCATGTCGACGAGCACCTGGTGGTGGCGGACAAGCCGCACTTCCTACCCGTCACGCCCACCGGTGAGTACGTCGAACAGACGCTGCTGCGCCGGCTCATCCGGCGCCTGGACAACCCGCACCTGGTGCCGCTGCACCGCATCGACCGGCACACCGCCGGGCTGGTGCTGTTTTCCGCCAACCCGCAAAGCCGTGGCGCCTATCAGCGCCTGTTCCCCGAGCGGCGCATCGACAAGCACTACCAGGCCATCGCCGCGGCCATGCCGCAGCATGACTACCCGCTGGTGCACCGCAGCCGTCTGGTGCATGGCGAGCCGTTCTTCCGCATGCATGAAGTGGAAGGGGCCGACAACAGCGAAACCCACGCCTGTGTGCTGGAGAGGAATGGCGAGCTGTGGCGCTATGGCCTGTCACCGGTCACCGGCAAGACCCACCAGTTGCGGGTGCATATGGCGGCGTTGGGCGCGGGGATCTGCAACGATCCTTTTTATCCGCAGCTGGTCAACGAACAGGATGATTACGCGCGGCCACTCAAGCTGCTGGCCCACAGCCTGCGCTTCGAGGATCCGTTGACGGGTGAGGTGCGTTATTTCGAAAGCCGCTTGAAGTTGGATTGGTAAAGGCCAGTCCCACATCTTCGCCCGGCGCTGTCTTGGGCAAATGTCTCAAGCTGGCGCGATTCCTGTGGGAGCGGGCTTGCCCGCGAACCGGCGCAGCCGGTGCCAGGCACCGCGTCGCTTGCTTCGCGGGTAAACCCGCTCCCACAGGCATGGGGCATGGCTTGAGGCCGGCACCGCCGCTGTAGGCGCCAGCACGGCTGGCGCCTACAGTCTGTCACCGCTGGTCAGCGGTTGAAGCGTTCCACCAGCGAGTACTGGGTACCCGCCGTGCTGGTCAGCTCTTCGCTGAGCAGCGCCGAGCGCTGGGCCTGGCCGGAGGTCTGGTCGGCCAGGTCGGCGATGGTGCTGATGTTGCGGCTGATCTCCTCGGCCACCGCGGACTGCTCCTCGGTGGCGGCGGCGATCTGGGTGGCCATGTCGGTGATGTTGGCCACCGCCTCGCTGATGCCCACCAGCGCCTGGTCGGCCTCCATCACCCGCTCGACGCCTTCCTGGGCCTGGCGGTGGCCGGTTTCCATGGTCTGCACCGCGTTGTTGGCGGTCTGTTGCAGCTTGGCGATCAGGGTGTGGATCTGCCCGGTGGATTCGGCGGTGCGCTGGGCCAGCTGACGGACCTCGTCGGCCACCACGGCAAAGCCGCGGCCCATCTCGCCGGCACGTGCCGCTTCGATGGCGGCGTTGAGCGCCAGCAGGTTGGTCTGGTCGGCAATGCCCTTGATCACATCGACCACGCCGCCGATCTCGTCGCTGTCCTTGGCCAGCTGGGTGACGGTCAGCCCGGTCTCGCCCACGGCGGCGGACAGCCGCTCGATGGCGTCACGGGTCTCGCCGGCGATGTTGCGGCCCTGGCTGGTCAGGCGATTGGCTTCCTGGGTGGCGTCGGCGGTGCGCTGGACATGGTTGGCCACTTCCTGGGTGGTGGCGGCCATCTGGTTGACGGCGGCGGCGACCTGCTCGGTCTCCACCCGCTGGCGCTCCAGGCCCGAAGAGCTCTGGTGGGCCAAGGCGTCGGACTGGCGGGCCTGGTCGCTGAGCTGCTCGGCGCTGTCCTGCAGGCGGGTCAGGCAGGTCTTCATCCGTGCGTCCTGGCTGAGCATGGCCATTTCCAGGCGCGCCTGGACGCCGCGGCTGTCGGTGTACATCTGCGCGATCAGCGGGTCGGAGGTGGTCTGTTCGGCCAGGCGCAGCAGGCGCTTGAGGCCGCGCTGCTGCCAGCTCAGGCCGAGCAGGCCGAGCGGCACCGACAGGCCGGCGGCCAGGGCGAAGCCCCAGGAATGGCCGAGCCAGTTGCCGATCAGGAAGCCGATCTGGCTGACCAGGATGAACGGCAGCCAGTCCTGCAGCACCGGCAGCCACTTGTCGCGTTTCGGGATGGCCGAGCGGCCCTGGTTGATGCGCTGGTACAGCGCTTCGGCGCGGCGGATCTGCTCGGCGGTGGGCTTGACCCGTACCGACTCGTAGCCGACCACCTGGTTGCTGTCGAAGATCGGCGTGACGTAGGCGTTGACCCAGTAATGGTCGCCCGACTTGCAGCGGTTCTTGACGATGCCCATCCACGGCAGGCCTTGCTTGAGGGTCTGCCACATGTGGGCGAACACGGCCGGTGGCACATCGGGGTGGCGCACCAGGTTGTGCGGCGCGCCCATCAGGTCCTCGCGGGAAAAACCGCTGATCTCGATGAAGGCATCGTTGCAGTAGGTGATCACGCCCTTGGCGTTGGTGGTGGAGATCAACCGCTGCTGGGCAGGGAAAGTCCGTTCTCTCTGGGTAATCGGCTGGTTGTTACGCATTGGCTGTTCAATCCGCAAGGCTTTCGACGGGTATCGGCAAGCCTCTGGTTTTATTGAATGAATATTTAACTGGCTTGATCTGGGGCAAGGTGCCATCAGTGCGGCTGAGCTAATGCAGCCCACCTGATCGCAGCCGTTGCCGCCAATATTGCAGTTTTCTTTATAAATGATGACGATCAGGTCTGATCATGACCGATTGTTCAATTCGGGGCCAGCATCGGGTAGCTGAAAGCGGCGAAGTGCGCCAGGTTGACGCAGGTGTGGCACAGCACCGCCGCCGCCAGCCCGCCATGGCGATAGGCCAGACCATACCCCACCCCGGCCAGGGTGGCCAGGTAGAACCATTGCCAGCCACCGGCCAGGTGGGCGAGGCCGAACAACAGCGCGGCCACCAGCAACGCCAGCCCTTCATGCCTGAACAGACGTTGCAGGCCGCCCTGGATATAGCCACGGAACAACAGTTCTTCGGTCAGGCTCACCAACAGCAGGTTGTTCAGCAGCCACAGCCAGGCCTGGTCGGGCCATTTCGGTGCCCAGGCGACCATGCCCAGTGCCCAGGCGCCGCCCAGGCAGGCGAGCAGGGTCAATGGCAGGGTCAGTGCCAGGCCGGGCAGCAGGCCGCGTGGGCGCAGCATCACCAGCCACGGGCAGGCCAGCAGCAACCACAGACCGATCAGAGGCTTGTCCAGGTTGAGGTACAGGGAGAAGGGCACGGCGCCGTCGCTGAGCACGGCCTTGTCGATCACTTTGGCGCTGTGGAAGCCGGGCAGCCAGTGCAGGGCCAGGGCGAGGGCGAGCAGGATGAACAGCAAGTGGCCGAGGCTTTGTTGCCAGCGTACCGGACGGCGGGCGAGCAGTGCGCTGCACAGCAGGGCGAGCAAGGCGGGCAGGGCGGCGAGGCCGAGGCTGCCGTAGGTCAGGGCGATTACATAGCCGAGGGCGAGCAGGAGCAGGGCGATCCAGTGGGGAAGAGGCATGACATTTCCTTAGTGCCGGTGAATCCGAGGAGGGTAGGACTTACCCCATGGCCTTCAGGACACTTGGATGTTTACGCGCTTGGGCGGGTAATGCCGGGACCGCTTTGCGGTCCTTTCGCGGCACAAGGCCGCTCCTACAAGAGATCGCGTTCCCCTGTAGGAGCGGCCTTGTGCCGCGAAAGGGCTGCGAAGCCAACTATCGCCTGCTTTGCTCCGCGATCAATTGCCGCAGCACATAATGCAGGATCCCCCCTGACTTGAAGTACTCCACCTCATTGAGGGTATCGATCCGGCACAGCACTTCGATCTGCTCCTGGCGCCCGTCCTCGCGGGTGATGCGCACCTTCAGGCTCATGCCCGGGCGGATCTGCGCCCCGCCAAGGCCCAGCACATCGATGCGTTCCTTGCCGGTCAGTCCGAGGCGCTTGCGGTCGTCGCCGGCCTTGAACTGCAGCGGCAGCACGCCCATGCCCACCAGGTTTGAGCGGTGGATGCGCTCGAAACTCTCCGCCAGCACCGCCTTGACCCCCAGCAGGTTGGTGCCCTTGGCCGCCCAGTCGCGGCTGGAGCCGGTGCCGTATTCCTGCCCGGCGATCACCACCAGTGGCGTGCCGTCCTGCTGGTAGCGCATGGCGGCATCGTAGATCGACAGTTTTTCGCCCGTGGGTACGTACAGGGTGTTGCCGCCTTCCTCGCCACCGAGCATCTCGTTGCGGATGCGAATGTTGGCGAAGGTGCCGCGCATCATCACCTCATGGTTGCCGCGCCGTGAACCGTAGGAGTTGAAGTCCCGTGGTTCCACGCCCTTGCCGCGCAGGTAGCGGCCGGCCGGGCTGTCGGCCTTGATGTTGCCGGCCGGGGAGATATGGTCGGTGGTCACCGAGTCGCCGAGCAGGGCGAGGATGCGCGCGCCGTGGATATCGCCGATTTCCGGCAGTGGACCACCGATGTCGTCGAAGAACGGCGGGTGCTGGATATAGGTGGAGTCGTCCTGCCAGACATAGGTGGCCGCCTGGGGCACCTCGATGGCCTGCCACTGGGCGTCGCCGGCGAACACTTCGGCGTACTCCTTGTGGAACATGCCCGTGTCGACCTTGCGCACGGCCTCGGCGATTTCCTGCTGGCTTGGCCAGATATCGCGCAGGTACACGGGCTTGCCGTCCTTGCCGGTACCCAGGGCGTCCTTGGTCAGGTCCAGCCGCACGCTGCCGGCCAGGGCATAGGCCACTACCAGCGGCGGCGAGGCCAGCCAGTTGGTCTTGACCAGCGGGTGCACCCGGCCTTCGAAGTTGCGGTTGCCCGACAGCACCGAAGCGACGGTGAGGTCGGCGCTGCCGATGGCTTTCTCGATCGCCTCGTCCAGGGGGCCGGAGTTGCCGATGCAGGTGGTGCAGCCATAGCCAACCAGGTCGAAGCCAAGCTGGTCGAGGTAAGGTGTCAGGCCCGCGGCCTTGTAGTAGTCGGTGACCACCTTGGAACCTGGCGCCAGTGAGCTCTTGACCCAGGGTTTGCGGGTCAGGCCCTTCTCCACGGCTTTTTTCGCCACCAACCCGGCCGCCATCATCACGCTGGGGTTCGAGGTATTGGTGCAGGAGGTGATGGCGGCGATCACCACGGCGCCGTCGCGCAGGGTGTGAGTCTGGTTTTCGTGGGTGTAGTCGATCTCGCCGGCCTGGTCGGCATTGCCCACCGCCACACCGCCGCCTCCCTCGCTTTCCAGGCGGCCGACCTCCTTGGCCAGTGGTTTGGGCTGCAGCTCGATGAAGTGGTCGAAGGCCTGGGCGACCTGGCCCAGGGCGACCCGGTCCTGCGGGCGCTTGGGCCCGGCGAGGCTGGCTTCGACGTCGTTCATGTCCAGCGCCAGGGTATCGCTGAACAGCGGCTCCTGGCCCGGCAGGCGCCACAGGCCCTGGGCCTTGCTGTAGGCCTCGACCAGTTGCACGGCCTCCTCGGGGCGACCGGACAGGCGCAGGTAGTCCAGGGTTACCTGGTCCACCGGGAAGAAGCCGCAGGTGGCGCCGTACTCGGGAGCCATGTTGGCGATGGTGGCGCGGTCGGCCAGCGGCAGGTCGGCCAGGCCGTCACCATAGAACTCGACGAACTTGCCCACCACGCCCTTCTTGCGCAGCATCTGCGTCACCGTCAGCACCAGGTCGGTGGCGGTGATGCCCTCGCGCAGCTTGCCGGTGAGCTTGAAGCCGATCACCTCGGGGATCAGCATCGACACCGGCTGGCCGAGCATTGCCGCCTCGGCTTCGATGCCGCCCACGCCCCAGCCGAGCACGCCCAGGCCGTTGATCATGGTGGTGTGCGAGTCGGTGCCGACCAGGGTGTCGGGGAAGGCATAGGTGCGGCCGTCCGCTTCGCGGGTCCACACGGTGCGGCCCAGGTACTCGAGGTTGACCTGGTGGCAGATGCCGGTGCCCGGCGGTACCACGCGGAAGTTGTCGAAGGCGCTCTGGCCCCAGCGCAGGAAGGCGTAGCGCTCGCCGTTGCGTTGCATCTCGATGTCGACGTTCTGGGCGAAGGCATTGGGGCTGGCGTAGCGGTCGACCATTACCGAGTGGTCGATCACCAGGTCCACCGGCGACAACGGGTTGATCCGCTGCGGGTCGCCGCCGGCCTTGGCCATCGCAGCGCGCATGGCGGCCAGGTCGACCACCGCCGGTACGCCGGTGAAGTCCTGCATCAGCACCCGCGCCGGGCGGTACTGGATCTCGCGATCGGAGCGACGCTCCTGCAGCCACTGGGCCAGGGCGCGCAGGTCGTCGCCGGTGACGGTCTTGCCGTCTTCCCAGCGCAGCAGGTTTTCCAGCAGCACCTTCAGCGACATGGGCAGGCGTTGCAGGTCGCCGAGCTGGCGCGCGGCGTCGGGCAGGCTGAAATAGTGGTAGGCGCGGTCGGCCACCTGGAGGGTCTTGAGGGTTTTCAGGCTATCGAGCGAGGGCATTTACAACTCCTTGTGCTCCGGTGCCCGGCGACTGCGGGTCGCTCGCCGGTGTCACCGCTCTGGACCGGTCCGCACGGCACGGACCTGGCTGAACAGTCAGGTTAGACCGGTTTGTCCGCCCTGACCCTTTTCTGGACCGATGGGGCGTGTCGTCGGTTCCGATCTTCCTTTATCATTCGCCGCCCTGGCGCCGTCTGCGCCAGTGATGTGGAGTGAGAAATGAATACCCTGTTCATGCATTGCCGGCCCGGCTTCGAGGGCGAGGTCTGCGCCGAAATCAGCGAACACGCCGCCCACCTGGGCGTGGCCGGCTATGCCAAGGGCAAGCCGCAGAGTGCCTGTGCCGAGTTCGTCTGCAGCGAGGCGGACGGTGCCCAACGCATGATGCAGACGCTGCGCTTTTCGCAGCTGATCTTCCCGCGCCAGTGGGCCCGCGGCGCCTACGTCGAGCTGCCGGAGACCGACCGCATCAGCGTGCTGCTCGAGCACCTTGCCGCGCTGCCGGTGTGCGGCAGCCTTTGGCTGGAAGTGCTCGACAGCAACGACGGCAAGGAACTGTCGACCTTCTGCCGCAAGTTCGAAGTACCGCTGCGCAAGGCCCTGGAAAAGGCCGGACGGCTGGTGGACGACGCCCGGCGGCCGCGCCTGCTGCTGACCTTCATCAGTGGCCGGCGGGTGTTCCTGGGGCTGGCCGAGGCCGACAACTCGGCGCTGTGGCCGATGGGCATCCCGCGCCTGAAGTTCCCCCGCGAAGCCCCCAGCCGCTCGACCCTCAAGCTCGAGGAGGCGTGGCACCAGTTCATTCCCCGCGAGCAGTGGGACCAGCGCCTGAACGACGACATGACCGGCGTCGACCTGGGCGCCGCCCCCGGCGGCTGGACCTACCAGCTGGTCAAGCGCGGCATGCTGGTGACCGCCATCGACAACGGGCCGATGGCCGAAAGCCTGATGGACACTGGCCTGGTCACCCACCTGATGGCTGACGGCTTCACCTGGAAACCCCGCCAGACCGTGGACTGGATGGTCTGCGACATCGTCGAGAAGCCGGCGCGCACCGCCTCGCTGATCGAGACCTGGCTGGGCGAAGGACTGTGCCGCGAGGCAGTGGTCAACCTGAAGCTGCCGATGAAGCAGCGCCATGCCGAGGTGCGCAAGCTGCTCGAGCGCATCGAGGCCGGGTTCAAGGCGCGCAAGGTGAAGGTGTCGATCGCCTGCAAGCAGCTGTATCACGACCGCGAGGAAGTGACCTGCCACCTGCGCCGGTTGGACCTGAAACCGCGTTAAACGGGTTTGCCCGGCCACTGTAGGAGCGGCCTTGTGCCGCGAAAGGGCCGCAAAGCGGCCCCAGGATTTCAGCGTGAAAGCAGAAATTGCCGGGGCTGCTCTGCAGCCCTTTCGCGGCACAAGGCCGCTCCTACAGGGGGCTTCGGTTCTCAGCCCCTTGGAGCACCTCGACCGATGCGCCACAATGACGATCATTTTGCGGAGCCCTACATGACCGATTTCACCCACGACGCGATCCTCGACGCCACCGGCCTGAACTGCCCGGAGCCGGTGATGATGCTGCACAAGCACGTGCGCGAGCTGGCCGGCGGCGGCGTGCTCAAGGTGATCGCCACCGACCCGTCGACCCGTCGCGACATTCCCAAGTTCTGCATCTTCCTCGGCCACGAGTTGCTCGGCCAGCAGGAAGAGGCCGGCACCTACCTGTACTGGATCCGCAAGAAGGCCGACTGAGCCGGCTGCGATCGCGCTACACTGCGCTCCCCTGACAGGAGAGCACCATGCTGATAGTTGCCGACGAGAATATCCCGCTGCTCGATGCCTTCTTCGCCGGTTTCGGCGAGATCCGCCGCTACCCCGGCCGGGCCATCGACGCCGCCTGCGTCAAGGACGCCGACGTGCTGCTGGTGCGCTCGGTGACCCGCGTCGACCGGCAACTGCTCGAAGGCAGCCGGGTGCGCTTTGTCGGCACCTGCACCATCGGCACCGATCACCTCGACCTCGACTATTTCGCCCAGGCCGGTATCCACTGGAGCAGCGCGCCGGGCTGCAACGCCCGTGGCGTGGTGGACTACGTGCTGGGCAGCCTGCTGACCCTGGCCGAACTCGACGGCGTTGACCTGGCCAAGCGCGTCTATGGCGTGGTCGGCGCCGGCGAGGTCGGCGGGCGCCTGGTGCGGGTGCTGCATGGCCTGGGCTGGAAGGTGCTGGTGTGCGACCCGGTGCGCCAGGCCAGCGAGGGCGGCGACTTTGTCGACCTTCAGACGATCCTCGAGCAGTGCGACGTGATCAGCCTGCACACGCCGCTGCAACGCGGCGGCGATCACCCGACCTGGCACCTGCTCGACCAGCCGCGCCTGGCCCGCTTGCGTGCCGGCGCCTGGCTGATCAACGCCAGCCGCGGCCCGGTGGTGGACAACGCGGCCCTGCGCGAACTGCTGCTGGATCGCGAGGATCTGCACGCGGTGCTTGATGTGTGGGAGGGCGAGCCGCAGGTGGACCTGCAACTGGCCGACCTGTGCACCCTGGCCACGCCGCATATCGCCGGCTACAGCCTGGACGGCAAGCAGCGGGGCACGGCGCAGATCTACCAGGCCTTCTGCCGCTGGCGCGGGGAGCCCGAGCAGGTGCGCCTGGCCGACCTGTTGCCGGCGCCGGGTCTGGCGCAGATCGAGTTTGACCCGAGCGCGGATCCGGCGTGGGCATTGGCCACCCTGTGCCGGGCGGTCTACGACCCACGTCGCGACGATGCGGATTTTCGTCGCAGCCTGAGCGAAGAGCCGGCCGAACAGCGTGCAGCGTTCGACCTGCTGCGCAAGCACTACCCGGTAAGGCGCGAGATCGAGGGGCTGGCGGTACGTGTCCGTGGAGAGGCGCCGCAGCTGGTGCAACTGGTCAGCGCACTGGGGGCGGTGCTGGCCTGACGGCCAGCCAATAAAAACCCGGCGCAAGCGCCGGGTTGCACGCAATTCGGGGGTCAGGCCTTGCCGACTTTCTTGACCCGGCTGTCTTCCAGGTCCTTGCAGGCCTTCTGGATCATCTGCTCGGTGATCGGGACCTCGCGGCCCTGGGCATCGATGATCGAGCCGCAGACCTGAGGTTGCGGACGGTTCTGGTTCTTGGGCGTATCGGTGTGCTGCAAGCTCATATCCTGTCTCCTCTTTCAGGTTCAAGCTCAAGGTAGTGCTTCGCCGTGACTGGTCTGTGACAGTTTCTTCGGCGTCATGCCGGAACAGTCCAACAGAAAGCGCGACAAAGCTCCAGACACAGGTTAGAACGAATGAGCATAGTCACTGTTGTCCTGTTCGATCATGGGACGGCGACGGATTCCCAGGCGTTGCATGGGGCCGACGAGTGGTAGTCTTGGTCTAATCCGTGCAAAGAACGACTTTCGCCATGCCCGAGCCAATCTCTCCCCGCCAGCGCCGCGCCCTGCACCTGGGCTGGCATTTCGTGCGCCCCTATCGCCGCCAGGCGCTACTGGCCTTGCTGGCGCTGGTGGTCACCGCCGCCATCACCCTGTCCATGGGGCAGGGCATCCGCCTGTTGGTCGACCAGGGGTTCATGACCGGTTCGGCGCACCAGCTCAACCAGACCATCGGCCTGTTCCTGCTGCTGGTGATGGCGCTGGCGGTGGGGACCTTTGCCCGTTTCTACCTGGTGTCGTGGATCGGCGAGCGCTGCGTGGCCGATATCCGCCGGGCGGTATTCGACCACCTGATCGGCCTGCACCCGGGATTTTTCGAGGACAACCGCAGCTCGGAAATCCAGTCGCGGCTGACCGCCGACACCACCTTGCTGCAGTCGGTGATCGGTTCGTCGCTGTCGATGTTCCTGCGCAACGCGCTGATGGTGCTGGGCGGGGTGATCCTGCTGTTCGTCACCAACCCCAAGCTGACCAGCATCGTGGTGCTGGCCTTGCCCCTGGTGCTGGCGCCGATCCTGCTGTTCGGGCGGCGCGTGCGCAGCCTGTCGCGGCAGAGCCAGGACCGGGTGGCCGACGTGGGCAGCTATGTCGCCGAGACCCTCGGTCAGATCAAGACGGTGCAGGCCTACAACCATCAAGGGCATGACCAGGCGCGCTTCGCCGAGACCGTGGAGGCGGCGTTCGGCGTGGCGCGCCGGCGCATCGCCCAGCGTGCCTGGCTGATCACCCTGGTGATCGTGCTGGTGCTCGGGGCGGTAGGGGTGATGCTCTGGGTCGGCGGCATGGACGTGATCGCCGGACGCATCTCCGGCGGCGAGCTGGCCGCCTTCGTGTTCTACAGCCTGATCGTCGGCAGCGCCTTCGGCACCCTGAGCGAGGTGATCGGCGAACTGCAGCGTGCCGCCGGTGCCGCCGAGCGCATCGCCGAGCTGCTGGCGGCGCAGACGGCTATCCTGGCGCCGGCACGACCGCAGGGGCTGGCGCAGGGCCGTGCCACGGGTGACATCCAGCTGTGCGACGTGCGCTTCGCCTACCCGTCACGCCCCACTGCCGCTGCCATCGATGGCCTGAGCCTGCACATCCGCCCGGGCGAGACCGTGGCCCTGGTCGGGCCGTCGGGGGCCGGCAAGTCGACCCTGTTCGACCTGCTGCTGCGCTTCTACGACCCGCAGGGCGGCGCGATTCTGCTCGACGGCCAACCGATCACCGGGCTGGAGCCGGCCGAGCTGCGTCGCCAGTTCGCCCTGGTGGCCCAGCAGCCGGCGCTGTTCCGTGGCACGGTCGAGGCCAACATCCGCTACGGTCGGCCCGAGGCCAGTCTGGCCGAGGTCGAGGCGGCGGCGCGCGGCGCCCATGCCCATGAGTTCATCGCCCAGTTGCCCCAGGGCTACCAGACGCTCCTGGGTGAAGGCGGCGTGGGTTTGTCCGGCGGCCAGCGCCAGCGCCTGGCGATCGCCCGGGCGTTGCTGGTGGATGCGCCGATCCTGCTGCTGGACGAGGCCACCAGCGCCCTGGACGCGCAGAGCGAGCACCTGATCCAGCAGGCGTTGCCGCAGTTGATGGCCGGGCGCACCACGCTGGTCATCGCCCACCGCCTGGCGACGGTGCAGCATGCCGACCGCATCGCGGTGATCGACAAAGGCCGACTGGCGGCAGTCGGCAGCCATCGACAATTGATCGAGCAAAGCCCACTCTACGCACGCCTGGCCGCGCTGCAATTCAACCCGGCCTGAGCGGCTTGGTTGTCGCTGTTTTGTAACAATTCTGTAGCAATTGCCTGAGACTATCTGCCTCGGCGGTTGCGCAGGTGCTCGCCCTGGCTGCCATCGCCCGATGGCGGCTTTTTTGGGGCCAGCGAACGAGGACAAGGATGCCTCCGTCGGCGGTGCCGTCGCGCGCCGTTTTCCCTCTTCCTTGTTCCGAGATCCGCAATCTTGCGTAAATCCCTCAGAGTGCAAATTCTCTCCCTGCTCGGTGGCAGCCTGGTGGCGATCCTGCTGATCGCCCTGGTGTGTTTCCAGTTCCTGTCGTCCAGCGTGCGCGGCTATGCCGAGCTGGTGGACGGGCCGTTGCGTGCCTCGCAACTGATCGACGAAGCCAACCTGCAGTTCAAGATCCAGGTGCAGGAGTGGAAGAACGTGCTGCTGCGCGGTCGCCAGCCGGCGGAGCTGGACAAGTACTGGCAGCAGTTCCAGAGCCGCGAGCAGCAGGTGCAGCAGTTGCTGGGGCAATTGATCGACAGCAGTGAGCCGGCGCTCAAGGCGCGCCTGGAGCAGCTCAAGGCCAGCCACCGGCAGCTGGGCTCGGCCTATGAGCAGGGACGCCAGGCGTTCCTGGCCGCCGGCGGCGACCCGGTGGCGGGCGACCTGGCGGTCAAGGGCGTGGACCGGGCCACCAGCGACCAGATGAGCGCGCTGGTGGAGCAGTTGCGCGCCGACGCCCACGGGCGTGCCGGCGCCATCAGCGCCAGCGCCGAGCGCACGGTGTGGCTGGGCGTGCTGGTGATGCTGGGCTCGGCCGTGCTGGTCGGGCTGTTCAGCCTGTGGCTGGTCAATCGCAGCCTGGTCGAGCCGATTCGCCAGCTGATCGACTATGTCGCCCAGCTCAGCCAGGGGCGTTTCGCCGCCCGCGTCGACAGCCGCCGCGAGGATGAACTGGGGCGCCTGGCGCTGGCCGCCAACACCCTGCGCGACTTCCTCGCTGACACCGTCGGCCGCCTCAAGGACAACGCCGAGGAGCTGGAAAGTGCCAGCGGCCGGCTGCGCAGCATCGCCGGCGACATGGCCCATGGCACCCACGACCAGTTCCAGCGCACCGACCAGGTCGCCACGGCCATGCACGAGATGTCGGCCACCGCCCAGGAAGTGGCGCGCCACGCCGCCGACGCCGCCCGCGCCGCGGACGAGGCCGACCACAGCGCCCAGGCCGGCGAGCAGGTCATGCAGCGGACCATCGATACCATTGCCGTGGTCAACCGCGAGATCGCCGGTACCGCGACGGTGATCCGTCACCTGGAACACGACAGCACGCGGATCGGCAAGGTGCTCGAAGTGATTCGCGGCATCGCCGAGCAGACCAACCTGCTGGCGCTCAACGCCGCCATCGAGGCCGCCCGTGCCGGCGAGGCCGGGCGTGGTTTTGCGGTGGTGGCCGACGAGGTGCGCAGCCTGGCCCAGCGCACCGCGGCGTCGATCGCCGAGATCCACCAGATCATCGAGGCGGTGCAATCGGGCGCGGTGGAGGCGGTCAAGGCCATCGAGAGCGGCCAGCAGCGCAGCGAGGAGGGCGCCGAGCAGGTGCAGCAGGCCGGGCAGATGCTGCAGCGCATCACCACGGCGGTTGAAGCGATCCGCGACATGAACCGGCAGATCGCCACCGCCGCAGAGGAACAGACCAGCGTCGCCGAGGACATCTCGCGCAACCTGGTCGAGATCACCCGCATCGCCACCGCCAACCAGGAGGCCGTGCAGCACACCGAGCAAGCCGGGCAGCGCCTGCATGGGTTGTCGGGCCAGTTGGGCGAAGTCACTTCCCGCCTCACTGCCTGACAAGCCTGCACGATCCCTGTGTAGGAGCGGCCTTGTGCCGCGAACGGGCCGCAAAGCGGCCCCGGCTATTTTCGCCATGGCGCTGATATCCTGGGGCTGCTGCGCAACCCTTTCGCGGCACGAGGCCGCTCCTACAGGCGTTCGGGGGAAAACCGCCATTCCTCAGGCAAAGTACCCATCCATTTGGCGGATTGCCGCCAACCCGCCCCTGCCAAGCCCACTGCGCCATTGGCCCAGGCCAACCTGGCACACTCCCTGCTTTACGGCGCTCCGGGCCACGGCCCGAGGCGATCGTGCCCCGATTTCGCAAGACTCCTGCTGACCAGAACAACAACATCCGGGCGTGCACGCCGGGGGCAACGACTGCCAGTCCTTCACTTCAATTGGATTGAGCTAATGAAAAAAATCCTGCTGACGCTCCTGTGCCTGAGCGTCATCGGCTGCTCCAAGCCCGCGGAGCCACAGAAGTCCGTCGATGTCCTGCTGATCGGCGGCGGCATCATGAGTGCGAGCCTGGGGACCTACCTCACCGAGCTGGAACCGAACTGGAAGGTCGACGTCTACGAGCGCATGGACCAGGTCGCCGAGGAAAGTTCCAACGCCTGGAACAACGCCGGCACCGGCCACTCGGCGTTCTGCGAGCTGAACTACACCAGCGTCGGCAAGGACGGCAGCATCGACATCAGCAAGGCGGTCAACGTCAACGAGCAGTTCGAGGTGTCCAAGCAGTTCTGGGCCTACCAGGTCGAGCAGGGCGTGCTGAGCAACCCGCGTTCGTTCATCAACAATGTGCCGCACATGAGCTTCGTCTGGGGTGACGACAACGTCGCCTTCCTGCACAAGCGCGTCGAGGCCCTGCAACACAGCTCGCTGTTCCGTGGCATGGAGATCACCGAGGACCACGAGCAGATCCGCAAGTGGGTGCCGCTGGTAATGGAAGGCCGTGATCCCGGGCAGAAAGTGGCCGCGACCCGCATGGCCATCGGCACCGACGTGAACTTCGGCGAGATCACCCGCCAGCTGTTCGCCTCCATGACCCGCAATCCCAATGTGCAGCTGCACCTGAGCCATGAAGTGCGCGACATCGTGCGCAACGACGATGGCAGCTGGAACGTGGTAGTGGCCGACCTGGCCAACGGCGGCAAGGCGTCTTCGGTCAAGGCCAGGTTCGTCTTCATCGGTGCCGGTGGCGGCGCGCTAAAGCTGCTGCAGAAGTCCGGTATTGCGGAAGCTGAAGGCTATGCAGGCTTCCCGGTCGGTGGCCAGTTCCTGATGACCGACAACGCTGACCTGGTTGCCCGCCACAAGGCCAAGCTGTACGGCAAGGCCTCGGTCGGCGCGCCGCCGATGTCGGTGCCGCACCTGGACACCCGGGTGATCGATGGCAAGGAAGTGCTGCTGTTCGGTCCGTTCGCGACCTTCTCCACCAAGTACCTCAAGCACGGCTCGCTGCTGGACATGTTCAGCTCGCTGACCACCCACAACATCAGCCCGATGATGCATGCCGGCATCGACAACATTGACCTGAGCACCTACCTGATGGGTCAGCTGATGCTCAGTTTCGATGACCGCATGGCGGCCCTGCGCGAGTACTTCCCCAACGCCAAGAACGAAGACTGGAAACTGCTCCAGGCCGGCCAGCGCGTGCAGGTGATCAAGAAGGATCCCGAGCACGGTGGCGTGCTGCAGTTCGGTACCGAAGTGGTGGCCGCCGAGGACGGCAGCATTGCCGCGCTGCTAGGCGCTTCGCCCGGCGCCTCGACCGCCGCGCCGATCATGCTGAGCGTGCTGGAGAAGACCTTCAAGGATCGGATCAAGAGTGCCGAGTGGCAAGCCAAGCTCAAGGAGATCGTGCCGACCTACGGCCAGAAGCTGAACAACGACCTCGAGCTGACCAACAAGACCCGTGAGTGGAGCAGTGCGCGCCTGCAACTGCTGTACGTGCCGGTGTTGCCGGAGTAACCGTGTGAGCTGAGCGTGGGAGCGGCGCCAGCCTGTAGGAGCGGCCTTGCGCCGCGAAAGGGCCGCAAAGCGGCCCTGGCGATCTTTGCAACAACGCTGAAATCCCGGGGCTGCTGTGCAGCCCTTTCGCGGCACAAGGCCGCTCCTACAGGGCCCAGTGTTGCCTGATGCAGGGCGCCACCTGGCCTTTTCGCAGGCAACAAAAAACCCGCTCGAAGCGGGTTTTTTGCGGGATATGGTCGGAGAGACAGGATTCGAACCTGCGGCCTTCTCGTCCCGAACGAGACGCGCTACCTGGCTGCGCTACACTCCGATGTCCAAAATGCTACTGCATCGCTTTTTTCAACGCAACCCCTTGTTGCAAAAAGGAGTTGCGCTAAAAAGCGGGACTGGATCACAGCTCCTTGACGGTGCGGATCTGGTCCTTGTTGATGCGCGTGCGCTTGCCGTCGAGCTGCTCGAATTCGTAGAAACCGGAATCGTCGTCATAGGATGGGGTGTCCACCGCCTGGATCTCGCGGCCGTCGTTCAGGGTGATGACGGTTGGCGAGGCGCAGCCGGCGAGGGCGCCCAGGCCCAGGGCAAGCAGGAAGGCGGGAAGGGTCCGTTGGATCATCGTGTTTCTCCAGTGCGATGGTGCTAGATGTCATTAAGACGCAGGGCGTCCACGCAAGTTCCTTGCACAGTGCAGCATAGCGCCATCGCGGCGGCATTGACCAAGAACAACGCCGCGGGCGGCCTGTGATATAACAGCGCACATTCCCAGTTACCCTGCGACGGACTCCCATGAAAGCCAAGGCAGATACCCCTTTCGTTGCGCTGAACATCGCCGTGCTGACGGTCAGCGACACCCGCACCTTTGACACCGACACCTCCGGCCAGCTGTTCGTCGATCGCCTGAGCGCCGCCGGCCACCGCTTGGCCGAGCGGGTGCTGCTCAAGGACGACCTGTACAAGATCCGCGCCCAGGTCGCGACTTGGATCGCCGACGACCAGGTGCAGGTGGTGCTGATCACCGGCGGCACCGGTTTCACCGGCCGCGACAGTACCCCGGAAGCCGTGGCGTGCCTGCTGGACAAGCAGGTCGAGGGCTTCGGCGAGCTGTTCCGGCAGATCTCGGTGGCCGATATCGGCACCTCCACCGTGCAGTCCCGCGCCCTGGCCGGGCTTGCCAACGGCACCCTGGTCTGCTGCCTGCCGGGCTCGACCAACGCCGTGCGCACCGGTTGGGACGGTATCCTTGCCGAGCAGCTGGACGCCCGTCATCGGCCGTGCAATTTCGTGCCGCACCTGAAGCAGGCGGCGGCCTGTGACAGCCGTGGCTGAGGTGGCCCGGCCCTTGATGCCGGTGGAAGAGGCCCTGGAGCGCCTGCTGGCGCTGGCCGACACGGCGCCCATCGCCGAGACCGAACAGGTACCGCTGGCCGAGGCCGAAGGGCGGGTCCTGGCCCATGAGCTGGTGGCTGGCCTCGACCTGCCGCCGTGGCCCAACAGCGCCATGGACGGCTACGCGCTGCGCCTGGCCGACTGTCAGGGCGAACCGCTGCGGGTGACCCAGCGCATCTTCGCCGGGCATGCACCACAGCCCCTGGAACCTGGCACCTGCGCACGGATCTTCACCGGCGCGCCGCTGCCGGAAGGTGCCGATTGCGTCGAGATGCAGGAAAACACCGAGGTGCTCGAGGATGGTCGGGTGCGTTTCCTCGAACCGCTGGCGCTGGCGCAGAACGTTCGCCCCAAGGGCCAGGAAACCCGTGTCGGCGAACAGGTGATGAGCGCCGGCACGCGGCTGGGCCCGATCCAGCTCGGGCTGGCCGCGACCCTGGGTTTCGGCACGCTCGAAGTGCGGCGTCGGCCCCGGGTGGCGGTGCTGTCGACCGGCGACGAACTGGTCGAGCCGGGCCTGGCCCTGGGCCCCGGGCAGATCTACAACAGCAACCGACGCCTGCTGGTCAGCTGGCTGCAACGCCTGGGCTGCACGGTGGTCGACGCCGGCATCCTCCCGGACGATCTCGAGCGCACCCGCCAGTGCCTGGGCGGGCTGGGCGATGTCGACCTGATCCTGTCCACCGGAGGCGTGTCGGTGGGCGAGGCCGATTTCCTCGGCCTGGCCCTGCGCGAGGCGGGCGAGCTGGCGCTGTGGAAGCTGGCGATCAAGCCGGGCAAGCCGCTGACCTTCGGCCATTACCAGGGGGTGCCGGTGATCGGCCTGCCGGGCAATCCGGCCTCGACCCTGGTCACCTTCGGCCTGCTGACCCGGCCCTACCTGCTGCGTCGAATGGGCGTGGCCCATGTCGCGCCGCTGCGCTTCAGCGTGCCGGCGGGTTTCGACTGGCCCAAGGCCGGAACGCGCCGCGAGTACCTGCGGGCACGCATCGAGGACGGTCGCGTGCGCATCTACAAGAACCAGAGCTCCGGCGTGCTGCGCAGCGCGGCATGGGCCGATGGCGTGGTGGAGGTGCTCGAAGGCACGACGCCGCAACAGGGCGATGCGGTGACGTTCATTCCGTTCAGCGAGCTACTTGGCTAGCACGCCGCCGGCGGCTGCGGCGCCGGCCGGCGCCAGCTGGGTCAGGCGCATGTGCACGTTCTCCAGCTGCTGGGCGGCGACGCTCCAGTCATGACGCTGGCGGGCGAACTGGCGCCCGGCCTCACTGAGCTGGCACATGCGCCATGGCTGGTTGAGCAGCTGGGTGACCAGCAGCGCCAGTTGGCCGCTGTCGTCGCTGCCCAGGTAGTGCTCGCCGTTGTTCATGGCCAGGCCCGAGGCGCCCTTGCTGGTGGTGATCACCGGCAGCCCGGCGGCCATGGCTTCGAGGATCTTCACCTTGGAGCCGCCAGCATGGCGCAGCGGCGCGAAAAAAAGCGCCGAGCGCCGTTGCAGCTCGCGCAGGTCGGGGCGATAGCCCACCCACTCGATGCGCGGGTCGTTCCAGTGCAGCTTCCAGCTGGCCGGCAGGGCGTGGCCGGCAATGGCCAGGCGCACCGCCGGATTGCTCATCCACACCTGAGGCAGGATCTCTTCCAGCGCCCATTCGATGGCCTCCAGGTTGGCGCCGTACTCGAAATTGCCGACGAACAGCAGACGCTGGCTGTGCGGCGTGGGGCGAACCTCCTGGTAGTGGTCGCAGTCCACGCCATTGACCACCACGTTCACCGGGCGCCCGCTGATCTGGCCGATAAGCTCGGCATCATGGGCGCTGACCGCCACCACCTCGGTGGGCTGGCGCAGCACTCGCTGCTCCCAGCGCCGGTAGCGCCAGCGGTCGAAGGCGTTCAGCGGCCGTAGCCACAGGGGCAAGCGGTCGTGGCAGGCGGCGCCCATCACCGATTCCAGGTAGTGCTCGCTGAGCATGTAGGGCAGGCCACGGGCCTGCAAGGCCTTCTCGAACGGCTGGAAACTGTAGCTGTGCTCGATCTGGATCACGTCCCAGGGTTCGTCCAGCAACTGCTCGAAGCGGTGCCTCAGGCAGGGCGCCAGGCCATTGATGATGGCCCGCATGGGGTAGTCGATGATGGGCGAGGCCAGCAGGTTCAGCGGGCTGTGCAGCGCGCGCCGGGGCAGCACCACCAGGCGCTCCACCAGCGGCTCCAGGGCCTCGCGCGCCGCGTCGCTCAACGGGACCTTGGACTGCACCAGCAAGGTGATCCGGTGGCCATGCTGCGCCAGGGCGCGCAGCAGGTGGTATTGCCGGGTCTTGCTGCCGCTGGTGGTGGGCCAGGGCAGGTAGGGCAGGGTCCAGAGTATGCGCATGAGCCCGAATCCTCGCGGTTGGCCGGGTGTCGGCCCTGGATGGCAAAACGCGCCCTCTGGCAGTCAAGCAGGTGCTGCTGCTGCCGGGGCGCGTCCATAGATATCAGTAAAGCGTACGATGTCGTCTTCGCCCAGGTATTCGCCGCTCTGCACCTCGATCATCACCAGGTCGATGACGCCGGGGTTGGTCAGGCGGTGGCTGCGTCCGGGCTTGATGAAGGTCGACTCGTTGGTGTCGAGCAGAAACTCCTCTTCACCGTTGGTCACGCAGGCCATGCCGCTGACCACGATCCAGTGCTCGCTGCGGTGATGGTGCATCTGCAGCGACAGCGATTCGCCGGGGCGGACCATGATGCGCTTGATCTTGAACCGTGGCCCTTCCTCGAGCACGGTGTACAGGCCCCAGGGGCGGGTCACGGTGCGGTGCAGGCGGTAGGCGTCGTGGCCCTGGCGCTTGAGTTGCTGGGCGATCACCTTGACCTCCTGGCTGCGCGCGGCATCGGCGATCAGCAGGGCGTCGGGGGTGTCGATGACGATCAGGTTGTCCAGGCCCACCGCGCCCACCAGCCGACGCGGCGAGTCGATGTAGCAGTTGCTCACGTCATGCAGCACGGTTTCGCCGTTGCAATGATTGCCCTGGCTGTCGGCCGGGCGCAGCTCGCGCACCGCTTCCCAACTGCCGATATCACTCCAGCCGATGGCGCAGGGCACCACGGCCACCTGGGTGGAGGGCTCCATGAGTGCGTAGTCGATGGAGATGTCGGGGGCCTGCGCGAAACTGTCGGCGTCGAGTTCCACCTGCTGGCCGCACGTCCCCTCCTTGAACAGGCTCTGCGCCAGGCAGTGGGTCACGGTGTGCAGCACCTCGGGGGCATGGGCCTGCAGCTCCTGCAGCACGGTGCCCGCGCGCAGGCAGAACATGCCGGCGTTCCACAGGTGCCGGCCTCCGTCCAGGTAGGCCTGGGCGGTGTCGGCGTCGGGCTTTTCGACGAAGCGGGCCACCCGATAGCCGTCGTTACCCAGTACCTCTCCTTGTTCGATGTAGCCGAAGCCGGTTTCGGCGCGGGTCGGCAGCAGGCCGAAGGTGGTCAGCCAACCTTTTCCGGCCAGGGCCATGGCCCGCTGGACGGCCGCCTCGAAGGCGCCCTGGTCCTGGATCAGGTGGTCGGCGGGCAGCACCAGCAGCAGGCTGTCCTCGCCATGCAGGCGGGCGCAGTGCAGCGCCGCGGCGGCGATCGCGGGGGCGGTGTTGCGGCCGAAAGGTTCGAGGATGAAGTCGAGGGCGATACGCTGGGTACTGACCTGGCGATACTCGTCCTGGGTACGGAACACCACTTCGCGGTTGGTCACCGTGAGCACCCGTTCGACGCCGGGCAGGCTGCTGGCGCGGCTGAAGGTCTTCTGCAGCAGGCTCATGCCATCGGGCAGGCGCATGAAGGGCTTGGGCATGGCCTCGCGGGAGACCGGCCACAATCGGGTACCGGCGCCGCCAGCGATGATGCAGGGAATCAGAACGCTCATAGTCACAGCCTCGAATCAGGGCGCCGGGGGCAGCGCAATGCAAGGAAATCACGACCTGTCAGGCGTCTGGCGGCACAAAGTCAATAAAATGACTTTTCGAGTCGGCTTCGTCCGTGATGGCCAAATATTTGTCAGATGATGCACCTGTGGCGGCCGGCTTTCAATGGTATTTGTGTGAGGCGGCGGTTTTTCGGCGTCGCCGGGAGCAATCTGCTCGTCGCAGTGGTCGAGATTGCGGTAGGGCATTTCTATTCGGGGAGAACGGCATGAGCGAGCGCAAGGCACTGTTGATCCTGCATGGCAAACAGGCCGGCAACGACGAGGTGCGAGCCGCGGTGGGCCAGCTGCGCGAGCGGGGCTGGACCCTGGACGTGCGGCTGACCTGGGAGGGCGGCGACGCCCAGCGCCTGGTCGGCGAGGCCCTGGCCGCAGGCTATGGCCAGGTGGTGGCCGGTGGTGGTGACGGCACCTTGCGTGACGTGGCCGAAGCGATGGGTCTGGCCGCGACCCAGGTCAGCCTGGCCCTGTTGCCGCTGGGCACCGCCAACGACTTCGCCAGGGCGGCCGGCGTGCCCCTCGAGCCGCAGGCGGCTCTTGACCTGCTGGAGGTGCCGACGCGGCCGATCGACCTGGGGCGGGTGGGTGACCAGTTGTTCCTGAACATGGCCACCGGCGGCTTCGGCAGTCAGGTCACGGCCAACACCTCGGAAGACCTGAAGAAAGTGCTCGGCGCGGCGGCCTACCTGTTCACCGGCCTGTCACGCTTCAGCGAACTGCAGGCCGCCTCGGTGGAACTGCAGGGCCCCGGTTTCCAGTGGCAGGGCGAGTTGCTGGCGCTGGGCATCGGCAACGGCCGCCAGGCCGGCGGCGGGCACGTGCTGTGCCCGGAGGCGACGGTGGACGACGGCCTGTTGGACATCGGCATCCTGCCTGCGCCACAGGAGATGGCCGGCGCCCTGCGCGACCTGTTGGCCGGCGACGGGCTGTTCGTCCGTGCGCGGTTGCCATGGGTGGAAATCAAGGGCGCCCAGGGGCTGGACATGAACCTCGACGGCGAGCCGCTGCAGGCCGCCAGCCTGCGCTTCGAGGCCATGCCACGAGCGTTGCGCGTGCACCTGCCGACGGACTCGCCGCTGCTCAGTCGTCCAGGCTGATGATCTTCTCGCGCACGGCGAACAGCACCAGCCCTGCCACGTCGTAGATCTGCAGGCGCTTCATGATCTGCGAGCGGTGGGTCTCCACGGTCTTGATCGACAGGCCCAGGCCGGCGGCGATCTCCCGGGTCGACTTGCCGCGCACGATCAGGCGCAGGATCTCCAGCTGACGCCCCGTCAGGTTATGACCTTCGCTGCTCGGCTGGCGGCCGTTCTGCGCGCGTAGCAGGGCCTGGTTGATGACGGTGTGGGCGATGGCCGGGCTGAGGTAGCGTTCGTCGTTGCGCAGCGCGGTGAGCGCCTGTTCCAGCTCGGTGGCCGTGGTGTCCTTGAGCAGGTAGCCGTGGGCGCCGCTTTCCAGGGCGCGCATGATCATTTCCGGGTCGGTGTGCATCGACAGGATCAGGACCTTGCAGGTGCAACCGTTTGCGCGCAATTGCGTGAGCGCGTCGAGACCGCTGGTCGAACGCATGGAAATGTCCAGCAGGACGATGTCCGGCGCCAGGCGCAGGACGTGGTCCAGAAGCTGGCTGCCGTCGTCGGCCTCGCCGATCACGGTGTAACCGGGGATGTCCGATACCAGTGCCCTGACGCCTGCGCGAATCAGGGAGTGGTCGTCCACCAGCAGTAATCTACAGGTCATCGGGGGCAGGGGTCCTGGCGCGTTCTTGGCTGCGGGGTGGCCATGGAAAGAGGGCTTCGATCTGGGTGCCTTGGCCGGGCTGGCTGGTGATGGTCAGGCTGCCTCGCAGGGCGGTCACCCGCTCCTGCATGCCGGCCATGCCGCGCTGGCCGTAATCCGCGGGGGACTGGGCCGGCACGAAGCCGCCGCCGTCGTCGTGGATTGACAGGGCAAGGCCGGCCGAGGTGCGTTGCAGGCGAACCACCAGGTTGCGGGCACCGGCATGGCGCAACATGTTGGTGACCGCCTCCTGGGTGATGCGGAAGGCGGCCATGGCCACCTCTTCGCTGATGCCGCCCAGGCGCTGCTTGCATTCCAGGCTCCAGTGCACCTCGGTGTTTTCCAGGGTGCGCAGCAGATGCGCGCGCAGGCTCGCCTCCAGGCCCAGGCTGGCCAGCTGGCGCGGGTTGAGAATGGTGGAAACGTCGCGCACGTTGCTCAGGGTCAGGTCCAGGGTGCTGCGCAGGGTGCTGCAGTGCTCCTGCAGCTCGGCCGGTACCCGGCGTTGCAGCCAGTCGACCTGCAGCTTGGCGGCGGTCAGCAGCTGGCCGATATCGTCGTGCAGCTCGCGGCTCAGGCGCTGGCGCTCGCTCTCCTGCACCTTGAGCATGCGCGTGGCCAGTTCCGCCGGGCGCAGGCTGATCGAACGCGCCCAGTGGCGCAGGTGCCAGCCGACGCCGAGCATAGCAAGCAGTTGCAGCAGCAGCAGGCTGGCCGACAGGGGCTGGGTGCTCAGGTATACCACCAGGTTCGCCGCCAGCGATGCAACGCACAGCAGTGCTGTCGTCCAGCGCAGCAGGGCAACGCTGGAACGGCAACGCTGGAGAAACTTCAAGCGTGGGAGCATAGATAGGGAAGCCACTGAATTATAGCGGTTAGGGGCATTGCACACGTCTGACCAGGGGTTTTACCGCCCCGCTTGCAATCAAGTGCGGAATGCGGATCCAATCGCCCGATAACCTGGGCGCGCATGTTCGAGTGGGCGCATATTATCACTTTGATTGAATTTGGTCGCGGGGGGATAACTGCTTGAAACCTCGTATTTTCCGGGCTGTGGCGGGCCTGGCGGTCGAGGGCTTGGCTAGCAGAGTGCCATTATTAAATGATGTTTCCAGTGCGCGCAGGGCAACTAATAATCCCGCTTCGCAAAAACATTTGGAAAAACTTGTCCAACTTTGCAAGTTTCATCCTGAGCCGACCTTAGTTGTGACTCAGTTGGCTGCATTTAATGTTGCCGGTCGGGCGAGTCGATGCCGGTGCTTGCCGTATGAGGGTGGGCGCAGTACACCCCTGTCTGCTGGCAGTCCGCGCACAGCTGCGTGGACGGCTGGCCCAGGGAGGTGGCCAGTTCGCCCAGCAGCAGCCGTTGTTCGTCGGTGTCCATGCCTAGCTGGCCGGTCTGCGGGTCCAGCAGCTCCAGTTGCCAGTCGAGCAGGGTCAGGCAGGCGTCCAGTGCGGGCAGGCTGCTGCCGTGCAGGTGCTGCTGGGCACAGGTGGGCGCGAGCAGCTTTTGCAAGGCGAACGCATAGTGGGCGACCTCGAGCAGGCCGAGCGCGTCGGCACGGCGGGCCAGGGTATCAAGTGCCGTGGTGAGACTGTGGCAGGCGTCCGGGTCGTTGGCGATCAGTTCCAGGTGCTGCAGGCATTCCTGGGATCGGGCCAGCAGGACCTGTGCGTCCTGCAGAAAGGCCGCCACGGCGGCGTTGTGCAGTGGTGTGCTATCCATCATGGCGCCCCGTGGTCAGGGATTGGCCGTACCAAGATGATCGCTCGCAAAAGCCTGACTCCGTTCATGCAGTGAGAATGGCGTCACATTAATGGCTAATGGATATTGCGAACATCAGGTTGCACCCGATTGCTACTAGGGGATTCCCTGATGAGGATTCAGGTGGGTCGTTCGTTGCGAGCGACGGACGCGGCGGGATGTGGCAGCAGTAAAGCATGATGGTAAAGTGATATCAATCACCCGGCGCGGCTTTTTCCATCAGGGGTCAAGCTGCGCGCGCATCCGCCGATACAGGGGGATGCATCCACTTTTCCCGACTCAAGCCTGGGGGCTTTCCAATGGCTGGCATTCTCGACACGGTAGACCAACGCACGCAACTGGTGGGTGAGAACCGCCTGGAAATCCTCATGTTCCGCCTGGCCGGCCGACAGTTGTTCGCCATCAACGTGTTCAAGGTCCAGGAGGTGCTGCAACTGCCCAAGCTGACCCTCATGCCACAGCGCCACTCCTTCGTCTGCGGCGTGGTCAACCTGCGTGGCCAGACGCTGCCGGTGATCGACCTGTCCCAGGCGATCGGCATGCGCCCGCTGCAGCCTGGGCCGGACAGCACCATCATCGTCACCGAGTACAACCGCTCGGTGCAGGCATTCCTGGTGGGCGGCGTTGATCGTATCGTCAACATGAACTGGGAAGCCATCATGCCGCCACCGGCCAGCGCCGGTCGCCAGCACTACCTCACGGCGATCACCAAGGTCGACGAGAAGCTGGTTGAGGTCATCGACGTGGAGAAGGTGCTGGCCGAGATCGTGCCGTACAGCGCCAAGGTGTCCCGCGACAAGCTGGAAGATCCGGTGCTGGCCCGTGCGCGTGGCCGCGAAGTGCTGCTGGTGGACGACTCCAGCGTGGCCCTGGCGCAGTTGCGCGACACCCTGTCGCAACTGGGGGTGAAGCTGCACGTGGCCAGTGACGGCCTCAAGGCCCTGCGCCTGCTCAAGGGCTGGGCCGACGCCGGGGAGAATGTCTGCGAGAAGCTGCTGATGATCTTCACCGATGCCGAAATGCCCGAGATGGATGGTTACCGGCTGACCACCGAGATTCGCAACGACCCGCGCCTGCGCGGCCTCTACGTGGTGCTGCACACCTCGCTGTCGGGCAGCTTCAACGAATCGATGGTCAAGAAGGTCGGCTGCGACAACTTCCTGTCCAAGTTCCAGCCCGACCGCCTGGTGGATGTGGTGCGTCAGCGTCTGAACATGGATCACGCCTAGGTGTAAGCTTGGTTTTTCCATGGAAACCAGGTGAGCAGGGATGTTTCTGAGTGCGTTGTATCGATACCCGGTGAAATCGGGGCGGGCCCAGGGCCTGCAAGCGTCCGCGGTCGGCAATCTGGGCCTGGACGGTGACCGCCGCTGGTTGGTGGTGGAGGAGGAGAATGGCCGCTTCCTGACCCAGCGGGCCTGGCCCCGGCTGGGGCAGGTTGGCGCCGATTATGGCGAGCAGGGCCAACTGCTGCTCCAGGCGCCGGGGCGGGCACCCTTGGAGGTGCCCGTGCCGCCTGCCGACGACGCCCTGCGCGGCGTCACCATCTGGCGCGATACCTTGCGCGTGCCCGATGCCGGCGATGCCGCCGCGGCCTGGCTCAGCGAGCTGCTGGGCAAGCCAGTAAGGCTGGTGTACTGCCCCGAGCAGCGGGCCCGCTACCTGCCCAGCGGCTACGGCCTGAACAGTGACCGGGCAGCCTTTCCCGATGGTTTTCCATTGCTACTGATCGGTCAGGCCTCGCTGGATGAGCTGAGCCGTCGGGTCGGGCGCCCCATGGAGATGCTGCGTTTTCGCCCGAACCTGGTGGTCGAGGGGGCCGAAGCCTTTGCCGAGGACCGCTGGAAGCGTATCCGTATCGGCGACATGACCTTTCGCGTGCTCAAGCCGAGCGTGCGCTGCATCCTCACCACCCTCGATCCCGCCACGGGCGAGCGCAGCCCGGACCGTGAGCCGTTGACCACGCTCAAGACGTTCCGTGAGAAGGAAGGGGATGTGCTGTTTGGCCAGAACCTGGCGGTGGATGGCGAGGGGGAGCTTAAGGTGGGGATGGACGTCGAGGTCCTCGAATAGAGCCATCGCGGGGCATGCCCGCTCCCACGTTGCGTGGGCGCGGGCTGATGGCGTCCCGATCACATATCGTCGAAATACCGCTCATGCCAATCCACCAGCGGCTGCGGTGAATTGAGCTTCTGCCCGTAGATGACCGAATACGACAGCACGTTCTGCACGTACTGGCGCGTCTCGTCGAACGGAATCGACTCGACCCACACATCGAAGCTCAGGTGCTTGGCGCCCTTGAGCCACTGGCGCACGCGCCCGGGGCCGGCGTTGTAGGCGGCCGAGGCCAGCACGCGGTTGCCGTTGAACTGGCCGTGCACCTGGCTCAGGTAGGCGGCGCCGAGCTGGATGTTCTTGTCCGGGTTGAATACCTGGGCCGGCGAGGCCAGCGGGATACTGAACTTGCGTGCGGTCTCCTTGGCCGTGCCCGGCATCAGCTGCATCAGGCCGCTGGCGCCGACGCTGGAGCGGGCGTCCTCCATGAAGGCGCTTTCCTGGCGGGTAATGGCGAATACCCAGCTCGAATGCAGGCCGCGGACCTTGGCTTCGCGCACCAGGGTGTCGCGGTGGGCCATGGGGAAGCGGATGTCCAGGTCGTCCCAGTACTGGGCCTGGCTGATGGTGCGGATGGCCGGGAAGTACCAGCGCATGTCATAGGCCAGGCGGGCCTGGGCGACCATCTCGTCACGGTTGAAGTGACGGCTGACGTGGTACCACTCGCGGCGTCCCTCGACGATCTGGCCGCGGGCATGGAACTCCAGGGCGCGACGCACGCCCGGGGTATTGCGGACCTTGTTGATCACCGCCTGGCTGAGCGCCAGCGGCTTGTTGTTCAACTGGTAGGGCGTCTGCGCCCGGTCGGCGGCGAGGAAACCATAGAAGTCGCGCTCGCGGGCGACGGTCTTGTACAGCAGCGGGACCTGCGGGTTGTTCGGCTGGGCCAGCTCCAGGCTGCGCGCCTGCCAGTACTTCCAGCGGTTGCTGCTGGCCAGGTCCTGGGGCAGGCGTTTGGTCAGCTCGTAGGCGTCCTCCCAGCGGCCCAGGCGCAGCAGCAGGCGCAGGCGCCATTCGCTGACGGTGTTGTCGCGCAGCTCGGGGTCGTAGCGGGTCATCAGGTCGAGGGCGCGCGGGTCGTAGCGCCGGGCCAGGGTCAGGCCGATCTCGCGGGCGATGGCGACTTTCTCGTCACGGGAGAAGTGCATGCGCTGGGCGTAGTCGTCGAGCAGCGCCATGGCCTGCTCGGGGTCCTGGCGGGCCAGACGGCGCAAGCCGAGGCTGACCACGTCGGACATGGCCTCGTTGACCGGGGTGAAGCGCGACGGCTGGTTGAGCAGCTCGGGCTTCTGCGCCACGTCGATCAGCAGCTTGCCCTGGGGGCCGAGGGTGGTGAGGGTCTTGACCAGGCTGCTGGCCAGGCCGTAGTTGCGTGCCTGGGCCGCCAGCTTGGCGCGCTGCCAGCGCTTGGCCTCGGTCAGCTGGCCTTCGGCCGCCCACATGGAAAACAGGGTATCGCAGGCGGTGGGCTGCGACTTGCCGACGTTCCACAGCTTGTCGGCGGTGGCGAAGCCTTCGGCGCGCAGGCCATGGGAGAGCTGGTACTGGCCGTTGAGGCAGTCCAGTTCGGTGAAATTGAGCTTGGGGTCGTAGTAGCGGGTGAAGGTGTTCCACTCGCCGCGCTCGGCCAGCCAGCGCAACCAGCGCAGTTTCATCCAGTTGGCCTGGGGCAGGTCGCCGTGGGCCTTGAGGAAGCCCTCGATCTCCTCGTTGCTGGCGCTCTTCAGGCGGGCGGTCAGCTCGTCGTAGGTGAGGTAGGGCGTGAGCGGATAGTCGCGCAGCGCCTGCGCGTAACGCAGGTAAGGGCCCTTGTCGCCCTTGGCCAGGGCGCGCTTGGCCTCGTCGTAGTACTGACGCTGCTGGGAAATGTCGATGGCCTGTGCGGCGCTCGCGGCGGTGGCGGTGAGCAGCAGGCAGGAAGCAATTTGTAACAGGCGGCTGCGCATGATACGTCCGGGCAGTAGAACCATGGAAAGTGACGGCGGAGCCAGCACTGTTGGGTATTACTGCCTAGCTTAGCCGTTTGCCGGTGGCCGGTGAAAGCACTGTGCTTGTATCGAGTTGTTATCCGACGCCCTGCTGCCGGCGATGGGCTTTTGATGCCGTGAAGGGTCAAGTCAGGTAGAATGCGCGCCCGGTTTTTGGAGATGATCATGACCCTGCTCAAATTCAGCGATGTGTCCCTCGCCTTCGGCGCCATGCCGCTGTTGGACAAAGTGTCCTGGCAGATCGCCCGTGGCGAGCGGGTGTGCATCATCGGCCGCAACGGCACGGGCAAGTCGAGCATGCTGCGCCTGGTCAAGGGCGAGCAGAAGCCCGACGACGGTGATATCTGGCGCGCGCCAGGGCTGAAGATCGGCGAACTGCCACAGGAACTGCCGGTGGCCGACGAGCGCAGCGTCTTTGACGTGGTGGCCGCGGGCCTGGATGGCGTGGGCGAGCTGCTGGCCGAGTACCACCACCTGAGCCAGAACATCCACGGCGACGAGGACCTGGAAAAGCTCATGCACGTCCAGCACGAGTTGGAGGCCCGCGACGGCTGGCGCCTGCAACAAGTGGTGGAAAGCACCCTGAGCCGCCTGCAACTGCCGGCCGACAAGACCCTGGCCGAGCTCTCCGGCGGCTGGCGCCGTCGCGTGTTGCTGGCCCAGGCGCTGGTGTCCGAGCCCGACCTGCTGCTGCTCGACGAGCCGACCAACCACCTGGATATCGGTGCCATCGCCTGGCTGGAAGATGCCCTGAACGGCTTCAACGGCGCGGTGCTGTTCATCACCCACGACCGTTCCTTCCTGCAGAACCTGGCCACGCGCATCCTTGAACTGGACCGTGGCGGGCTGATCGACTGGAACGGCGACTACGCCAGCTTCCTGGTGCACAAGGAGGCCGAGCTTGCCGCCGAGGCCACCGCCAATGCGCTGTTCGACAAGCGCCTGGCCCAGGAAGAAGTGTGGATCCGCCAGGGCATCAAGGCCCGGCGTACCCGCAACGAAGGCCGTGTGCGTGCGTTGAAGGCATTGCGCGTGGAGCGCGGCGAGCGCCGTGAGCGCCAGGGCAAGGCGAACATCCTTATCGAGGTGGCGGACAAGTCCGGCAAGCAGGTGATGGTGCTGGAGGACGTCAGCTTCGCCCACAAGGATGGTCCGAAACTGGTCAAGGACTTCTCCATGGTCCTGCAGCGCGAAGACCGCATCGGCCTGCTCGGCGCCAACGGTACCGGCAAGACCACCCTGCTCAAGCTGATGCTGGGTGACCTGGAGCCGACCAGTGGCAAGGTCGAGCGCGGCACCAAGCTGGAAGTGGCCTACTTCGACCAGATGCGCCATCAGCTGGACCTGGAAAAGACCGTCATCGACAACCTGGCCGAAGGCCGCGATTTCATCGAGATCGATGGCCAGAACCGCCATGTCCTGAGCTACCTCGGCGACTTCCTGTTCAGCCCGCAGCGTGCGCGCACGCCGGTCAAGGCGTTGTCCGGTGGCGAGCGTGCGCGCCTGCTGCTGGCCAAGCTGTTCAGCAAGCCGGCCAACCTGCTGGTGCTGGACGAACCGACCAACGACCTCGACGTCGAGACCCTGGAGCTGCTCGAGGAAGTGCTGTCCAACTACAAGGGCACGGTGCTGATGGTCAGCCACGACCGGGCCTTCCTCGACAACGTGGTGACCAGCACCCTGGTGTTCGAGGGTGAGGGGCGTGTGCGCGAGTACGTGGGCGGCTACGAGGACTGGATCCGCCAGGGTGGATCGCCGAAGCTGCTGGGCGTGACCGAGAGCAAGAGTGGCAAGTCCGAACTCAACAGTGCGGTGGTGGCCAAGCCGGTGGAAGAGCAGGCGCCTGCGGCCGTCGCCGCGCCCGCTGCCGATGCCAGCAAGAAGAAGCTCAGCTACAAGCTGCAGCGCGAGCTGGAGGCGTTGCCAGGGCAGATCGATGCGCTGGAGCGGCAGATTGCCGAGGTGCAGGAAGAGGTCGGCGCCTCGAACTTCTACCAGCGTCCGATCGATGAAACCTCTGCGGTGCTGGCCAAGCTGGAGAAGCTGCAGGGCGAGCTGGACGTGCTGGTGGAGCGCTGGGCCGAGCTGGAAGGCTGAAATGCATCGCGGGCCAAGCCCGCTCCCACGCAGCCCTGTCTGACGGGCTTTGTGGGAGCGGGCTTGCCCCGCGATTACTGGCTTACTCGGCCTTCTTCTGCAAGCGCACCGCCAGTACATCGCACGGCGCGCCGTGCAGCACGTCATTGGCTGTGGAGCCCAGCAGCAGCGCCAGGCCATGGCGGCCATGGCTGCCGACCACGATCAGGTCGCAGGCTTGTTTCTTGGCAAGTTCATGGATTTCCTGGCGCGGTTGGCCATAGACCAGATGCGAGTCACCTCGCTGGATGTCCGGGTACTTGTTGAACAGGCGCTCCATGCGCTCCTTGGCCTGGTCGAACTGTTGCTGCTGCAACTGCGACAGGTCCATCGGCACGTCGCCGCCGAAGGCCATGGCCATGGGTTCGACGATATGCACCAGGGACACCTTGGCGCCACTGGCCAGGGCGATGGTCTTGGCCCGCTTGATCACCGGGTCGCATTCTTCGGTCAGGTCGACGGCGACCAGAAGATGTTCATAGGACATGTGCAGTACTCCTGACAATCGCGATAGTAGAAGTATGGTCGCTTTCGGGCCGGGCGTTCGTGAATCCTGGATAACCCGCTCATTTGCAACGCTTTATAAGGTCTACAGATATGACGGTATGGCTGGTGGTGTCAATCCTTGCGCTGATGCTCAGCCCGCTGGCCTGGCTGCGCCAGTCGCGCAAGCAGGGTGAGCAGATGAGCCTGCGCCTTGAAGGCCGGCGCATGGGCCTGGCCATGCAGCTGGCGCCGCAGCAGTGGCCGCACTGGCTGGAAAAGGAGCCGCCCAGCCCTTGTCCGCAATACCACCGGGCGCGGCGCAAGGGCCGCGAGGACTGCTGGTGCTACTGGCAGATCACCCCTGGCGTGTGGTGGAACCAGTGGCGCGAGCCCTGCGAGGACCCGCGCCTGGCCGAGGTCTTTGCCCGCCTGCCGGAAACCGTCTACAAGGTCGAGGCCGACCGGCGCATGATCGCCCTGTACTGGAGCGAGCGGGGCGATAAATCTGTTTTGCAGGATATTGCCCAGGCCCTCGATACCCTCGCCTGAACCTGGCCAACGCAAAACGGCGCGCAGGAGCAACCATGCTCTTGCGCGCCGTTTTGCGTTCTGCAGCGCAGAAAAAGGCCAGGCAGGCCGGAAACACTTTCATGCAGCCCCAGTGTAGCCATCGTTGGCGGATGCGTTTAGAAAAAACGCCGTCCGCGGTCGGTGATGGTCTATCGCTGACATGAATGGTCGGCGATCACTGTCATCAGTTTTCGTACCCGGCGGGTAGAAGATGACTGGAAAGTCGCGTTTTCACGGTGTTCGCGAGCATTTGACAACGCCGTTCATTTCGGAGAATGTGTGCACACCCAAGTCAAACGGGCGTATGAATTGAGCGTTTGTATGTCAGACGGCTCTTACAGAATCCCGATTAGCGCGTCGACGGGTGTGCCTGGGGCGAGGGACCGGTAGACCGGCTCTTGCACCAGCGTTCGACGTGTACTGTTCAGCTTCCATATCGTGGAGATCAGTTGATGATTTACGAAGGTAAAGCCATCACGGTTAAGGCTCTTGAAAGCGGCATCGTCGAACTGAAGTTCGACCTCAAGGGTGAGTCCGTCAACAAGTTCAACCGTCTCACTCTGAACGAGCTGCGTCAGGCCGTGGACGTGATCAAGGGCGATGCCTCGATCAAGGGCGTGATCGTCAGCAGTGGCAAGGACGTGTTCATCGTCGGCGCCGACATCACCGAATTCGTCGACAACTTCAAGCTGCCCGAGGCCGAACTGGTCGCCGGCAACCTGGAAGCCAACCGCATTTTCAATGACTTCGAAGACCTGCAGGTGCCGACCGTTGTCGCCATCAACGGCATCGCCCTGGGTGGCGGCCTGGAGATGTGCCTGGCCGCCGACTACCGGGTCATGTCCAGCAGCGCCAAGATCGGCCTGCCGGAAGTCAAGCTGGGCATCTACCCAGGCTTCGGCGGCACCGTGCGCCTGCCGCGCCTGATCGGCTCGGACAACGCCATCGAATGGATCGCCTCGGGCAAGGAAAACCGTGCCGAGGACGCCCTGAAGGTCGGCGCCGTCGACGCCGTGGTCGCCCCCGAGCTGTTGCAGGCCGGTGCCCTGGACCTGATCAAGCGCGCCATCAGCGGCGAGCTGGACCACAAGGCCAAGCGCCAGCCCAAGCTGGAAAAGCTCAAGCTCAATGCCATCGAACAGATGATGGCGTTCGAGACCGCCAAGGGCTTCGTCGCCGGCCAGGCCGGCCCGAACTACCCAGCGCCGGTCGAGGCCATCAAGACCATCCAGAAGGCTGCCAACTTCGGCCGTGACAAGGCCCTGGAAGTCGAAGCCGCAGGCTTCGCCAAGCTGGCCAAGACCTCGGTCGCCGAGAGCCTGATCGGCCTGTTCCTGAACGACCAGGAGCTCAAGCGCAAGGCCAAGGCCCACGACGAGATCGCCCACGACGTGAAGCAGGCCGCCGTGCTCGGCGCCGGCATCATGGGTGGCGGCATCGCCTACCAGTCGGCGGTCAAGGGCACGCCGATCCTGATGAAGGACATCCGCGAGGAAGCCATCCAGCTGGGCCTGAACGAGGCCTCCAAGCTGCTCGGCAAGCGCGTCGAGAAGGGTCGCCTGACCCCGGCGAAGATGGCCGAGGCACTGAATGCCATTCGCCCGACCCTGTCCTACGGCGATTTCGCCAACGTCGACATCGTCGTCGAGGCCGTGGTCGAGAACCCGAAGGTCAAGCAAGCGGTACTGGCTGAAGTGGAAGGCCAGGTGAAGGAAGATGCCATCCTGGCCTCCAACACCTCGACCATCTCCATCAACTTGCTGGCCAAGGCACTCAAGCGTCCGGAAAACTTCGTCGGCATGCACTTCTTCAATCCGGTGCACATGATGCCGCTGGTCGAAGTCATCCGCGGCGAGAAGTCCAGTGAAGTGGCTGTCGCCACCACCGTGGCCTACGCCAAGAAGATGGGCAAGAACCCGATCGTGGTCAACGACTGCCCGGGCTTCCTGGTCAACCGCGTGCTGTTCCCGTACTTCGGCGGCTTCGCCAAGCTGGTCAGCGCCGGCGTCGACTTCGTGCGCATCGACAAGGTCATGGAAAAGTTCGGCTGGCCAATGGGCCCGGCCTACCTGATGGACGTGGTCGGCATCGACACCGGCCACCACGGCCGCGACGTGATGGCCGAAGGCTTCCCGGACCGCATGAAGGACGACCGTCGCTCCGCCGTCGACGCCCTCTACGAGGCCAACCGCCTGGGCCAGAAGAACGGCAAGGGCTTCTATGCCTACGAGACCGACAAGCGCGGCAAGCCGAAGAAGGTCGCCGACGCCAGCGTGCTCGACGTGCTCAAGCCGGTCATCTTCGAACAGCGTGAAGTCAGCGACGAGGACATCATCAACTGGATGATGGTGCCACTGTGCCTGGAGACCGTGCGTTGCCTGGAAGACGGCATCGTCGAGACTGCCGCCGAAGCCGACATGGGCCTGGTCTACGGCATCGGTTTCCCTCCCTTCCGTGGTGGCGCGCTGCGCTACATCGATTCGATCGGGGTCGCCGAGTTCGTCGCACTGGCCGACAAGTACGCCGACCTGGGGCCGCTGTACCACCCCACTGCGAAGCTGCGCGAAATGGCCAAGAACGGCCAGCGCTTCTTCAACTGAGCGCCCAACGAGCTAGAGCGAGAATATTGATATGAGCCTGAATCCAAGAGACGTGGTGATTGTCGACTTCGGTCGCACGCCGATGGGCCGTTCCAAGGGTGGCATGCACCGCAACACCCGTGCCGAGGACATGTCCGCGCACCTGATCAGCAAGCTGCTGGAGCGCAACGACAAGGTCGATCCGAAGGAAGTCGAGGACGTGATCTGGGGCTGCGTCAACCAGACCCTGGAGCAGGGCTGGAACATCGCCCGCATGGCCTCGCTGATGACCCAGATCCCGCACACCTCCGCCGCCCAGACCGTCAGCCGCCTGTGCGGATCGTCGATGAGCGCGCTGCACACCGCCGCCCAGGCGATCATGACCGGCAATGGTGATGTGTTCGTGGTCGGTGGTGTCGAGCACATGGGCCACGTCAGCATGATGCATGGCGTCGACCCCAACCCGCACATGTCCTTGCACGCCGCCAAGGCTTCCGGGATGATGGGCCTGACCGCCGAGATGCTCGGCAAGATGCACGGCATCACCCGTGAGCAGCAGGATCTGTTCGGCCTGCGTTCGCACCAGCTCGCCCACAAGGCGACGGTCGAAGGCAAGTTCAAGGACGAGATCATCCCGATGCAGGGTTACGACGAGAACGGCTTCCTGAAGGTCTTCGATTACGACGAGACCATTCGCCCGGAAACCACCCTCGAAGGCCTGGCGTCGCTCAAGCCTGCGTTCAACCCCAAAGGTGGCACCGTCACCGCGGGTACCTCGTCGCAGATCACCGACGGTGCCTCGTGCATGATCGTCATGTCCGGCCAGCGCGCCATGGACCTGGGGATCCAGCCACTGGCGGTGATCCGTTCGATGGCGGTGGCCGGCGTGGACCCTGCGATCATGGGCTACGGCCCGGTTCCGGCGACGCAGAAAGCCCTCAAGCGCGCTGGCCTGTCCATCGCCGACATCGACTTCTTCGAGCTCAACGAAGCCTTCGCCGCACAGGCCCTGCCAGTGCTGAAGGACCTGAAAGTGCTCGACAAGATGGATGAGAAGGTTAACCTGCACGGCGGCGCCATCGCTCTGGGCCACCCGTTCGGTTGCTCCGGTGCGCGGATCTCCGGCACTCTGCTCAACGTCATGAAGCAGAATGGCGGTACCCTGGGCGTCGCCACCATGTGTGTCGGCCTGGGCCAAGGCATCACCACTGTCTTCGAACGCGTCTGATCGCGTTGCGGGACAGCAGCCGGGGCCATGTGCCCCGGCTTTTGTTTTTTACAGGATTTGTTCAAGAGGGCGAGTGACATGCAGATACAACCTGGTGTGTACCGGCATTACAAAGGCCCTGAATACCGCGTGTTCAGCGCGGCGCGCCATTCCGAGAGCGAAGAGTGGATGGTCTTCTACCAGTGCCTGTATGGTGACTACAGCTTCTGGGTCAGGCCACTTTCGATGTTCCAGGAGTCCGTCGAGGTTGACGGCGAGCAGGTGCCACGCTTTGCTTTGGTCAAGGCCGAAGAGGGGCTGGGCGAGCGGCTTGGCAAGGCGCACGAGTGATCGACCACGCTTGACCTCACTCTTTTGCCACTATATATAGCGGTGCCGCGTCCGGCACCTGACGCGTTTTTCATCTTCAGATTCAGGAATACTCCGATCCATGGGCAAATCGCTGGTCATTGTGGAATCCCCGGCCAAGGCCAAGACCATCAACAAGTACCTGGGCAGCCAGTACGTGGTGAAGTCGAGTATCGGCCACATCCGTGACCTTCCCACCAGCGGTTCCGCCAGTGCGAGCAAGGAACCGGCGGCCAAGCGCGGCAAGGCCGCGGCCGAGGCTCCGGCCTTGTCGCCGAAGGAAAAGGCACGCCGCACCCTGGTCGCGCGCATGGGCGTCGACCCGGAAGCAGGCTGGAAGGCCAAGTACGAGATCCTTCCCGGCAAGGAGAAGGTGATCGAGGAGCTGCGCCGCCTGGCCAAGGATGCCGACACCATCTATCTCGCAACCGACTTGGATCGCGAGGGGGAAGCCATTGCCTGGCACCTGCGCGAAGCCATCGGTGGTGACGACAGCCGCTACAAGCGCGTGGTGTTCAACGAGATCACCAAAAAGGCTATCCAGGAAGCCTTCTCCCAGCCGGGCGAGCTCGATATCGACCGGGTCAACGCCCAGCAGGCGCGGCGCTTCCTCGACCGCGTGGTCGGCTACATGGTCTCGCCGCTGTTGTGGGCCAAGATCGCCCGTGGCCTGTCCGCCGGCCGCGTGCAGTCGGTGGCGGTGAAGCTGGTGGTCGAGCGTGAGCGCGAGATCCGCGCGTTCAACCCGGAAGAGTACTGGGAAGTCCACGCCGACCTGGGCACCGCCAAGAACGCCAAGGTGCGTTTCGAGGTGGCCCGCGAGAAGGGCGAGGCCTTCAAGCCGCTCAACGAAGCCCAGGCCATGGCCGCGCTGGAGAAGCTCAAGGCCTCCAGCTACAGCGTGAGCAAGCGCGAGGACCGGCCGACCAGCAGCAAGCCTTCGGCCCCGTTCATCACTTCCACCCTGCAGCAGGCCGCCAGCAACCGCCTGGGCTTCGGGGTGAAGAAGACCATGATGATGGCCCAGCGTCTGTACGAAGCCGGCTACATCACCTACATGCGTACCGACTCGACCAACCTGTCGACCGACGCCGTCGAGATGGCGCGCAGCTACATCGAGAAAGAATTCGGCAAGCAGTACCTGCCCGCCGCGCCGATCGTCTATGGCAGCAAGGAAGGCGCCCAGGAGGCGCACGAGGCGATTCGCCCGTCGGACGTGACAACCCATCCGACCAAGCTCAGCGGCATGGAGCGTGACGCCGAGCGCCTGTACGAGCTGATCTGGCGCCAGTTCCTGGCCTGCCAGATGCCGCCGGCGCAATACCTGTCCACCAGCGTCACCGTGGTGGCCGGCGAGTTCGAGCTGCGTGCCAAGGGCCGCATCCTCAAGTTCGACGGTTACACCCGTGTCCTGCCGCAGCAGAGCAAGCCGGGCGAGGACGACGTGCTGCCGGAAATGGCCCAGGGTGAGGCGCTCAAGCTGATCCAGCTCGACCCCAGCCAGCACTTCACCAAGCCGCCGGCGCGCTTCACCGAAGCCAGCCTGGTCAAGGAAATGGAAAAGCGCGGCATCGGCCGTCCGTCGACCTACGCGGCGATTATCTCGACCATCCAGGATCGCGGTTATGTAACGCTGCACAACCGCCGGTTCTACTCCGAGAAGATGGGCGACATCGTCACCGAGCGCCTGTCCGAGAGCTTCGCCAACCTGATGGACTACGGCTTCACCGCCGGCATGGAAGAAAACCTCGACGATGTGGCCCAGGGCGAGCGTGACTGGAAGAACGTCCTCGACGAGTTCTATGGCGATTTCAGCAAGAAGCTGCAGACGGCCGAGTCCAGCGAGCACGGCATGCGCGCCAACCAGCCGACCCTGACCAACATCGCCTGCAAGGAATGCGGCCGGCCGATGATGATCCGTACCGCCTCCACCGGCGTGTTCCTCGGCTGCTCGGGTTACAGCCTGCCGCCGAAAGAGCGCTGCAAGGCCACGGTCAACCTGGTGCCGGGCGACGAGATCGCCGCCGACGACGAGGGCGAATCCGAGTCGCTGGTGCTGCGCGGCAAGCACCGTTGCCCGATCTGCTCGACGGCGATGGACGCCTACCTGCTCGACGAGAAGCGCAAGCTGCACATCTGTGGCAACAACCCGGACTGCGCCGGCTACGAGATCGAGGAAGGCAGCTACCGCATCAAGGGCTACGAAGGCCCGAGCCTGGAATGCGACAAGTGCGGCAGCGAGATGCAGCTCAAGACTGGCCGTTTCGGCAAGTTCTTCGGTTGCACCAACGCCGCCTGCAAGAACACCCGCAAGCTGCTCAAGAGCGGCGAGGCGGCGCCGCCGAAGATGGACAAGGTGGACATGCCGGAGCTCAAGTGCGAGAAGGTCGACGACACCTACGTGCTGCGCGACGGTGCCTCGGGCCTGTTCCTGGCTGCCAGCCAGTTCCCGAAGAACCGCGAAACCCGTGCGCCGCTGGTGCTGGAGATCGTGCCGCACAAGCACGAGATCGATCCGAAGTACCACTTCCTCTGCGAAGCGCCGCAGAAGGACCCGGACGGTCGCCCGACGGTGATTCGCTACAGCCGCAAGACCAAGGAGCAGTACGTGCAATCCGAAGTCGACGGCAAGCCGACCGGCTGGAAGGCGTTCTACGACGGCAAGGCGTGGAAGGTCGAAGACAAGCGCTGATCTGAGTCTCAGGCTCATCGCGGGGCAAGCCCGCTCCCACGAAACTGTTGCGTGTTCGTGGGAGCGGGCTTGCCCCGCGATCGTTTGTGCTTGCGGTAACGCCTGGCAGCCCCGAAACTGCGATATCGCCTTGCTGCCCATGGGAGGTCATGGAAAATGGCCCAGGAACTCTACACCCGCACCAACCAGAAACTGTTCTTCGCCGGCCTTGCCCTGGAATCCATGGCCAAGGCCGCCGACAGCCAGGCCATGAACGCCCAGGGCTTGCTTCAGTCCGAGCGCGAATCGGCGCTGTTCCACCTGTATGGCGCGCTGCTGGGGCTGTGTCACGAGATCGCCGGCTTCTACCGTCTGCCCCAAGCCTCGACGTCACGGGCCGAACTGCTGTTCAGTGACGAGGTGCTGCAGAGCGTGGCGATCCCGGAAATGGCCGAGCTACTTGAGCTGGCTCGCCAGCCGGAAACCTGGCTGGCGCGCCTGCTGGCCGCTTATGCTGATTTGTTCCGACCGCCGGTCGCGAAGAAAGCCGTGAAGGGCGACGTCACCCAGCCGCTGATCCAGGCCGTCAATCTGGACGAGCCCGAGCCGGCCGAGCTATCCCGGGAGGAGCTTGAAGCCTGGCGACAGAACCTGAAAAGCCTGGTGAGACGATTCCGCGAAGCGCTGAGTGAGTGCTGACCGCCGCCATGGCTGGTACACTGATGGTCTTTCGTGAAAAGCAGGCCCTTTATGTCAACGTCCTTTCTAGAAATTGTCGAGTTGCCTGATGGCCGGATCGAGCTGCGCCGTGCCGAGGATGAAGGCTCCCTGGTGACCTTGGATTTCTCCGAGGATGCCAAGGCATTCCTGCAAGGACAGCATGTGGAAGTGGCCAAGGCCATGCTCAGTGTCGGCGTGCAGATGGCCGGCCGCCTCGTCGAGGGTGAGCTTGAGCGTGAAGAAGGGCCGCGCGTCCTTCACTGAGGCAGGTTACAGGCTCAGGGTTTCAAGTGTTTGACAGGCAAAGCCTGAACATCAGCCGAGGCGGATGTTCAGGCTTTGTGCGTTTCCGCTGGCGGCGGCGCGCTGAAGCTGTTGCCGGGCGCTGCCGTTGAGGGTGCCCAGCCAGCTGACCACGGTGTGGCTGTGGCCCAGGCGCAAGGCTTCGCAGGCCAGTTGCAGGGCGGTCTGGTTGCCGCCAGGTTGCAGCAGCAGGATGCGTTCACGGTTCAGGCCGGCATCGCGCAGCCAGGCCTGGGTGAGGCTGCCGGGCGGGGCGATGAGCGTCAGCCAGCGGCTGTCGTCTTCTTCGCTGAGTTCGCGCAGGATCGGCGCCAGCAGGCTCTGGCAATGCCCGGGCGCGCCGCGCAGGGCCAGTTCGCTGAACAGCTCTGGCTGGCTGCTCTTGCGCGCCACCGGGGCGGGCTTGAGGCCGGGCAGCACCGGCTGGGCGAGAAAGGCCTCGAACAGCGGCAGCTGGGCTTGCTGGGGTGCATGGGTGAACGGCTGCATGACGCCTCCTGGTTCAGCGGCGCAGGACGCCGACGCTCAAGCCCTCGATCACCAGTTCCTGTTCCTTCAGGTCAACTTCGATGGGGGCGAATTCGGGGTTTTCGGCGAGCAGCCAGACCTTGCTGCCTTCGCGCTTGAAGCGCTTGACGGTCACTTCGTCGCCGATGCGGGCCACCACCACCTGGCCATTGCGGGCTTCGCGGGTGGTGTGCACGGCCAGCAGGTCGCCGTCGAAGATGCCGATGTCCTTCATGCTCATGCCGTGTACGCGCAACAGGTAGTCGGCGCGGGGATGGAAGAAGGTCGGGTTGATGTTGCAGGATTCCTCGATGTGCTGCTCGGCGAGGATCGGCGCGCCGGCGGCGACCCGGCCGATGATGGGCAGGCCGCTGTCCTCGTGCTTTGGCTCAAGGCCGGGAATGCGGATGCCGCGGGAAGCGCCAGGAGTCATCTCGATGGCGCCCTTGCGGGCCAGGGCCTTCAGGTGTTCCTCGGCGGCGTTGGGCGACTTGAAGCCCAGCTCCTGGGCGATCTCGGCGCGGGTCGGCGGAAAGCCGTTGTCTTCGAGGCAGCGCTTGATGAAGGCCAGAATCTCGGCTTGGCGTGGCGTCAGTTTCAGCATGGGCGAGGGCTCTGTCTTTTTATACAGTGACTGGAATTATATACAGTGGCTCGCGGCCTGCAACCCACCCGGACCAAGAAAGATCGAAACGCCGACGCATCTTGTCGCTTGCAGCCTGACTCTTGGCGCTTTTAAATGGCGACCGACCGGTCACCCAGCCTTGACATCGGCAGGCCTGAAACGTATGTTTCAAACAACTGTTTGTCAGGCGGAGTAGTCATGGCCCAATCGGAAACCGTTGAACGCATCCTCGATGCGGCGGAGCAGCTGTTCGCGGAGCGTGGGTTCGCGGAAACCTCATTGCGGCTGATCACCAGCAAGGCCGGGGTCAACCTGGCGGCGGTGAACTACCATTTCGGTTCGAAGAAGGCCCTGATCCAGGCGGTGTTCTCGCGCTTCCTGGGGCCGTTCTGCGCGAGCCTTGAGCGTGAGCTGGAGCGCCGTCAGGCGCGTCCCGAGCAGAAAGCCTCGCTCGAGGAACTGCTGGAGATGCTGGTGGAGCAGGCCCTGGCCGTGCAGCCGCGCAGCAACAACGACCTGTCGATCTTCATGCGCCTGCTGGGCCTGGCTTTCAGCCAGAGCCAGGGGCACCTGCGGCGTTATCTGGAAGACATGTACGGCAAGGTGTTCCGCCGCTACATGCTGCTGGTCAACGAGGCCGCGCCACGCATCCCGCCGCTGGAGCTGTTCTGGCGCGTGCACTTCATGCTCGGCGCCGCGGCGTTCAGCATGTCGGGGATCAAGGCCCTGCGGGCCATCGCCGAGACCGATTTCGGCATCAACACCTCGATCGAGCAGGTCATGCGCCTGATGGTGCCGTTCCTGGCCGCCGGCATGCGCGCCGACAGCGGCGTCACCGACGAGGCCATGGCCACGGCGCAGCTGCGTCCGCGCAGCAAGTCCGCCACCCCCGCCAAGGCCTGAGTACTGGGCGGGGCAGGGCGCTTGCGCTAAGCTAGCGCGCATGCCTGACCTTGTCTCCCGCCGCATTTTCCGCCAGCACGGCCGCTTCGCCACTGAACCATCGGGCACTTCGTTGTCCGATGTTTGCGTGCGCCTGCGCCACGGCCAAGCGCCCCTGGACCTCCCATGAAGGATTCCCTATGACTGCCAGCCTGCAAGGCTCCCTGATGGTGGATATCGCCGGTAAATGGCTGACCGCCGAAGACCGCCATCTGCTGCGCCAGCCCGAAGTGGCCGGCCTGATCATCTTCGCCCGCAACATCGACAGCCCGCGCCAGGTGCGCGAGCTGTGCGCGTCGATCCGCGCGATTCGCCCCGAGCTGATCCTCGCCGTGGACCAGGAAGGCGGGCGGGTCCAGCGCCTGCGCCAGGGCTTCGTGCGCCTGCCGGCCATGCGTGCGATCGCCGACAACACCAATGCCGAGTACCTGGCCGAGCAGTGCGGCTGGCTGATGGCCACCGAGGTGCTGGCGGTGGGCCTGGACCTGAGCTTCGCCCCGGTGCTGGACCTCGATCACCAGCGCAGCGCCGTGGTCGGCAGCCGCGCCTTTGAAGGCAATCCGCAGCGTGCCACCGAGCTGGCCGGTGCGTTCATCCGCGGCATGAACGCCGCGGGCATGGCCGCCTGCGGCAAGCATTTCCCCGGCCACGGCTGGGCCGAAGCCGACTCCCATGTGGCGATCCCGGTCGACGAACGTAGCCTCGAGCAGCTGCGCGCTACCGACCTGGTGCCGTTCACCCAGCTGGGTGGCCAGTTGGCGGCGGTGATGCCGGCCCATGTGATCTATCCGCAGGTCGACAACCAGCCGGCCGGCTTCTCCCGGCGCTGGCTGCAGGACATCCTGCGCGGCGAGCTGGGCTTCGACGGGGTGATCTTCAGCGACGACCTGTCCATGGCCGGCGCCCATGTGGTGGGCGATGCCGCCAGTCGTATCGAGGCGGCCCTGAGCGCCGGCTGCGACATGGGCCTGGTGTGCAACGACCGGGCGGCGGCGGAGCTGGCGTTGAGCGCGGCGCAACGGATGAAGGTCAAGCCGTCGCCGCGAATCGCGCGGATGCGCGGGCAGGGCTTTGCGCGTACCGATTACCGCCAGCAGCCGCGTTGGCTGGAGGCGTTGGGGGCGTTGAAGGAAGCCCAGCTGGTCGACTGACCGCGTTGGCTTCTTCGCGGGTAAACCCCCACCGGCATGGCGGGTGGCTTGAGGGCTGCGCGGTCGCTGTAGGAGCGGCTTCAGCCGCGAACACCGGCATAGCCGGTGCCAGGCAGCGCGTCGCCTGCTTCGCGGGTAAACCCGCTCCCACAGGGATCGCGGCAGATTCTAAAAATTGAGCAAGACAGTTGCTCCCACAGGCAAGGCGTCACCCTCAAGGAATACGCCGATCCTGTGGGAGCGGGTTTACCCGCGAAGAGGCCAGCACGGGAAAAGCCTGGCTTAACGCCCGCGCTTACCCGGCAACGGCGCGAACAGCGCCTCGATCTCGTCATCCCCCAGCCGCCATTGCCCGGCCTGCCCGCCATCGAGCAGCCCGGCCGCCAGCGCCGCCTTCTCCTGCTGCAACTGCTGGATCTTCTCCTCCACCGTCCCCCGGGTGATCAGCTTGAACACGAACACCGGCTTGTCCTGACCGATGCGGTAGGCGCGGTCGGTGGCCTGGTTCTCGCTGGCCGGGTTCCACCACGGGTCGTAGTGGATCACGGTGTCGGCGGCGGTCAGGTTCAGCCCGGTGCCACCGGCCTTGAGGCTGATCAGGAACACCTCGCTGTCGCCGTTCTGGAACTGTTGCACCGGCGCGCGGCGGTCGCGGGTGTCGCCGGTCAGCAGGCTGTAGCGGATGCCGCGCTTTTCCAGCTCGAACTCGATCAGTGCCAGCATCGAGGTGAACTGCGAGAACAGCAGCACCTTGCGCCCCTCGCTGAGCAGCTCCTCGAGCATCTCCAGCAGGCTGCCCAGCTTGCCCTTGTCGGCGAACGTGCCCTTGGCCTCGGTGCCCTTGACCAGGCGCAGGTCGCAGCATACCTGGCGCAGCTTGAGCAGGGCATCGAGGATGACGATCTGGCTGCGGGCGGCGCCGTTGCGGGCGATTTCGTCGCGGACCTTCTTGTCCATCGCCACCCGCACCGCCTCGTAGGTGTCGCGCTGGGCGTCGCTGAGCTCGACCCAGTGGATCATCTCGGTCTTGGCCGGCAGCTCGGTGGCCACCTGCTCCTTGGTGCGGCGCAGCAGGAACGGGCGGATACGGCTGGCCAGGTGGCCCATGCGCTCGGCGTCGCCGTGGCGCTCGATCGGGGTGCGGTAGTCCTGGGTGAAGCGCTTGCTCTCGCCCAGCCAGCCGGGCATCAGGAAGTGGAAGATCGACCACAGTTCGCCGAGGTTGTTCTCCATCGGCGTGCCGGTCAGGCACAGCCGCTGGTTGGCCTGCAGCTCACGCACGGCCTGGGCGGCCTTGCTGGTGCTGCTCTTGATGTTCTGCGCCTCGTCCAGCACCAGCAGGTGCCAGGGCTGGGCCTTGAGGTGTTCCAGATCGCGAGGGACGAGGGCGTAGGTGGTCAGCACCAGGTCGTAGTCGGCCAGCTTGGCGAAGTGCTTGTTGCGGCTGGGGCCGTGCAGGGCCAGGACGCGCAGGTCGGGGGCGAAGCGCCGGGCCTCGTCGAGCCAGTTGGGCACCAGGCTGGTGGGCATCACCGCCAGCGCCGGGTGGGCCAGGCGCCCGGCTTCCTTCTCCAGCAGCAGGTGGGCCAGGGTCTGCAGGGTCTTGCCCAGGCCCATGTCGTCACCGAGGATGCCGCCGGTGCCCATTTCGCGCAGGGCCTGCAGCCAGTTCAGGCCTTGCTGCTGGTAGGGGCGCAGGGTGGCGTTCAGGCCCTTGGGCGGCGCCACCTGCAGGTCGCGGGCGTCGCGCAGGCGCCGGCCCAGGTCGCGCACATGACTCCCTCCCTCCCACTGCAACGGCAGGTGGTCGATGTCGTTCAGGCGCGCGGCGTCGGCGCGCTCCAGGCGCAGGCTCGGGCCGCTGGCGTCGTTGTGCAGGTACAGCTCGCCCAGGGTGCCCATCACTGCCTTGATCCGCCCGTAGGGCAGGGCGACCCGCAGCGCCGGGCTGTCGTGGCGGGCGCGGTTGAGGTCGATCAGCAGGTGTTCGTCGTCACTGCGCCGTGCCAGTTCGCTGGGGCGCAGCAGCTCGGGGCTGGCGCGCAGCAGTTGCAGGACGATGGGCAGCAGGCTGTGGCGCTGGCCATCGACGACGATGCCCAGCTCCAGGTCGAACCACTCATGGCCCGGCGCTTCGTCGATGGTGGCGTACCAGTCGTCGACCTCGTGCAGGTTGAAGGCGAAGTCGCGGTGCACATCGATGGCCCAGCCGGCCTCGCGCAGGCGCGGCAGGCCCTCGCGGGCGAAGCGCAGCCAGGCTTCGTCGTCGGGCAGCTGGTACATCTCGCCGGCGCTGTCGGGCAGGGCCTTGCTCTGGCGGGTGGCGGGCTTGAAGCCATGCTCGCGCAATGCCTTGCGCAGGGCCTGCTCGGCCTGGGGCTGGCGGCGGATGCGTTGGCTGGTGCTGCCCACCAGACGGCTCAGCGGCTTGTCGTCGCCGCCACTGGCGCGCAGGCCGTCGTAGTCGAACGCCAGTGCGGCGCGGTGCTGCATCTGCCGTTGCATGCGCCCGGTCTTGGGTGTGTAGGCGCTGAACTCGAGGCTGCCGAGGGTCAGGTGCGGGGTCGGCGCGATGTCGTCGAGCTGCTCCTGCTGCACGGTGGTGGGCGTCGGCAGGTGATGGTTGAGGGCGTTGAGCTTGTGGCTGAGGGGCACGATGAGGTGTTCCGGTACATCGGGAGCAAGGGACAGCTGCAGGGCAGTGTGCGGATCCAGGTCGTGGGAAACGCTGCCGACCTCATGGGTGTCGAGGTCGAAGTAGTACAGCGGCACCAGCGGCAGCACGCAATTGAGCGGTTCCTCGCCGTTGTACCACATGCCCCTGTAGTCGCCGTTGCCCAGGCGTACCCAGCGGAAGTCCGCCTGACGAGGCGCGCCCTGAGTCAGCAGGGGCAGGTCTTCGATGAACATCAGGCGCCCGGTGTCCAGCGCCCGCTGCAGCAACTCGCCGCCCTCGAGCCCCTTGAGCGCATAGCCGCGCTCGTGGCCGTAGGGCGCGGTCTGCGCCGAGAGCTGGCGAAGGATGCGCAGGTCCTCTTCCTTGACGAACTTCGGGGGCTCGTAGAGCAGTTCGTACAGCGACTGGATGCGGCTGTAGCGAATGCCGTGCTCTTCGCGGGTGCCCTTGCGCACACGCAATGCGCAACTGCTGTGGTCGTCGTTGAGCGCCAGCTGGTAGCAGACCATGCGGCCCCGTTTGTCTTCGGCGTCGCCCTGTCGGGATGTGGGCGGCTCCAGCCCCTGCAGCCAGTGCTGCAGGTGATGGGGCAACTGGTCGCCGTTGGCCGCGCCGTGTCCGTGGCTGTTGGCCAGGGTATAGAGCGCTGCGGCGCAGTGCTTGCAGTTGGTGCCCACCGGACAGGAGCAGTCGCCGCGCACATGGCATTGCCCGGAGGGGCCGGCAGTGATGATGATCCGCTGGCGGTAGATGTTGCCGCCGCTGCCGTGGCAGGTGGACTCGATGCGCGAGTCGCCGTGGGACTGGATCTGCACCAGGCCCTGTTCGGCGTAGCGTTCGCCACGTTGCAGGGTGGCCGCTGAAAAATCGCGCTTCCAGCTCGGATTCTCGGCTGCCAGCTTCTGCACATCGGCGTTCACGGTTTCACTGCTCCATCATTTCCGGATCCGGCAGCGGGATCTTGCGCATGCCGGCCGGCGAAACCCTGAGCAGCAGCGCCAGGTGCCCGCCATCGAAGAAGGTCAGCTGGCCGGCCTTCATGTTGCTGTTGCTCTGCTTGAGCTGTTCGCTCTGCATCACGCTGCCGTTGCCGTCGAGCTGGTTGACCCAGAAGTTGGCATCGACGGCGATGAAGCGATCTTCCCTGATGCTCAGGTTGCCTTCGATGGGGAAGTGCCCAAACTGCTCGTCACCGGCGCTCACGGCGACGGTATCACCGTCCTGCTGCCAGGCCTTGTGCAGCAGCACGGTGTAGTCGGCGGTGGCCTGCAGGCGGGTGACTTCGTCACCCAGGCCGGTCGGGCGCTCGGCGCCTTTTTCCAGGCGTGGCGCGCCGGCGCTCCAGTCTTCCGGGGCGAATGGGCTGGTGATCGCCGGCACGGCGTTCTGCCGCACCAGGATCATTTCCACCTGGTAGGGGCCTGCGGCGAAGGCAGCCGGCGCGAGCAGGGCCAGCAGCAGGGTCAGGCAACGGATGGCACGCATGAAGCTTCCTTATGGATTTTGTGGAGTGAGGCGCTCGAACAGCGCTTCCAGGGTGTTGAAACGTTCTTCGGGGCGTTCCATCGGCACCAGGAAGCGGAACTGGGTCGCGCCTTCGAACTTGTAGCGTTTGGGCTGGCCCTGGATCAGCTTGATCAGGGTCAGCGGGTCGACCGGTGTCTCGGCCTCGAACTCGAGCTTGCCGCCGTTGGGGCCGGCGTCGACTTTCTTGATGCCGAGCTTTTCCGCCTGCAGCTTGAGCAGGGTCAGGCGCATCAGGTTCTTGGTCGGCTCTGGCAGCAGGCCGAAGCGGTCGATCATTTCCACCTGCAGGTCCTTGAGGCCCTCTTCGTCGGCCGCCGAGGCGATGCGCTTGTAGAGGATCAGGCGCGCATGCACGTCGGGCAGGTAGTCCTCGGGGATCAGCGCCGGCAGGCGCAGGTTGATCTCCGGGCCGCCGCCGAGCGGCTGCTCGAGGTTCGGCTGGGCGCCCTTGCGGATGGCCTTGACCGCGCGCTCGAGCATTTCCATGTACAGGGTGAAGCCGACCGCCTGGATCTGCCCGCTCTGGCCTTCGCCGAGCAGCTCGCCGGCACCACGGATCTCCAGGTCGTTGGTGGCCAGGACAAAGCCGGCGCCCAGGTCCTGGGTGTTGGCGATGGCCTCCAGGCGCTTTTCGGCATCGGCGCTGATCTGCTGGCGCGGTGGCGTCAGCAGGTAGGCGTAGGCCTGGTGGTGGCTACGGCCGACCCGGCCGCGCAGCTGGTGCAGCTGGGCCAGGCCGAACTTGTCTGCGCGCTCGATGACGATGGTGTTGGCGCTGGGCACGTCGATGCCGGTCTCGATGATGGTCGAGGCGATCAGCACGTTGAAGCGCTTGTGGTAGAAGTCGCTCATCACCTGCTCGAGTTCGCGCTCGCGCATCTGCCCGTGGCCGATGCCGATGCGCGCCTCGGGCACCAGTTCGGCCAGTTCCGCAGCGCACTTCTCGATGGTCTTGACGTCGTTGTGCAGGTAGTACACCTGGCCGCCGCGCAGCAGTTCGCGCAGCAGCGCTTCCTTGATCGTGCTCTTGTTCTGCTCCATGACGAAGGTGCGCACCGACAGGCGCCTGGCCGGCGGGGTGGCGATGATCGACAGGTCGCGCATGCCCGACACCGCCATGTTCAGCGTGCGCGGAATCGGCGTTGCGGTCAGGGTGAGGATGTCCACCTCGCTGCGCAGGGCCTTGAGCTGCTCTTTCTGGCGCACGCCGAAGCGGTGCTCCTCGTCGATGATGGCCAGGCCCAGGTCCTTGAAGCGCACATCGTCCTGCAGCAGCTTGTGGGTGCCGATGAGAATGTCGATCTTGCCCTCGGCCAGGTCCGCCGCGGCGCTGGCGACTTCCTTGGCCGACTTGAAGCGGCTCATCACCTCGACCTTCACCGGCCAGTCGGCGAAGCGGTCGCGGAAGCTGTTGTAGTGCTGCTGGGCGAGCAGGGTGGTGGGTACCAGCAATGCGACCTGGCGTCCGCCGTGCACGGCGATGAAGGCGGCGCGCATGGCCACCTCGGTCTTGCCGAAGCCGACGTCGCCACACACCAGGCGGTCCATCGGCTGGCCGGCGAGCATGTCGGCGCGTACCGCCTCGATGGCGGCCTGCTGGTCGGGGGTTTCCTCGAACGGGAAACCGGCGCTGAAGGTGGCGTAGTCGGCGGCCGGGTCGGCGAAGGCGTAGCCTTTGCGCGCGGCGCGGCGGGCATAGATGTCGAGCAGCTCGGCGGCAACATCGCGCACCTGTTCGGCAGCCTTGCGCTTGGCTTTCTGCCAGGCTTCGGAGCCCAGCCGGTGCAGTGGCGCCAGGGCGTCGTCGCTGCCGGTGTAGCGGGCGATCAGGTGCAGGTTGGCCACCGGCACGTAGAGCTTGGCGCCCTCGGCGTATTCGAGGGTGAGGAACTCGGCGGCCTGGCCGTCGATCTCCAGGGTTGCCAGGCCCAGGTAGCGGCCCACGCCGTGGTCGATGTGCACCACCGGGGCGCCTTCGCGCAGCTCGGTGAGGTTCTTGATCACCGCGTCGTTTGCCGCCTCGCCGCGTTTCTCGCGGCGCCGGCGCTGCATCACGCGCTGGCCGAACAGCGGGCTTTCGGCGACCAGGGCCAGGCTGGGGTCGTCCAGCAGCAGGCCGTCGTCCAGCGGCGCGATGGTGATCGCCAGGCGTTCGCCGCCGCTGACGAAGTCGGCCCAGCCGTCGACGGTGTGGGGGCGCAGCTTCAGGCGTTCGAGCAGCTCCAGCAGCACTTCGCGCCGGCCCGCCGATTCCGCCGTGAACAGCACGCGGCCGGGGAACTGGTCGAGGAAGTTCGACAGCTCCGCCAGCGGCTGGTTGGCCTTGGCCTCGATCGCCAGGTTGGGCAGGGCGCGGGCCGGGAAGCGCTCGCGGCCAACGCCGGGCTCGACGTCGTCGGCACCGATCACCACCCGTGGCCATTGCTTGAGGCGGGCGAAGCAGTCCTCCACCGGCATGAACAGCTCCGCCGGCGGCAGCAGTGGCCGGCTGAGGTCGCCGCGGCGTTCTTCATAGCGCCCGCGCACGTCGTTCCAGAAGTGCTCGGCGGCCTGCTCCACGCCCGGCAGGGAGAACACCTGGGTGTCGGCCGGCAGGTAGTCGAACAGGGTGGCGGTCTCTTCGAAGAACAGCGGCAGGTAGTACTCGATACCGGCGGGAATGATGCCGCTGGTGAGGTCCTGGAAGATCGCGCTGCGGCGGAAGTCCACGTCGAAGCGTTCGCGGAAGCGCGCCTTGAAGCGCGTAACCTCGTCCTTCTGCATGGGGAACTCACGCGCCGGCAACAGGCGGATCGAGTCGACCTTGTCGATCGAGCGCTGCGACTCCGGGTCGAAGGTGCGCAGGGTCTCGATCTCGTCGTCGAACAGGTCGATGCGGTACGGCTGCTTGCTGCCCATGGGGAACAGGTCGATCAGCGCGCCGCGCACGGCGAACTCGCCATGCTCGTAGACCGTGTCGACGCAGCGGTAGCCGCTGGCTTCCAGGCGCGTGCGCATCTGCTCGACGTCGATCTTCTGGCCGACGTCCAGCACCAGGCTGCTGCCCAGCAGGAAGCGCGTGGGGGCCAGGCGGTGCAGGGCGGTGGTGATCGGCACGACGAGGATGCCGTGGTCCAGCTCCGGCAGCCGGTAGAGGCTGGCGATGCGCTGGGAGATGATGTCCTGGTGCGGCGAGAACAGGTCGTAGGGCAGGGTTTCCCAATCGGGGAACGGCAGCACCGGCAGCGCCGGCGCGAAGAAGCGCAGCTCCTGCTCGAGGCGGTCGGCCGCCTGGCTGTCGGCGGTCAGCAGCAAGGTGAAGCGACCGGCGGTACTGGCCGCCTCGGCGATGGCCAGGCTCAAGGCGGCGCCGGGCAGGTTGCCCCAGGTTTGTTTGCCGGCCGTGGCCGACATTTGCGGTAGGCGCAGAACTGACACGGGAGATCGGACTCCAAGCGTTGCGGCAAAGAGGTCGATTGTACCGGTGACGGGGCTCGCTGTCAGGCTCGCGAGGGCATGACGACGGGGTCTGGCGTCGGCGACAGGCGCTCATTGCCCGATACGCCGAGGGGCGTCATAATGTAGCCCCTTTTTTGTTCCCCTACATGTGGAAGGTTACCGTGACTCAGAAGCCCGACCAGTGTCTTGGTGAGTGGATCGATCGTGAAGCCCTGGCTGAAGCGATGATCCCGCTTATCGGTCAGCTCTACCGCAACAACAACGTGGTGAGCTCGATCTATGGCCGCAGCCTGATCAACCGTTCGGTTATCTCGATCCTCAAAGCCCACCGCTTTGCTCGTCACCGTCAGACCGACGAGACCGAGCTGTCCGTCCACGAGACGTTCCCCCTGCTCAAGGCCATGAGCGAGCTGAAGCTGGGCGCCGCCTCGGTGGACCTGGGCAAGCTGGCCAACAAGTTCAAGGTCGAAGGCAACGGCCGCAGCGCCGAGCAGTTCGTCCGTGACGAACTGGCCGACGTCGTGGGTCAGCAGAACGCTTCCGCACGCAAGGGCACCGACGTCGTCCTGTACGGTTTCGGCCGTATCGGCCGCCTGCTGGCGCGCATCCTCATCGAGAAGACCGGTGGCGGCGACGGCCTGCGCCTGCGCGCCATCGTCGTGCGCAAGGGCGCCGAGAACGACCTGGTCAAGCGCGCCAGCCTGCTGCGCCGCGACTCGGTGCACGGTCCGTTCGACGGCACCATCGTCATCGATGAAGCCAACAACACCATCACCGCCAATGGCAACCTGATCCAGGTGATCTACGCCAAGAGCCCGAGCGAAGTCGACTACACCCAGTACGGCATCCACGATGCGCTGATCGTCGACAACACCGGCGTATGGCGTGACGCCGACGGCCTCGGCCAGCACCTGGCCTGCCCGGGCGCCGCCCGCGTGATCCTCACCGCACCTGGCAAGGGCGCGCTGAAGAACATCGTGCACGGCATCAACCACGGCGACATCAGCGCCGACGACAAGATCATCTCGGCGGCGTCCTGCACCACCAACGCCATCGTGCCGGTGCTCAAGGCCATCAACGACCAGTACGGCATCGTCAACGGCCACGTCGAAACCGTTCACTCGTTCACCAACGACCAGAACCTGATCGACAACTTCCACAAGGGCAGCCGTCGTGGCCGCGCCGCGCCGCTGAACATGGTCATCACCGAGACCGGTGCCGCCACCGCCGCCGCCAAGGCACTGCCAGTGCTCAAGGGCAAGCTGACCGGCAACGCCATTCGTGTGCCGACGCCGAACGTGTCGATGGCCATTCTCAACCTGAACCTCGAGAAGGCCACCAACCGCGAAGAGCTGAACGAGTACCTGCGCCAGACCGCCATGCACTCGGAGCTGCACAAGCAGATCGACTACGTCAGCTCCCAGGAAGTGGTATCGACCGACTTCGTTGGTTCGCGCCACGCCGGTGTGGTCGACGCCGAGGCGACCATCTGCAACGACAACCGCGTTGTCCTGTACGTGTGGTACGACAACGAGTTCGGTTACAGCTGCCAGGTGGTACGCGTGATGGAAGACATGGCCGGTGTGAACCCGCCAGCGTTTCCACGCTGATCCGCTTGTAATGCGTTGAGAAAACGGGAACCTTCGGGTTCCCGTTTTTTTTGCTCCCCGCATCAGCGCGGTCTCTTTGTAGGAGCGGCCTTGTGCCGCGAAAGGGCTGCGTAGCAGCCCCGGCAATTGTGGCAGTGACGCTGAAAACCTGGGGCCGCCTTGCGGCCCTTTCGCGGCACAAGGCCGCTCCTGCAAAGAGACCGCTCAACCGAGAGATCCATATTGCGCACAGTTCTTCTGTTCTGCCTGTTGTTGCTGTCAGCCTGCAATCAAGGCCCCACCCTCGAGCGCTTCGGCGGCCCGACCATGGGCAGCAGCTACAGCATCCAGTACGTGCGCCAACCCGGCGACCCGGCGCCCGAGCAGGTCCAGGCCGAGGTCGAGGCCATCCTCCAGGCCATCGACGCCCGCTACTCCACCTACCGCGGCGACTCCACCGTCAGCCGTTTCAACCAGCTTGCGGCCAACCAGTGCCTGCCCATCGACGCCGACCTGTTCGAGCTGGCCAGCTTCGGCCAGCACTTGGCCGAGCAGAGCCAAGGCGCCTTCGATCTCACCGTCGAGCCGCTGCTCGACCTCTGGGGCTTCGGCCCCCAGGCCCGCGAGATGCAGGTGCCCGACCCGCAGACGCTGGCCCGAGCGCGTGAGCGCGTGGGCTACCGGCACCTGCGCATCGAGGGTGACGCCCTGTGCAAGGACGCTCCCATCGAGCTGGATTTCAACAGTATCGCCGCCGGCCACGCCGTCGACCTGATCGCTAAGCGCCTGCGCGCCATGGGCATCGAGGCGTTTCTCGCCGAAGCCACTGGCGAGCTCAAGGCCGTGGGCCGCAAGCCCGATGGCAGTGCCTGGCGGGTGGCCCTGGAGCTGCCGCGCGAGGACCGCCAGATCGCCCGCCAGGTCATCGGCGTGGAGGACATGGCCGTGTCGACCTCGGGTGACTATCGGCATTATTTCGAGGACAATGGCCGGCGCTATTCGCACACCTTCGATGCCCGTCTCGGGCGCCCGGTCGAGCACGACCTGGCGGCGGTGACGGTGCTCGACGCCTCGGCGCTGCAGGCCGACGGCTACTCGACTCTGTTGCTGATCCTCGGGCCGCAGCAAGGCTGGGATTTCGCTATCGCCCACGGCATCGCCGCGGTGCTGGTGACCAGAGTCGAGGGTGGTTTCGTCTCCCGTTCCACGCCGGCCTTCGAGCGGGTGGTGAAAGGCGAGTGAAAGGCAAGCCACGGATGATCAATGCCAGGGAAACGGTGAAACGACATGTAGTGCAGGCAATAATGGCCTACGACGCGACCAAGGGTTAATGTGCGCGGCGTTCACGCTTGATTAGACTGCACCCGAATTTTCTCATGGCGCCCCGGCGACATGATCGCGCCCCGCGGCCATCCGGCCGGCGGGCCAGTTCTGAAGGAGTACGCATGGCTGTCTACAACTACGACGTAGTGGTGCTGGGTTCCGGCCCGGCCGGAGAAGGCGCGGCAATGAACGCCGCCAAAGCAGGGCGCAAGGTGGCCATGGTCGACAGCCGTCGCCAGGTCGGCGGCAACTGCACCCACCTGGGCACCATCCCGTCCAAGGCGCTGCGTCACTCCGTGCGGCAGATCATGCAGTTCAACACCAACCCGATGTTCCGTGCCATCGGCGAGCCGCGCTGGTTCTCCTTCCCCGACGTGCTCAAGAGCGCCGAGAAGGTCATCAGCAAGCAGGTCGCCTCGCGCACCGGCTACTACGCGCGCAACCGCGTCGATGTGTTCGTCGGCACCGGCAGCTTCGCCGACGAGCAGACCGTCGAAGTGGTCTGCCCCAACGGCGTGGTCGAGAAGCTCAACGCCAAGCACATCATCATCGCCACCGGCTCGCGTCCGTACCGTCCGGCCGACATCGACTTCCACCACCCGCGCGTCTACGACAGCGACACCATCCTCAGCCTGAGCCACACCCCGCGCAAGCTGATCGTCTACGGCGCCGGGGTGATCGGTTGCGAATACGCCTCGATCTTCAGCGGCCTGGGTGTGCTGGTCGAACTGGTCGACAACCGTGGCCAGCTGCTGAGCTTCCTTGACTCGGAAATCTCCCAGGCGCTGAGCTACCACTTCAGCAACAACAACATCACCGTGCGCCACAACGAGGAATACGACCGCGTCGAAGGCCTGGACAACGGGGTGATCCTGCACCTGAAGTCGGGCAAGAAGATCAAGGCCGACGCATTGCTGTGGTGCAACGGCCGTACCGGCAACACCGACAAGCTGGGCCTGGAGAACATCGGCATCAAGGTCAACAGCCGTGGCCAGATCGAGGTCGACGAGACCTACCGCACCAGCGTGCCGAACATCTACGGCGCCGGTGACGTGATCGGCTGGCCGAGCCTGGCCAGCGCCGCCCACGACCAGGGCCGCTCGGCCGCCGGCAGCATCGTCGACAACGGCAGCTGGCGCTTCGTCAACGACGTGCCGACCGGCATCTACACCATTCCGGAGATCAGCTCGATCGGCAAGAACGAGCAGGAACTGACCCAGGCCAAGGTGCCCTACGAAGTGGGCAAGGCCTTCTTCAAGAGCATGGCCCGCGCACAGATCGCCGGCGAGCCGCAAGGCATGCTGAAGATCCTGTTCCACCGCGAGACCCTGGAAGTCCTCGGCGTGCACTGCTTCGGCTACCAGGCCTCGGAGATCGTCCACATCGGCCAGGCGGTGATGAACCAGCCGGGCGAGCAGAACAACCTGAAGTACTTCGTCAACACCACCTTCAACTACCCGACCATGGCCGAGGCCTATCGGGTAGCTGCCTATGATGGTCTGAACCGGCTTTTTTGAGCGGCTCCGACCGGTGGCCTGAGCCGGTCGGGGAGACCGATTTCAGCCCTACCCGAGGGTGGTCCTGGCCAAACCGGGAAAGTCTGTAATCAGGCTGTCCACGCCAAAGTCGGCGAGCCGGCGCATCAGCGCCGGTTCGTTGACCGTCCATACCGACACGTGCAGACCCTGGCGCTGCGCCTTGATCAGGCGCTCTGGGGTGCACAGCGTCCAGTTCAGCGCCAGCATCTCGCAGTCGTAGTTCTGCGCGACCTTCAGCGGGTCGAGCCAGGCGTACTCGGCAACCAGTCCGCGCTTGATGTCGGGCACCAGTTCCAGGGCGGCGCCCAGCACTTCTCGTGAGCTCGAGGTGATGGTCACCTTGTCCAGCAGGCCATGCTGCTGGGCCAGTTCGCGGATTGCCAGCACGGTGCTGGCGGCGCGGGTGCGCGAGGCGCTCTTGACCTCCAGCTGCCAGTGCTCGAAGGCGCATTTTTCGAACAGCTCTTCAAGGCGCGGGATAGGGCAGGGCTGCACATGGCCCGGGCCGCCCTTGCGCGCGTCGTAGGTCACCAGGTCTGCCGCCGTGTGTTCGACCACCTTGCCGCGTCGACCGGTGGTGCGCTTGAGGGTCGGGTCGTGGATCACCATCAGCTCGTTGTCGGCCGACAGGTGCAGGTCGAGTTCGCAGCGGTCCACGCCATGGGACAGGCACTGGCGAAAGCTCTGCAGGGTATTCTCGGGCGCTTCGCCCTTGGCGCCGCGGTGGCCATAGATTAAGGTCACGTTCGTTCCTTCAAATCAGAGAAAAGGGCTTCAGGAAGCGGGGTCGTTCTGTTCCAGCGCCTGGCGGCGTTGCTGTTGCTGGCGCTGCAGGATGTAGCGGGCCAGCAGCTGGCGCTGGGCGTCGGTCATGTCGATGAACTCGGTGCCTACCTCGTAGTCGCCATCCGGGCGCGGGTCGCAGTGGGTGACCCGGCCGCGCAGCAGCAGGCCATGGGCGCGGGGCATCAGCACCATCTTTACCTTGACCCGGGTGCCCGGGGCGATCTTCTGCGCCTGGGCGAACTCGATGCCGCCTTCGGAGATGATCACCGGTTGCGGCTCGCCGATCTCGCCGATCAGGCTCTGGGCGACCACCGCGCTGAGCAGGTCGAGGCGTTTGTTCTGGGCGCGCAGGAAGGCGGCCAGGGTACGGTCCTTCTCGCTCAACTGGCGCAGCAGGTGCTGCGATTCGAAGTCCGAAAGGTGCAGCTCGCTGAGCAGGTTGAACAGCTCTGAATCATCCTGCAACAGTTCTGTCTCAAGGGCTTCGGCCGCGCTGAGGGGGTTGATTTGAAGTGCGATCCGATCTTCGATGCGGTAGTATTCGCGGCGATCTTCTTCGTCTAATGTCGTCATGGCGAACCCAAGGTTACGGCGGTGGTCCGAGTGTAAAGCCGCCGCAGGCGCCTCGCCACAAGGACGTTCCCTTTCATCCGAACAAGCCCCGACATGTTCAGACCTCTATTCGTATTCATTGGTACGCGCTACACCCGTGCCAAGCGCCGCAATCACTTCGTCTCGTTCATTTCGCTCACCTCGATGATCGGCCTCGCCCTGGGCGTGGTGGTGATGATCGTGGTGCTCTCGGTGATGAACGGGTTCGACCACGAGATGCGTACCCGTGTGCTGGGGATGATCCCCCACGCCACGCTGGAGACCGGCCAGCCGATTGACGACTGGCAGGCCCTCGCTTCTAAAGTAAAGCAGAATCCGCAGGTGCTGGCGGTCGCGCCGTTCACCCAGATGCAGGGCCTGCTGACCCATGAAGGCAAGGTGCAGAAGGTGCTGCTCAACGGCATCGACCCGGCCCGCGAGCGCGAGGTGTCGATCATCGACAAGTTCGTCCTCGACGGCAGCCTCGACAAGCTGGCGCCGGGCGAGTGGGGCATCATGATCGGCGACAAGGCCGCGCAGAAGCTGGGCGTGGGCATCGGCGACAAGCTGACCTTCGTCGCCCCCGAGGTCAGCGTCACCCCGGCGGGGATGTTCCCGCGCATGAAGCGCTTCACCGTGGTCGGCACCTTCCATGTCGGCGCCGGCGAGATCGACGGCTACCTGGGCCTGACCAACATCGCCGACCTGTCGCGCCTGCACCGCTGGAAGGCCGACCAGGTCCAGGGCGTGCGCCTGAAGTTCGACGACCTGTTCCAGGCCCCGCGAGCCGCCTGGGCCATCGCCCAGCAGCTGGGCGAGCAGGAGTTCTACCCGCGTGACTGGACCCGCACCCACGGCAACCTGTACCAGGCGATCCGCATGGAGAAATCCATGATCGGCCTGCTGTTGCTGCTGATCGTCGCGGTGGCGGCGTTCAACATCATTTCCACCTTGGTGATGGTGGTCAACGACAAGCGCGGCGACATCGCCATCCTGCGCACCCTGGGCGCCACGCCCGGGCAGATCATGGCCATCTTCATGGTCCAGGGCACGGTGATCGGCGTGGTCGGCACGCTGATCGGCGCGGTGCTGGGCATCCTCGGCGCGCTCAACGTGAGCGCGGCCATCGCCGGCATCGAGACCCTGATCGGGCACAAGTTCCTCAATGCCGACGTGTACTTCATCGATTACCTGCCATCGCAGATCCAGGCCCAGGACGTGTATATGGTCTGTGGCGCGGCGCTGGTCCTGAGTTTCTTCGCCACCCTGTATCCGGCCTGGCGCGCCTCGCGCACCCAGCCGGCAGAGGCGCTACGTTATGAGTGAGTCGCGCATGAGTGATAAAGCCGTGTTGAGCTGCCGCAACCTGGGCAAGAGCTACGAGGAAGGCCCGGAGTCGGTTCAGGTCCTGTCGGGGTTGAACCTCGAGCTGCACCCGGGCGAGCGGGTGGCCATCGTCGGCAGCTCGGGCTCGGGCAAGAGTACCTTGCTCAACCTGCTCGGCGGCCTCGACACGCCGACCCAGGGCAGCGTCTGGTTGGCCGGCGAGGAGCTGTCGGCGCTGGGTGAGCGGGCCCGTGGCCTGCTGCGCAACCGCGCCCTGGGCTTCGTCTACCAGTTCCACCACCTGCTGGCGGAGTTCACCGCCCTGGAAAACGCCTGCATGCCGCTGCTGATCGGCAAGACACCGATCGCCGAGGCCCGCGAGCGTGCCGAGGCGCTGCTCAAGCGCGTCGGCCTGGGGCACCGGTTGAATCACAAGCCGGCCGAATTGTCCGGTGGCGAGCGCCAGCGCGTGGCGATCGCCCGCGCCCTGGTCAACCGCCCGGGCCTGGTGATGCTCGACGAGCCCACCGGCAACCTCGACCACCACACGGCCATGGGTATCCAGGAACTGATGCGAGAGCTGTCCACGCATTCGCAGACCGCCTTCCTGGTGGTGACCCACGACCTCAACCTGGCGCGCCAGATGGACCGCGTGCTGAGCCTGGAAGACGGGCGCCTGGTGGCGATCTGAATCGCCTGCGCGGGGCGCCCCGAGGCGTCCCGGTTCACACTTAGATTGGGTATCCCTGTTCATGTTCAGACCCTTGTCCTTGTTCATCGGTGCTCGCTACACCCGTGCCAAGCGTCGCAACCACTTCATCTCGTTCATTTCCATGACCTCGATGATCGGGCTGTCGCTTGGCGTGCTGGCGATGATCACGGTGCTGTCGGTGATGAACGGTTTCCAGCGCGAGATGAGTTCGCGCGTGTTGGGCCTGGTGCCCCATGCCGCGATCCTTGGCGCGCAACCGCTGGATGACTGGCGCAAGGTCGCCAGCGCCGCCGAAGGCAACCCGGCGGTGATGGCCGCGGCGCCGATCACCGAGATGGAGGGCATGCTCTCGTACAAGGGGGCGATGCAGCCGATCCAGGTTGCCGGCATCGACCCGGCCGAGGAGGGCAAGGTCTCCATTGTCACCCAGCATATTGTCCAGGGCAGCCTGCAGGCGCTGGTGCCCGGTGAGTACGGCGTGGTGATCGGTGAATTGACCGCCCGGCGTTTTCGCCTGAACACCGGCGACAAGCTGACCCTGATCGTTCCGGAAATCAGCAAGGAGCCAGGCGGCATCACCCCGCGCATGCAGCGCCTGACCGTGGTCGGCATCTTCAAGGTCGGCGCCGAGCTGGATGGCTCCCAGGCCTATATCCATGTCGCCGACGCCGGCGAGATGCAGCGCTGGGCGCCGGGCCAGGTGCAGGGCGTGCGCCTGAAACTGCACGACCTGTACGCCGCGCCGCAGGTGTCCAAGGCCATCGCTGCGGGGCTGGGCGACGGCTACCGCGCCGATGACTGGTCGCACACCCAGGGCAGCCTGTTCAGCGCGATGAAGATGGAAAAGACCATGATCGGCCTGCTGCTGATGATGATCATCGCCGTGGCCGCCTTCAACATCATCGCCACCCTGGTGATGGTGGTGAACGACAAGGGCGCGGATATCGCCATCCTGCGCACCATCGGCGCGACGCCGGCGCAGATCATGGGCACGTTCATGGTCCAGGGCAGTCTGATCGGCATCGTCGGCACGCTGATCGGCGGCGTGCTCGGGGTGATCCTGGCGCTGAATGTCAGTGCGGTGGTCGGCTGGGTCGAGCGGGTCAGCGGGCAGCACATCTTCACCTCCGACATCTACTTCATCAGCAGCCTGCCGTCGGAACTGCAGTGGGGCGACGTGGCGATCATCTGCGTGGCCGGGCTGGTGATGAGCTTCCTGGCGACCATCTACCCTGCGTACCGCGCCTCGCAGATCGAGCCGGCGATGGCGTTGCGTTACGAGTAAGCGCTATCGCGGGGCAAGCCCGCTCCCACGCCGGTCTTTGATGCCTGCAAGTATGAGGTCTGGCGTGGGAGCGGGCTTGCCCCGCGATGCTCGTACACGAACCATGAAACATCCGGTACCGCTTCCCTTCGCTGTCGATTGCATTGGCCATCTACCTTGAGAATTTTACTTCAAGGAGATCGACATGGATCGTCCCGCTTCCCACCGCCTGCGCCACGGCAGGTGTTCCGAGCCTAGCCGGGTCTACTTGCTGACCAGCACGACCAGGGACCGCTTTCCATTTTTTGAAGATTTCCAGGCTGCTCGTTGCTTGCCTTTCCATTTCAATCAGGCTGAGCAGGAGGGGTCTTTGTGCAGCCTCGCATGGGTGGTCATGCCTGATCACTTTCACTGGCTGATCAAGTTGGGAGATGACACGCTCGCTACGATTATGCGGCGATTCAAGTCGCGCAGCCGATGTTCGCTGTTCAAGCTTGGAAAACTGAAAGGACCATTATGGCAGCCGGGCTATCACGACAGGGCGCTGAGGCGGGAGGAAGATCTTCGCGAATTTGCCAGGTATGTGGTGGCTAATCCCTTGAGGGCAGGTTTGGTCAGGCGGCTTGGGGATTATCCTCATTGGGATGCTATCTGGCTATAGTCCATCGCGGGGCAAGCCCGCTCCCACGCCAGACCTCCTGTTTCCAGGCATCATAATCTGGCTCCCACGGCAGACCTCATATTTCCAGCCATCATAATATGGCGTGGGAGCGGGCTTGCCCCGCGATGAGGGCTACGCAGGCAACTCGATCACGAACCGCGTCCACCCACCTTCGCACTCCGCCCGAATCTTCCCGCCGTGGGCCTGCACGATCGAGCGGGTGATGGCCAGCCCCAGTCCCGCATGCTCGCTGCTGCCCTCCTGGCGCGCCGGGTCTGCCCGATAGAAACGGTCGAACAGCCGCTCCAGCAGTTGCGGGGCGATCGCCGGCCCACTGTTGGCCACCTCGATGCGCAACCCCGGCGCAAGGCTCACACGGATCTCGCCACCCGCCGGGGTAAAGCGCAGGGCGTTGTCCAGCAGGTTCGACAAGGCCCGGCGCAGCATGTGCCGGTCGCCTTCGACATGCGCCTGACCCTCGCGTGACAGCCTGACCTCGGCTTCCTCGGCCAGCGGCGCGTAATACTCCAGCAGCGCATCGATCTCGGTCGCCAGGTCCAGCGCCTGGCTATTGGGCATCAGCAGGCCGTGGTCGGCCTTGGCCAGGTAGAGCATGTCGTTGACCAGCTGGGCCATCCACTGCAGTTCCTCGAGATTGCCATGCAGGGCCTCGCGGTAGTCCTCGAGGCTGCGCGGGCGGGTGAGGGTGACCTGGGTATGGGTCAGCAGGTTGGACAGTGGTGTGCGCAATTCGTGGGCGATATCGGCGGAGAATGCCGACAGGCGCTGGAAGGCGTCGTCCAGGCGCTGCAGCATGGCGTTGACCGTGCCGGCCAGCTCGGCCAGCTCCTCGGGCATTTCGGCGACCGGCAGGCGGGTGGTCAGTGAGCGCGCGTTGACGCTGGCGGCGACCTTGCCCATCCGCCGCAGCGGCTTCAGGCCACGGCGCACGGCCCAGGCACCCAGCAGCGCGGTGACCAGCGCGCTGAGGCCGACCGTGAGCCAGATCAGGCGCTGCATGCCTTGCAGGAAGTGCTGGTGATGGGTGATGTCGAGGAACAGGGTCAGCTGCGGCGAGGCGGGCCGGGTTTCGTCCAGCGGCAGGCTCAGCCCGCGGTAGTCGATGCCCTGGGTATGCAGGGTGGCCAGGCCGGGCTGATTCGGGGCGTCCGGCAGGTCGCTGCGGCTGGCGAACCAGGTGGTGCCGTCGACCGCGCGCACGCGCAAGGCCAGGTCGGACTGATGGCTCAACTCGTTGAGCAGCCCCGGCAGGCGCGTGGCCAGTTGCTCGGAACTGGTGACGCCGTCAAGCAGGCTGCGCATCAGCGACAGACGGCCGCTGAGCAGCTGCTGGTCGAGCTCGACGAAGTGCTGCTCGCTGGCGCGGCTGAACAGCAGGCCGGCGCCCAGCGAAACACTGGCGGTGCAGGCGGCGAACAGCAGCGCCAGGCGGCTGCCGAGGGACAGGCGGCGCATCAGTCCTGGCGCTCCTCGAGCACGTAGCCCATGCCGCGCACGGTATGGATCAGCTTGGTGGTGTGAAGGTCGTCGATCTTCAGGCGCAGGCGGCGGATGGCCACCTCGATGACGTTGGTGTCGCTGTCGAAGTTCATGTCCCACACCTGCGAGGCGATCAGCGACTTGGGCAGCACCTCGCCCTGGCGGCGCAGCAGCAGTTCGAGCAGGGCGAATTCCTTGGCGGTCAGGTCGACGCGCTGGCCGGCCCGCTCGGCGCGGCGGCGGATCAGGTCAAGGCGCAGGTCGGCCAGGCTCAGGCAGGTGTCCTGGCTGGCGCTGGCGCCTCGGCGCAGCAGGCTGCGCACCCGGGCCAGCAGCTCGGAGAAGGCGAACGGCTTGACCAGGTAGTCGTCGGCACCCAGCTCCAGGCCGTGGACACGGTCCTCGACGGCATCGCGGGCGGTGAGGAACAGCACCGGCGTGTCCAGCCCGGCCTGGCGCACGGCCTGGAGGATCTGCCAGCCGTTGCGCCCCGGCAGCATCACATCGAGGATCAGCAGGTCGTGGTCGCCGGTCAGGGCCAGGTGCTGGCCGGTGTCGCCGTCGTTGGCCAGCTCAGTGGCGAAGCCGGCTTCGCTCAGGCCCTGGCTCAGGTACTGGCCGGTCTTGGCCTGGTCTTCGACGATCAGCAGTTTCATGTGTTTACCAACGGTTAGGGCCAACGTGATGCCGAAATGATACGTGACGATCCGGCGGCCTGCCCAAGCTGACAAAGTTGTAATCTTCCCGTCAGCCAGCTGCCAGCCAGCCTTTTCGAGAATGGCCTCATTCTCCCAGAACGACCCGGAGTCACCCATGAAACACCTGTTCATCGCCGCCGCCCTCGCACTGGTCAGCCTGCCGAGCTTCGCCGACAGCGGCAAACCCTTCGCCTTCGGCGAGCCGGCCGAGGCGGCCAAGGCCACCCGCACCGTCGAGGTGGTGCTCAAGGACATCGCCTTCGAACCCAAGAACATCAAGGTCAAGGCCGGCGAGACCGTGCGCTTCGTGCTGGTCAACCAAGGCAAGCTGCCCCACGAGTTCAACCTGGGCGACAAGGCCATGCATGCCGAGCACCAGAAGGAAATGATCGCCATGCAGGGCAAGATGTTCACCGCCGGCATGAACCACGAAGGCATGGACCATGGCCAGATGGATCACGGCCAGATGGGCGCTGGCCACGGCCATGACGGCGGCAATACCGTGCTGGTGCAGCCCGGCCAGCGCGCCGAGCTGACCTGGACCTTCCGCAAGTCGGCGCCCATCGAGTTCGCCTGCAACGTGCCGGGCCACTATCAGGCAGGCATGGTCGGCCCGCTGACCATCGAGTGACAACGGCTCCAAGGCGGGGTGCAAAACCGGTAGACTAGGGGCAATTTCGAACCTTCAGGTCAGTTTCCATGCATCCCGCCGCCGAACACTCCCCGCTGGGCAAGTCCAGCGAATACATCGCCACCTACACCCCCTCGCTGCTGTTCCCGATTCCCCGCCTGGCCAAATGGGCCGAGCTGGGTGTGAGCGGCGATGCGCTGCCGTGGCAGGGCGTGGACTTCTGGAACTGCTTCGAGCTGTCCTGGCTGCTGCCTTCGGGCAAGCCGGTGGTGGCCATCGGTGAGTTCGCCATCCCGTGCGATTCGCCGAACATCATCGAGTCCAAGTCCTTCAAGCTGTACCTCAACTCGCTGAACCAGACGGTGTTCGAGTCGGTGGAGGCGTTGCAGGCGTGCCTGGTGCAGGACCTGTCCGCCGCAGCCGGCAAGCCGGTCGCGGTCAAGGTCAGCACCCTGGCCGAGGTCGAGGGGCAGGGCGTGACCGCGCTGCCGGGCCTGTGCATCGATGCGCTGGATGTGAACATCAGCAACTACGAGCAGCCGCAACCGGAGCTGCTGCGTTGCGCGTCGGAGCGCGTGGTGGAAGAGACGGTGCACAGCCACCTGCTCAAATCCAACTGCCCGGTCACCGGCCAGCCGGACTGGGGTAGCGTGGTGGTGGAGTACAAGGGCCAGGCGCTGGATCATGCCAGCCTGCTGACCTACCTGATCAGCTTCCGCCAGCATGCCGACTTCCACGAACAATGCGTGGAGCGGATCTACCTGGACCTGAAAAACCTGCTCAAGCCTGAGCACCTGACGGTGTATGCGCGGTATGTGCGTCGTGGCGGGCTGGATATCAACCCGTACCGCAGCACCGGGGCGATCAGCCCGCAGAATCTGCGACTGGTGCGTCAGTAATGTAATGGGGCCGCGTTTGCGGCCCCATTCGGTTCAGATCCCCATGCTGTGCAGCGAGTTGACGATGCTGCGCAGGGTCGCCGTGAGGTCGGGGTGATCGGCTTCGAAGCGTTCGATGGCGAGGTTCACGCCATCGACGAGGTTGTTGTCGGGCGTGGCTTCTTCAAGCTTGAGCTGGGCTTCGATCTGCCTCGCCTCCTCATGCAGACTGGCCAGCTCTTCTTCCGAAAGCGGCACATTGCGATCCAGTTGCTCGCGCAGGCTATTAAGGCGCTCTTGCAGTTCGCGGGCAGGCATTGTTCGTTCTCCATCAATGGCTTGGCAAACCATGGACCTCGGCGAAGCGGCAAAGGTTCTGGCCTGCCTTCTAGCGTAATCCACCTGCCGCAGCTTTGCATGACCCGCATCAACGGGGATGTATCAGGGTTTCTCGCCCTTGTGCCGGCGCTGGGCGATGTCCGCCAGGCACGTGTCGAGGGATTCCAGGTGATCGATCACCGAGTGCACGCCCAGCCCGAACAGCGCCAGGGTGGCCTTGCCACGGGTGCGCTCCTGTTCCTGCCGGGTCATGGCCTGCCATTGGCTGGAGCCCAGGTCGCAGGCCGCCAGGCCCACTGTCCACAGGCCGGCGTTGAGCCCAGCCTGCAACAGCCGCGGCTCGCCGCTGACCAGCACGCAGCCGTCCAGGCGCTGGCTGTCGAGGCTCATCAGCGCCTGCCAGCAGGCGTTGGGCGCCGGCCACTTGCAGCCATTGACCAAGTGGCCTGGCAGCCAGTCGGGCAGCACGCTGCTCAGGCGCTTGCCCTGGGCGACGCTGAGTTCGTCGAGCCAGATGCACGGCACGGCCTGTGAGCGCAGGTGGTGAAGGGAGTCCAGGGCACCGGGGGCGGGCAGGGTGCCGCCGTCGGTTGCCTGGACCAGACAGCCGCGCAGTCCGAACAGCACGGCGGTGAAGGCGGGTGCGTCTTGCATGGCAACGTCCCTAAATACCCCGCAAGCTACCCGGCGATTGTGACCAAGGGATGACGACTACAGTTGTTCACAAAATCTTGACAGAGATATGTAAAACTACCGCTCAGCCAGCAAGCCAGTATACTTGCGCCCTATCGAGCAGCGCGCCAAAGGCCGTTGCCGCCGTGAAATCCGATGGAGAAACATCTATGCGTAGGATCGGTGCCGGAGTGATCGAGCGAGTCACCCAGGCCTGTGTCTGCGCCAGCTTGCTGCTGGCGCCCGTGGCATCCACCCAGGCGGCCACCGAGGAGGATCCGTGGGAGTCGGTCAACCGACCGATCTTCAGGTTCAACGATGTCCTCGACACCTATGCCCTCAAGCCGCTGGCCCAGGGTTACCAGTATGTCACCCCGCAGTTCCTCGAGGATGGCATCCACAACGTCTTCCGCAACCTGGGTGACGTCACCAACCTGGCCAACAACGTGCTGCAGCTCAAGCCTCGAGCGGCGGGCATCGACACGGCGCGGCTGATCGTCAACACCACCTTCGGCCTGGGCGGCTTCTTCGATGTCGGCACCAAGATGGGCCTGCAGCGCAACGACGAGGACTTCGGCCAGACCCTCGGCTACTGGGGCGTGCCCAGCGGGCCGTACGTGGTCATCCCGTTCCTTGGCCCGAGCACCGTGCGTGACGGCCTGGCCAAGTACCCGGACACCTACACCGAACCCTACCGCTACATCGACCATGTGCCGACCCGCAACTCGCTCATGGCAGTTGACGTGATCGACACCCGCGCCAGCCTGCTGTCGGCGGAGAAGCTGATCCAGGGCGACAAGTACATCTTCCTGCGCAACGCCTACCTGCAGAACCGCGAGTTCAAGGTCAAGGACGGCCAGGTCGAAGACGACTTCTGATCGACCGGCTCACGCAAAAGGCGACCTTCGGGTCGCCTTTTTCGTAACAGTTCAATGCATGGCCAGGATGCGCAGGCCGAACTTCTGCGCGCCGCCGGGCTGGTCGGCGATCCACACCACCTCGGTGCTGGCATGCAGGCCGGCAAGGGCGGCATGGTCGGAGTCGATGCGCACCTCGAGCTGGTCGCCCACCTTGAAACGCTGCGGTGCCTGGACCTGCATGCCGCTGCTGGAGAGGTCGATGCACACGGCGCTGATCACCTGGCCGGCGTGCAGCAGGCTGACCTCGGTTTCAATGCGCATGCGTATGAAATCGCGTTTTTCGCTGTAATCCACGGGAGGCTGGGACATGCTTGCATCCTTTCGTCAGGTTGCGCCGATGTGCTTTCTTATAACGCCGGGTGATTTGCCCTGTAAAGTGCGCGGAAGTCTTCCTTGCCATGCTTGAAACGCCAGGCGGATGGGAGTACCGTCAGCGCCTTACAGGGCACCTCGCTATTTGCCGGACCAGTCTTCTTGTCCTACAACTCAAATAGAGAGTGGCTAGAGAGCATTCCAGTAGCCGTCTGTCGGTCTTTCACAGCCGCTACGCCAACCCAAATCTGGCGCCGTTCGCCCACATGCAGAAACCCAGTGCAACGCTGCTGATCATCGATGACGACGAGGTGGTCCGTGCCAGTCTCGCCGCCTATCTGGAAGACAGCGGCTTCAGCGTCCTCCAGGCCGGCAACGGCCAGCAGGGCCTCCAGGTCTTCGAAGCACACCAGCCCGACCTCGTGATCTGCGATCTGCGCATGCCGCAGATGGGCGGCCTCGAACTGATCCGCCGGATCAGCGAGCGCGCGCCGCAGCTGCCGGTGATCGTGGTGTCCGGTGCCGGCGTCATGAGCGACGCGGTCGAAGCCCTGCGCCTGGGCGCGGCGGACTACCTGATCAAGCCCCTGGAAGACCTGGCCGTGCTCGAGCACTCGGTGCGCCGCGCCCTCGACCGCTCGCGCCTGGTGCTGGAAAACCAGCGCTACCGAGAGAAGCTCGAAGCCGCCAACCGCGAGCTGGAGGCCAGCCTGCACCTGCTGCAGGAGGACCAGACCGCCGGTCGCCAGGTGCAGATGAACATGCTCCCGGAAAACCCCTGGGTGGTCGGCGAGTTCGCCTTTGAGCACCAGATCATCCCGTCGCTGTACCTGTCGGGCGATTTCGCCGACTACTTCCGCGTGGATGACCGGCGCATCGCCTTCTACCTGGCGGACGTCTCCGGCCACGGTGCCTCGTCGGCGTTCGTCACGGTGCTGCTCAAGTTCATGACCACGCGCCTGCTGTTCGAATTCAAGCGTGGCGGCAAGATGCGCGAGTTCAAGCCGTCGCAGGTGCTCAGCCACATCAACCGCGGGCTGATCAACTGCAAGCTGGGCAAGCATGTGACCATGGTCGGTGGCGTCATCGACGAGGACACCGGCCTGCTCACCTACAGCGTCGGCGGCCACTTGCCGCTGCCGGTGCTGTATACCCCGGGCCAGGCCCGCTACCTGGAAGGCCGCGGCCTGCCGGTGGGGTTGTTCGACGAGGCCAGTTACCAGGACCAGGTGCTGGAGCTGCCACCGCAGTTCAGCCTCACCCTGATGTCCGATGGCATTCTGGACCTTTTGCCTGGGGACACACTCAAAGATAAGGAAGCGGCCTTGCCGGAAATCGTCAAGGCGGCGGGTGGTAGCCTGGAGGGGCTGCGCCAACGATTCGAATTGGCTACGCTTGGGGAGATGCCGGATGATATCGCCCTATTGGTGTTGAGCAGGAACCTTGAATGAGTACTGGTAGAATCCAGTTCGCCGAGCAGAGCGGGACCTTCGTTCTGAAATTTGTCGGTGAAGTGCGCCTGACCCTGTGTTCGGCGCTGGATGCGACGATCGAGAAGATCTTCACCGCGCTGAACTTCTCGGCCATCGTCATCGACCTGACCGAAACCGAGAGCATCGACAGCACCACCCTCGGCCTGCTGGCCAAGCTGTCGATCCTGTCCCGGCAGAAAGTCGGCCTGCTGCCGACCGTGGTCACCACCAACCCGGACATTTCCCGCCTGCTGCAGTCCATGGGCTTCGACCAGGTGTTCAACATCGTCGACCGCCCGGTGCCGTGCCCGGAATGCCTGACCGACCTGCCGTCCCAGGACCAGGACGAGAGCGTGGTGCGTTCCAAGGTGCTGGAGGCGCACAAGATCCTCATGGGCTTGAATGACTCCAACCGTGAAGCGTTCCACGACCTGGTGAGCGCGCTCGAGCGGTCCTGATCCTGCGCTAGACCTGCCGACGCCATCGCGGGGCAAGCCCGCTCCCACAGGATCATTGTGGGAGCGGGCTTGCCCCGCGATGGCGTCACTCCTGGATGAACGCCGTAGCCGGCGAACCATCCGCATTCAACTGATACACCCGCTCCGGCCGCCCCTGGCCATCGAAGAACACCTGCCCCAACCCCGCGCTGTTCCACAACCGCTCCCCGGCCTTGCTCCGGCTGGGCGTGCGCGGCACCACTTCCATTTCCCGGCGCTTGGTGAACCAGTTGAGCGGCGAGCGTGGCGAATACAGCCAGCGGTTGAGCCGGTCGAGCACATCCAGCAGGCGCCGGGGAAACTCGTTCTTGATCCCGCTGCTGGTCACCTGCCACAGGTGCGGGCTGCGCTGGCGGTGGCGGATCAGCACTTCGTAGACGAACGAGTAATGCACGTCGCCTGACAGCACCACGTAGTGCCCCGGCGTGCGCGAATGGCGGAAGATGTTGAGGATCACCTGCGCCGCGCCGCGATGGGCCATCCAGTTCTCCGCATCCACCAGCAGCGGGTAGCCCAGGGCGCTGAACACCCGCTGCACGGTCTCGATCAGCTTGACCCCGAAGATAGGCGCCGGCGACACGATGATCGCCGAAGGATGGTCGAGCAGCGCCTGCTGCAGTTCGCTCAGCGCCTCCCAGTCCAGCAGGCCGGAGGGCTTGCCCAGGCTGCTTTCGCTGCGCCAGCGGCGGGTGCGGGTGTCCAGCACCAGCAGCGGCGGGTTGCTGGGCAGCGCGTATTGCCAGCCCTGGAAACGCAGCAGCTCGCCGATCAGCTCGTCCCGAGCCTCGTTCAGTTGGCGGCATTGCCCGACCAGCGCCGCGCAACCGTCCGGGTCGTTGCCCCAGCCCTGGCACAGCAGGTAGCCGAGCAGGGCGTTGCCGATGATGCGGCGCGAGAACGGGTGGCCGTAGGCGGTCTGTTCCCATTGCGCCGACAGGTTCCAGTCGTCGGTGATGTCGTGGTCGTCGAAGATCATCAGGCAGGGCAGATGGGCCAGCACCCGCGCCACCTGGCCGAGGCCGTCGCGAAAAGCCTCGATCAGCGGCAGTTCGCGCTGATAACGGGCCTGGCGCTGCTCGGTCAGGCCCTCTGGCATGTCCATCCGCACCAGTGTCCACGGCAGCGGCGACCAGACCAGCAGGTACATGGCCATGACCTCGGCGAAGGTCACCAGGTGGTTGTCGGCGTTGCTGGACGAGAAGATCGGCTTGCGCTTGCCGCCGAAGAAGCGTTCGCGCAGGGTCTCGTTGCCTTGCTGGGCCGGCAGCAGGTCGGCGCGGTGGTAGTAGCAGGCCGGGTGGCGATAGAGTTCGGCGCCGCTGTCGACCAGGGCGCCGTCGAGGGCTTCGTCGAACAGGCCCAGGCGCTCGATCAGCGTGTGGATGGCACGCAGCATGGGGCCGGCGACATCGTCGGCATAGACCTGGTCACCGCTCATCAGCAGCACGGCGGGGCGTTCTTCAGGGCGCGGATCGGCGGCAAGCAGGCGGTCGGCGCAGAGCAGACCGTCGGCGGCCGGGTGATGGGGCTTGCGGCAGGAGCCGTGGAGCAACTGGTCAAGACGGTCGCGCAGCACGAAGCTGGGGCGGCTGGCGCCGGGGTAGAGCAGGTGTGGGGCCCAGTCGGCGATGCCCTGGCCGTTGGCCAGGCGCAGGTCGTACTCGAGCGCCACGTTGCTGGGCAGCGGGTGGTCGAAGTGGATGTCCAGCAGGTGAATGAAGGCGTGCTCACCGACCGCGATCACCTCGCAGCGCGTGGTGGCGCCGATGCCGGCTTGGTCGAGGAAAAATTCGGGTTGCAGCGGTTGCGAGCCGACCAGCCAGATGGCCAGGCGTTGCGGTTCCAGGCGGCGGAGGATGGGGCCGGCGAGGACGAGGGGGAGCGAAGCGGTGGCGGGCATGGATGGCTCAGGTTCGTGTGATGCGGATGGCCCTATCGCGGGGCAAGCCCGCTCCCACAGGGAATGGGGAATGCGGTGTTTTCATTGTGGGAGCGGGCTTGCCCCGCGATGGCGTCATCGGCCACCCCAACGAAAACGGGCGGGAAATGCTCTGCATTAACCGCCCGTCGATCAAGCCGAAGATGTATCAGACTTTGTCAGCCAGCCATCAGCGCTTCCAGCTTTTCCTGGTCACGGGCGAACTGGCGGATGCCTTCGGCCAGCTTCTCGGTGGCCATGGCGTCTTCATTCATCGCCCAGCGGAACTGGCTTTCGTTCAACTGTTGCTTGGCTTCGCCGGCATTGCCCGGCTTGAGCAGGCGTGGCAGCTCGCCCTGGTCGTCTGACAGTTGCTGCAGCAGTTCGGGGCTGATGGTCAGGCGGTCGCAGCCGGCCAGTTGCTCGATCTGGCCGATGTTGCGGAAGCTCGCGCCCATGACCACGGTGTTGTAGCCGTTGGTCTTGTAGTAGTCGTAGATACGGGTGACCGACTGCACGCCCGGATCCTCGGCGCCGACGTATTCCTTGCCGGTGCTCTTCTTGTACCAGTCGTAGATGCGCCCCACGAACGGCGAGATCAGGAACACCCCGGCATCGGCGCAGGCCTGGGCCTGGGCGAAGGAGAACAGCAGGGTGAGGTTGGTCTGGATGCCTTCCTTCTCCAGCTTCTCGGCGGCGCGAATGCCTTCCCAGGTGGAGGCCAGCTTGATCAGCACGCGGTGTTTCGGCACACCGGCCGCTTCGTACAGCTCGATCAGCTGACGGGCCTTTTTCAGCAGCGCCGGCTCGTCGAACGACAGTCGCGCGTCCACCTCGGTGGAGATGCGCCCCGGAATGACCTTGAGAATGCCCGAGCCCACCGACACGGCGAACTTGTCGCAGGCCAGGTCGACATTGCCCTTGGCATCGGCCTTGACCTGCTTGAGCAGGTCGGCGTAACCCGGGATGGCCGCGGCCTTGAGCAGCAGCGAAGGGTTGGTGGTGGCGTCGACCGGCTTGAGGCGGGTGATGGCGTCCAGGTCGCCGGTGTCGGCGACGACGGTGGTGAACTGCTTGAGTTGTTCCAGCTTGGAGGTCATGGGCGTGCTCTGTCCTGTGCAATGACTCGACATTACCCGAGCCCCGACAGCCACTCAAGGCCCGTCGCAGGCGTATCGGGAAACCCTTCGAAGCAGCGCGCGCTCCTGTGCAGGAGCGGGCTTGCCCCGCGAAGGGCTGCAAAGCAGCCCCGGCCAACGCCAGGGCCGCGGTAAAAGGCTAACCCTTCGAGTGCCAACCCCGCCCCAGGTTCCCTCAACGCCCCTGCAACAGCTCGGCAGCCTGGTCCAGCACCTTCAGCGGCTCGCTGGTCTTGTGAATGTCCGCCGACAGCAACTGCCGGAAGCGCCGCGCCCCCGGGAAGCCCTGGCCGAGCCCGAGGATATGCCGGGTGATGTGATGCATCGCGCCGCCGCTTTGCATGTGCGCGATGATGTACGGACGCAGCCTTTCCATCGCCTCGGCCCGGCTGACCACCGGCGCTGTGCTGCTGAACAGCTGCTGGTCGACCTCGGCCAGCAGGTACGGGTTGTGGTAGGCCTCGCGCCCCAGCATCACCCCGTCGAAGGTCTGCAGGAGGGTGCGGCATTCGTCGAGGGTCTTGATGCCGCCGTTGAGCACCAGCTCCAGGTCCGGGAAGTCGGCCTTCAGCTGCGCCGCCACGTCGTAGCGCAGCGGCGGGATCTCGCGGTTTTCCTTGGGCGACAGGCCTTCGAGGATGGCGATGCGCGCATGCACGGTGAAGCTGCGGCACCCGGCGTCGCGCACCTGGCCGACGAAGTCGCACAGCTCGGCGTAGCTGTCGCGGCCGTTGATGCCGATGCGGTGCTTGACCGTGACCGGAATGCCGACCGCATCCTGCATGGCCTTGACGCAATCGGCCACCAGCGCCGGATGGCCCATCAGGCAGGCGCCGATCATGTTGTTCTGCACCCGGTCGCTGGGGCAGCCGACGTTGAGGTTGACCTCGTCGTAGCCGGCGTCCTCAGCCAGGCGCGCGCAGGCGGCCAGGTCTGCCGGCACGCTGCCGCCTAGCTGCAGGGCCAGCGGGTGCTCGGATTGATCATGGCGCAGGAAACGCTGGGCGTCGTTGTGCAGCAGGGCGCCGGTGGTGACCATTTCGGTGTAGAGCAGGGCGTGCTGGGAGAGCAGGCGCAGGAAGAAGCGACAGTGTCTATCTGTCCAGTCCATCATGGGCGCTACGGAGAAGCGGCGAGATGGCTCGGGGCGCGGGGTTGCGGGTGTGGCGGCTTGAGATTGCATAAGTCTGGGACACGAACTCAGCGAAGCCAGGCGGCGGGGGGCGCTGGCTGGCGATGGAAAGAGTGAATGGCTGCCAGTTTACCAAGTGTGGCGGGATTCGTCCGGGTTGATCGGCGATCAGTGAACAGCGTTGCAAGCATAGACAGCGTGGGAGCGGGCTTGCCCCGCGAATGCGCCAGACCAGACAACCGATGACTGAGGCCTTGACGCATAGTACCGAGCGGATTGCATCGGGGGCGTGCTCAATCCTGCAGGCTTTTCAGCCCAGATGAGGATGTTTGCAGAACTGCCTGAGGAAGTCGTGATTGTGGGACATGTGATCACCGTAATACGAGACCACATCAGCGATAACCATGAACGGGGTAGATCCCTCGGAACCGCCTTCTGCTCCACGGAAATTCACATAACCGCACACGCCTTCGTACTTTTTGCCGCTGGCATAGGCTGCTTCGATTTGTAAAGCGTTTCAAACTTTGCTGAATCCGGGTCGGTAATATGCCTTGGCAGTTTATTTTCGGCGTCCGGTATCTACACGAAGGCGCCACGAAACGAGTGGTTGACTTGACATTCTCTTTGGGCTCCGTCCCTGAAGCTGGAATTCCTATTGACCTCTTGGTGTGGTCATAGGGGATAGAGAATTCAGATGAAGCGTGGAAGAAAGGCATGATTTGGGACTGTATCTTTATGGTTAACCTACTTAAGTGAACTATGGAGGCGCTCAAATTGCCTGTCCTGATGGTTTTGATAAGAATGTCACAGATGTCCTTGGTTGTGATATTTGTTAGTGGGGTTGAGGTTTTTTTGAAATGGATCAATATATGATGCAAGGGCTGATCATTCTGTTGATTGTTGATGTTTGGATAAGTTGTAAGTTGTAATTTGTTTTTTTGGCGATTTCTCTGTATTCACTGCTTTGAGTGTTCTGGGTTATCTATAAGGTTTGGGGTGGTATTTAGTGGTGCGCGGTCACCTCGTTTTTATAAAGTGGTGGTATCCCGTTAGATTTAAATTTTAAATTTTAAATCTAAGGTCTTATTTGGCGTGCTTGAGGGGAATGAACCTGAAAAATCAGAGTTCGCCGTGCCGCACCAACCAGTACCAAGACTTCAGGTGCCGGTCTGTCAAATAGGGCGGATGCCGTGAGAGCAAGGGAGCAGCGAGAAGACTCAATCGTGCGAGGCTTGTTGTTTGAGTCGGGTCGGTCGAGCCTGAAACTGCATGATTTAATTGAGGATATTTAACTTTTAGTGGGCTTCCAATGTGATGTGGCGAACCGCCATTGCGTGATCTAAGCTCAGCTCTCTAAGGCATAATACAAGGGGTGCTGAGTATGAACCTGATAGTGTTATCACTTCTGGCTATAACATCGTCCGCGTGTGAAATACTATGAATATCAGGGAGGTACTTGCCACGCACGGATGGCTACATCAAATCTTCGCGGTTCTTTCACTTGTGATCGTTGATCTCTGTAATGCTTCGGTCTGCGCAGACGAGATGAAGGATCGTATGGCTTACTGGGAATCCAAGGCATTCTCGTGCCCCGACAGCGGTGTCCCATTTCCCTCAAAGGCGCATGGCATACCGCCTACCACCTGCGACTCGGGAGACATGACGCTCTTCAACGGACTTCTGTGCGCGTCTGGTGAACAGCGGGGCTGCGACGGTGTGAAGAACGCTCAGGGTCCCAATGGCCGTTGGTGGCGATCCCCCGCGCACATTGGAAAGGAAGCACCGAACTATGACGTCTCCTTCTCCCCGGACATGGCGCGAGGCGTCCTTCTTTACGCTGTTACCACGAAAGACGCTGCTAGCTTCCGTAAGTGGGTAAAATGGATAGATGAATCAAGACCCTGCCTTGTCAATCTCGGCGGCAACTGTTTCTTCCAGGGGTGGCCGAGGTTGTGCACAGATGACACACAGGACAAGCGTTGCACATTCCGTCCGCAGACCTGCGGAGATATAGAGCTAGTAGGAAAGTATCTTGGCGTCGCGGAAGCTGATATCTGTAGACGTGTGCTCAAGAGTTTCCAAATCCGTGATGACTACATCATTCCTCAAACTGAGCTGGCATTCGGTGGTGCTTTAGTTAACGAGCCTGGGTTTCCAATGCACCTCGCCGGCGCCGAAATATTCATGATCGACAAGCTCGGGAAAACATCTATTTATTCGCGCGCTGGCGCACTCGCGCTTGCAGTTCGCGAGCCGAAAAATCCTTTCTTTCTCTACTTGGCTGAAGGGCCTACTGAGAAGGTAAAAGAGCTGACTCTAAAAGTGTGCCCAGCAGCAGGCGAAACACCCCATGAGTTGCATCAATGGGCATGGGAGCGAGAGGCCGCCGAATCGGCCTGGGCGGACTCGATGTATTGGGACTGCATTTTCATGGGCAAATTGTTGGGCTACTAGGAGACATACCATGCACCAGAACAAATATGCAGTTGCTTCAAATCGCTGGGGCTCCCTTGCTGTAGTTTTGGTGGTGGTCCTCGGTAGCTTTATCGTAGTGGGATCCTCAGGGAATGCTCAGGCTGATCCGAAAGCCAAGGTCTCCGTGAAGCCCTTGCAGGCCAACGCAATCCAAAAAGCTGTTCCTTGGAGCCGAACCTTTGGGACTTTTTGCATCCAGGATGTTCCTGGTAATGCGCGTAAGGTCACTGGAACAGGGGCCTTTAACGGGGTTGAAGTCGAATTCTTCGACGTCAACTACAAGCACGACAAGGAAAAAGAACTGTATCCCTTGTTGCGAGTGTTCAAGGAAATTCCTGAGTCTCCAAATCCTCTGGCCACTTGCAGCGAACTAAAGGGTGAGACAGTAATGGAGGGGCGTGTTCGTTACTTGAAGATCAACGGTGGGCGCGAAACGGTGCCTGGTGAGCCAAAGGCGATCTTCATGCTCCCTAAGGGATCCCTAGAAGTTGAGGTCATCAAGGGCAAAGCTCAAATCGCCCTTTATGGCGGCACAATGCAAGTAGGCAAGGGCCTTGCCACGAAGAGCACAAGTGGTTGGGCCTTCATCAAGAACCCGGAGGACATTGTCGCACAGGCAGGCAGCGCGGTAACCGGGTCCATCGATCTAGAGTCTTGGGGACGTGATCTCGTTGGGGCAAAAGTTGTGCTCCCGGGAACCGATAAAACTACCACTCTCGATATGAGCTCCGGCAATAGTAATGTCACTGTTCGACTGCCACTCTCTGGAACTGGCGAGGCAACTTTTCGGGTGGGAACATTTAAAGCTAAGAATGTGCCAATCACTGCTGCGGCGGTAGTTTTCCCAGGTGCAAAATTCGGTGGCTTCAAAGGTGTCGCTACAGACATTTCGCTCAAGGCTGACACCAGCAACGTGAATATGATTATCAGTAAACTCGGCTATAGCTCCACTACCACGCGCTTCCAAGCACCGCGATCACTGGTCACCACCGGAGATGCAAAAGGTAACATTGAGTCCATCGTCTCCGCTGCAGGCCGAAGCGGTAACGCCATTACACTTCAGGGGCCCGAAGTCAGTAACCTCGTTGTAGACGGAAAAGACTGCGGCTATGACCTCTCCGGCGCTTCATTAGTCGGTGCAATGGCCTGTAAGGTATCAGTCCTAAATGGTAAGGGAGCGGAGCGTAACTGGAGATTTGCCAGCACTCACCCGTCATCCCTCTTCGGGGCAGGTACAGTAAAGTCGGCCGCGGCGGTCGAGTTTAGTAGTGTCGTCAAGGATGGCAAAGAGGACTTCAAGGGTGTTCTAAAGGAAACTGCTCTACAACTCGGTGCGTTGGGACTTCAGAGGCAGCAGATGACTCTCGGCAATCCAACAGAGGTTAATGCCGCTGCCGGCACCGTTGTGCAAATTCCATTTAGTATTGATGCCCCCCCTACTAGCAGTTCTTGGTCTTTGTTGGTGCCCGAGGGAAAGGTGCTCGTAGAGGGTTCTGTTTCAAAGGCTAAGGTTAAAGGCGTTGTTAACTTGGATCTTGCTGATCTTTCGGCTTACGCACTGGAGATCGGCAAAGACGATCTGTCTTTTGAGGGAAAAGTCACTGTGACGCATGAGCCTTATCTGTATGGCGCAAAGCCATCTTATGGCTCATTGGATCTTGGGTTCTTGTCAGCTACTGCACTGCATATCGCCAAGCAGGACAGCATCGGAACAATCGAGGCCAAATCGAATGTATTGGTTCTGACAGATCCCCTTATTGCCCTTGGTGGCGAGGAGGAGTCTCTGGTTCTCACAGGACCTCAGAAATTCGCAGCGGGGGTGGTGCTTGCATTCGACCTGGGGACCGGTCACGGCGAGGTAAAGTCAGGCCTTCTAAATGTCACCGATGTAAGGGTTACCAATCAGCCCGGCAAGGCAGGCGATTTGGGAGGAGTGCGCATGTGGGAAGGAGAGGCGACTGTCGGCAAGCTGCTGGCCAACTTCCAAGACGGTAAAGGTGCCCTGTTGATTGAGGATGTAGGCCTTAAGGCGAAGAAGCTGGGCGCTGTACCCAAGGCTGACGATAGTGGCGCTGGTAACCAGTTAGTGTGGACTGGGACGCTGAAAACATCGCTCGGCATTCAGTCCATTGAAGGCAAAATCGTCAGGGATGAAGAAACCAAGGGACTTAAGGTTATGGAACCGCTAATCACCGAGGCCAAATTTGGCATCGGTGATATTCAGATGGGGCAAGGTAATTCGGTGCGCGTGGTGGGGGGAGACCTTGATGTGCATCTGGAAAAGTGGGGCGAAAGCGTGGCGAAGGGTTTTCTTTCGATCACAAATAGCCACATTGCCAGTCGCACACCCAACGACCATGGCCAAGTAGATGTTGGAGTTGGCCTGCAACACCTCAAGATTCAGATTACCGGCGGCACTTCCAAAGCGCCACGCGGAAAAGGCCAGTTGCTAACGACGAATATCGACCTTAAGACAGACACAATATTGAGGATTCCTGAGTCGTGCGATGACAAACCGGACTTTCAAGGCCCACCTGTTCGGCTCACTGTTACGGGAGGTCCCAGCATACTCAATTTTGATGTTATTGATGGTGGGTTGCACGGTCAAGGCGCTGTGATCGGCGCGGTCGCCGTTGTTGACAGCACTGGGGGTTATACGTGCGCAAGAAAGAATGCAATTGATTTCAAGGTGTGGCCGGAGAAAATTGCGAAGTATCACTATCCTTGCCCGACGTGGAGCGATCCCACTCGCATGTGTGAAGGTTGGACACGCATCCTACCTGAATTCCGCATAACATTTGACCGTAATATCGTCGTTCGGCAAGTAAAAATATCCGGCGTCTTCACGGTCGTAGCGTTGTCCCTAAAGGGAAATGATGAAGTCAAGGCGTGCGGTAAGTATGGTAGCGTTGTTCCTTTGATGGATGTGTCGTATTACGTGACGCCGCATACAAATTGGAGTGACTTAAACTCTATCTTGGATAGCGTTATTAAAGAAGTCTCTAGGCCATTCGCTAGCGCATTCATGACCGGATTAGGCGCTGCGGCCACAAACTGGATGGCAAACTTCGAAGGTGAAGGTCTTTGCTGAGGAGGTGATCATGAGAAAGGAGCTTGTTTACCTGGCGATCTCAACCATGCTTTTCACGCCCCTTGAAGCAATCGCACAGGATGACCAGATCGGCATTGCTGCAACAATAACGAAATTCCCACCAGTTACAGTGGCTTGTATTTCATTTGATATGCCAGTTAATGCCGAGACGGCAAAGAAGGCTGTGGATGAGAAGCGCAAAGAATGGGTAGCCGCCGCCTACAAGGGCGGCTTGAAGAAGTATGGTTATCCTTTTGTTGACGCGAAGATTGAACCGCCAGCGGAGGATAACGATGCTGAGCTTGGCGACAAGATGATCAGCGGACGTATGTGCGGCGTGGTTGAGATGTCGATTACAGCTGTAGCAGAAATGAGCGTTTACAAATGGGCTGAACGTGAAGGCACTGCGGGTTACTGCTTAGGGATGGATGTTGAGATTTGCCTGAGATCAGCATTTAAAGACTCTGGTTTTACCGAAAGCAAACCTTGGCCCCGATTGCCTGTTTATGCTCGATGGGATGATTCCTCGACTAACCCGGTTGATGTAGATGGCGTGGTTTTCGCTTTGTCTAGGCCAATCCTAGATATGCCAAAAAACCTCCCGGAATCAAACGAGACTTTCGAGCGAAACTCCGGCGGTTTACAGCCCATCGAACCGTGTCCTCCTAAAGGATGCGACGGCGTGACAGCGGCAGATGAGGTCAATACGTCTCGGGTAGGCTGGTTTATTGAGGCGTTTCCTCCGCCTCCTGCTCCGTAAGGTAGATAATTTGCGCATTTCCATCTTCGGCAACAAGCGCTGTGTAGCCTATCGATTGTGGCTTTTGAGAAGCACTACTTCCAGAGTCTAGATAGGTTCGAGGAAAGCCACTGCGCTGGCGAAGGGCTGCTTCTGGCCGGCTTTTTGCCTTACACAACCGACCGCTATGGCTCGTTCTTTGCGGAAGAGTGAATGGCAGCCAGCTCACCAAGCATGACGGGATTCGTCCGGTTTGATCGGCGATCAGGTGCTGGCCGGTTCGAAGATGAACAGCGTTGCAAGCATCGCCCTCCTGAGAGCAGGCTGGCCCGCGAATGCGCCAGGCCAGACAACCCATGGCGGAAGCATTGGCGCATCGTGCCGATCGGATTGCCCTGGGCGCGCGATTGGCGTTCCCGGGATCTTGTACAGTAGCAATGGCTGGACGGTAGTTCGAATAAAACGACCAACCGCTATCGCATACATTTCTATCGTGAAAGACAACAGGCCTAATATTTTCAACGAGCGCTGAAAAGTAATGGATATCAGCCTGTTGTAGAAAGTACTATTCCAGTGCTTACTTTAGTATGAGTAGTGTTTAAGTTGGTATTTAAAGGTAAATAGCTTTTAGCCACTATTCGCTAATTGCCAATGATTCTAAGCACTCCGTAGCATATTTTTTTGTGATGGCTAAGCTCGTAGTCGCGCAACGGATGTTAGGGACGTACGCGCGTCTATCATGCTGCATCTACTAAAGGACTATCCCATGGAAAGCTTCGCTATCGCAGCCTCACAAATAAACTGGAACGGTGGTCAACGGATTACTTTGACTCCGGGTGATACGGCTACCTGCACGACGTTGCGCCCTGGCCAGATTTACGGGATTTTCATCTATAACTCTGCAGGTAGTGACAATAACGCCACTGTCAATGTGGTATGGAGCAATAGCCAACCCCCTGCACGCATCACTGTTCCAGGCACCACTGCCAATGCCGGCTTGGCCTCGATGGGCTTTGTTTCGGGTACCGATACCCAGACTATCTCGGTTTCGCTGCCAAGCAACAGTGGCATCGCACAGGTCGAGCTGTGGCTGGGCAGTACCAGCATGCCGACCAATACAAGCGGGCTGAACAATAACCAGCTGCAGGCTAATGGTGAGCAGTATCCGTTCAACAAATATAACCGCTATTATGCAGTGCCTCCGTCAAAGTGGATGAATCTGACCATCGTTAGCAAAATTACTCAGTTTATCTCGTGCCAGTTCCGGGAAGCGGCTGCTACTGTGTTTGTTGTTAATGAAACCTCCAATGGCCTGCTGGCTGGCCAAGTCACCAATATTGGGCCTACGGCTTCGGAGCAAGGAGCCGTCACCATCGTTGCGACTCAGATTCAAAGTATCAGCAATAACTTGCAAGGCGACGGCACGCAGTGGGTCTGGATGGATGCTGATAGTCAGCAAGACTCTACGAGCGCCAGTATTTCTCTGCAATCACTTTAAGAGGGCGGTCAGGTAAAATAAAAGAGTCGCGCGCCGCGCGGCTCTTTTATTTTGGGGCGGTAACTTCCCTGGCGTGCCATCAACGCTTGATTGCATCCATTTGCTATTGCCAATTCGCTGCTTTGCTCCAGAGGGCTTACCTGTTGCAAGGTAAGCCCAAGTCTTCTCTCGCTTCAGTGGCTCATGCCCAGTTCCGCATCATCCATCAGCGCCTTGGCCAACGCGCTCAGGTAGTACGCCGCCCAGAGCAGCTGCGGTTTTTCCTCCATGATCCCGGTGATGGTCAGGTCGCGTACGCAGCCCATCAATTCCGAAGCCTGGTCCCGTGCATGCTGGCAAGGGATACCGGGTTCGATGCAGAACAGCGGGTCGGTCTGGCCTTCACCCTGGTAGAATTTGGTCTTGCCCACGGTGGTGTGGGGCATGGTCGTGTCTGTGGTCATGATTGAATCTCCCTGAAGTTTATCGCTGCCTGGTCTGACGCTATCGCGGGGCAAGCCCGCTCCCACGGTGGGAAGCGATGGCGTCAGCTCAGGTGCCACAGGCCTTGGGGTCTAGTGCAACGGACGCGGCTGCGCGTTCGGCATCTGAACCTGGATCAATGCCGATTCCAGCAGTACGCGTAGGGCCTCCATCTCATGCATCGACGCCATCATCAGGATCGCGGCGGGCGATCTGGGTTTGAGCTGTACGGCATGATGGGCCACGGTCAATGCACACAGGGCGTACTCGGTGGCCTGGATGAGGGTGTCTTCGAGGGAGTGATGGTTGTGGGGTGGGTCGGGGACGATCTTGAGCATGTACTTATTCCTATCGAAGGGCTGCCACCTGCCTGCTGTCAAACATTAGGGTGGCAGCTGTACGTGGGTTGACAGACCGGCGGAATAAGCAAAGTTCCGGCGCACGCAAGCGTGCCCGCACGTACAGCCGCCATCGAGGGCTAGCCGTATGCTTAATACCGTTGCGGCCTGTCAAAGCCGGTCGCTGAACACCAGCGACTCGCCCGAGACTAGAGCCCGATCAGAGCAGTCGCAACGGAAAAAAGGCGGCAGAAGTATGTTTGGGAAATGGACTACAAGGAAGGGGCTTAATCTGATTCTCGCTGTCTTTCTGAGCGCTTTATAAGTAGTGACTGGCAAAGGGCTTGGGCGATGGGTGTACAGCGCGTGCAAGGTAGTGTTCCATGCCGAACACCCGTGTTCCTGCTGATACACCTCAACCTCAAAGGCCAGCGAGATGCCTGATTTTGTCGACCTGATTTGCCAGTGGTATGGCGCAGACGAACTTGAGTCTGTCGACGCGATAGCGCGTTTGATTCCGGCGCTGGAGTTCGTTGCCATGACCGCAACACAGCAGGAGCAAGCGCTGCCGGGTTGCCTGGCCTGCGAGGTGTGGAACGCCAGGATGCGTCATGTACAGGACGCGCTTCAGATCGTCGGTAATACCTTGCTTGATTCGATTGCGGCGCCATTGAACCGCGTATGGGCGCTCTATGCGTCGATGGGCGACGGCGATCTGCCTTGCCATGATCGGTCGATCTTTCAACGTGGCCACTGGCAACCGATGCGCGAGGCCGCCACGCAGGTTTTGAGTGCCATGGGGCCTGGGGCGGTCAAGACCTTACTGGCAGACCTCTCCCGTTGAGGCAGTTGCAGGGCTGGTTACATCGAACAAAACGTCATTCAGCAGCTTCGCCATGGTGAAGTGGCTTCCTGCGCAGCGCATTGAATACCGCCTCGATGTACCAGATTTGCGGCCCGATCAGGATGGCGTCCAGTGGGTCGGCATGTAGCTCGATCTGTGTCGTGATACCTTCGATGGCGAGCAGTTGCCGGGTATCTTCAAGTTGCCGGCGGATACCCTTGAACCACAGTCGGCCTGCCCCCTTCAGAAGGAACAGGGTGTCGGGATAGGAGTAGGCGAGCTTCTGTCGCAGATTGATCACCGCCGTTCTGCTTTCACGAGTAAACAAAGGCGCCAGAACATAGGTTTTGCCCGCTGCGGCATGGAGGTCGTCCTTGTCCTGCAGGTATTCCTCGATAGTGAAGCAGTTGGCGACTGTTTCGAGCGCGCCACTTTTTACATCGACCAGATGGGCGTTGACGCCGACGTAGCAATACTCGGTCTTGCCATGCACCACGCAGTCCTCGCTGTTGCAACGAACTACCCAGTAGTCGCCCTTCGCGGTGAGTTCACAGGACTGAATCACGAACCGTTCCGGGCGGCCGTCCCGGATGACGTCTTTATGAAGGTCGAGGACGATGGCGCTGGCTTGCTGTGCGGATAGCATCTGCTGGTACTCGGGTAATCGTCGCGTCAGGATAGTCATTTCCGAATGAACGGCATCGATGGATGTTCACCGGCTCATCGAGCCCCGTTCACAAGTGAATCGCGGGTAATGAAACCATGTTTGACCACTACCTGAAACGATGGGGGTTGACCCTCGACGGGGACGCGTTCGTTTCGTTGAACGGCCATCTTCTCCCGGTTCGCCAGGGCGATAAGCCCGCCATGCTGAAAATCGCGCAATCACCCGAAGAGCAGGCCGGCAACCAGCTCATGGCCTGGTGGGGCGGTGATGGTGCGGCCCCGGTGCTCGCTCACGATGGCGAGGCGTTGTTGATGACGCGGGCGCAAGGTTCGGCATCCCTGGCGCAGATGGTTGCCGATGGCCGGGATGACGAAGCCACGCGCATCCTCTGCGCGGTGGTAGCCCGCCTACACGCCCCACGCGCTGAGCCAATGCCTGCGCTGGTTCCGCTGGCGCAATGGTTCGAAGCGTTGTGGAGTGCGGCGGCGACTCACGGCGGGGTGCTGGAACACAGTGCCAGGGCGGCGAGGGCGCTTTTGGCCGAACCGCAGGAGGTGGTGGTGCTGCACGGCGATATCCATCACGGCAACGTGCTGGATTTCGGGCCGGCTGGATGGCTCGCCATCGATCCCAAGGGGTTGTACGGCGAGCGAGGCTTCGATTACGCCAACATCCTCTGCAACCCCGACGATGCAAGCGCGCTGGCACCGGGGGTCTTTGCACGTCGGATAGCGATTATCTCGGCTGCTGCCGGTATTGATCGTCGCAGGCTTTTGCAATGGGTGCTGGCATGGGCAGGGTTGTCAGCGACCTGGATGATCGAGGACGGTATCGAGCCGGACAGCAGGCTTGAGATGGCCAAGCTGGCAGCTTCGGCGCTCGACTGCGGCGTCCAGATTTCTGACTGAACCGGTGCCTCACAAAATAAACGAGTTGCTATGCTGCTGGCGGTCCGGGCATACGCATTCGCCAGCGCCGGATGGTATTGCCAATACAAGGAGGTTCACATGCAAGTCACATTACCCCTGAGTGTCAGCGACTGGAAATACAAGACGGCCAGCGGTGGTGGTCTGACGGTGATGTTCGCCGCCGCCAGCGGCGGTCTGCTCACCCTGACCGATCCCGACAAGGCCGAACAGCAGTTTCGCTACGGCTCGCTCGGGGTCGGCGTGGGCGCCGGCGCGCGCCTGCCGCGAGTGGGCAAGATCAACTTGCTGGTACGCGGCAAGAGTGTCGGCGCGGTGGGCGCGAACGAAGACTTCCCGGCGATCGGCACGGTGCTGGTGGCAGACTCGGTCGCTGGCCGTGGCCTGGTCCGCGACGATTTCAAAGGTGGATGCGTGTTCCTCGAAGGCGGGCTGGGCCTGGTCGGTGGTGGCAGCGGGTCGGGCGTCTTGTTCGGCCTGGACCCCAAGTTGCTGATCCTGAGCACCGCCGCAGTGGGGGCGGGCGGTGCGCTCCTGCCACAGGACACCCTGCCGCGTCTTCTGCGCTCGGCCAAGGGTGTGATCTTCTCCGCCGGGTTCAACATCGGGGTGCAGGCTGGTGGCGGCTTGACGTTGACCTTGGGCGGGCTGTTCTGATCGAGAGCAGCGTGAGGGGGCGATACGTCCCCACGCACCCGATCGCGCCCAGCTGGCGCTGATCCCATCAAGGAAGATAAAAACAATGAAAACACTGCTCGGCTTCTTGCTCTCCATCTGTTTCAGCCTACCGGCGTTTGCCAGCGAAACACCCATCGGTTTCCGCACCGCTACCCTGGCGGACAAGCAAAATAACCGCCCGTTGGAACTGGCGGTCTGGTACCCGGCTACAACCACCGCCACGCCGCAACTGATCGGTGATACACCGGTGTTCGTCGGCGATCCCGCCGTGCCCGATGCGCCTCCGGCCAAAGGCGCGCACCCCTTGGTGGTGTTGTCCCACGGCTACCGGGGCAACTGGGGAAACCAGTCATGGCTGGCCAGCGCGCTGGTTCGGCAGGGTTACATCGTGGCGGCGGTCAACCATCCCGGCACCACCACCCGCAATCGCGACCCTGAAGCCGCGGCACAGTTGTGGCAGCGTCCCATCGACCTGCAACGGGCCATCGATGCGGTGATGGCTCAGCCGGCAAAGTTCGGCGCGGTGGCGGTGGGCAAGATCGCGGTGGCAGGTCATTCGTTGGGCGGCTGGACAGCCTTGGAAATCGCCGGTGCCCGGTTCGACGCCGAGCGCTTTGCCCAGGACTGCGTCGCCCATCCGCAGCTGGCCAGTTGCAACGTATACAAACAGATCAACCCCGGCCGCAGCCCGGCATCGAAAGCCCGATTGGACGACGATCTGCGTGACAAGCGTGTCACCGCCATCGTGACCCTGGATCTGGGGCTGTCACGGGGCATGACCAATGACAGCCTGGCGGCATTGCCGGTACCGACGTTGGTAATCGCGGCGGGCGCGCCCTCCGAAGACCTTCCGGCACAGTTGGAGTCCGCCGACCTGGCCAAACGCTTGCCTCAGGCGACGAGTCGTTATGTCGAGATCGAGGACGCCAGCCACTTCAGCTTCTTGTCGATGTGCAAACCCGGTGGGTTGGCGCTGCTCGAAGAGGACGCACCCGGTGATGGCGTCATTTGCCGGGATGGCGATAACGCTCGGCCACGGGCGCTGATCCAGCAGCAGATTGCCTTGCAGATCACCGAGTTTCTGGCGCAGTCATTTCATAACTGACGACGATCCATCATGGGCGGATCAATGGTTGCGCAGTTGATGCAGGCAATCGATCCGTTCATGAAAGGCTTTCCAGCAATGTGAGCGTACCTGCCACCATTCCCAATCCCGCCCTCACTGAGTACACTTGCGACGAATTCTTATTCGCACCTGGTAATCTTTTTGGGGGAGGGCGTGATGTCCACCGTTGTTCCCGCCGGCACTGTCCACTGCGGCCTGGAAACGCTCTACCGCGAGCACAGCACCTGGCTCCACGGTTGGCTGCGCCAACGCCTGAACAGCTCCGCCGATGCCGCCGACCTGGCCCAGGACACCTTCATCCGCGTGCTGCTGGCGCGCACCGCCGGCACCCTCAACCAGCCCCGTCACTACCTGGCCACCATCGCCCGGGGCCTGGTCATCGACCTCTATCGCCGCCGCAGCCTGGAAACCGCCTACCTCGAAGCCCTGGCGCTGCAGCCGGAGCACTACGCACCTTCCGCCGAAACCCACGCCGCCATCCTCGATACCCTGATGGCCATCGACCGGATGCTCGACGGCCTCGGCCCACGCACCCGGGCGATCTTCCTTGCCGTGCAACTGGACGGATTGAGCTACGAAAAGGCCGCCGAACGCCTCGGCGTTTCGGTGAGCACCGTGCGCAAGCACCTGGCGCGCGGGCTGATGCACTGCCTGCTGGTCGAGGGTGCATGAAGGCCATTCTTGCCGAGGCGGTGGACTGGTACGTGCGCTTGCACGATAGCAACGTCGACGCCGCCACCCGCGCCTCCTGGCAAGCCTGGCGCGCCGCCGACCCTCGTCATGCCGCCGCCTGGGCGCGGCTGGAGGAGCTGCAGGGCCGCCTGGGCAACGTGCCCAGCGGCGCCGCGCAGACCCTGGAAATCGCCCGGCGGGATCGGCGCCATGCCGTGAAGGCCCTGGCACTGTTGCTGGGGGCCGGTGTGGTGGGTTGGCAGGGTTACCGGCTCTCGCCGTGGAGCACCGATTACTCGACCCGGACCGGCGAGCGGCGCCGAGTGACCCTGGCCGATGGCACGCGCCTGGACCTCAATACCAATAGCTGCGTCGATATTCGCTTCGACGCTGGCCTGCGGCTGATCCACCTGCGCCAGGGCGAGATCCTGGTGGAGACCGCCAAGGACCCGCGTCCGCTCAGCGTGCGCACCGCCGAAGGTGTGATCCGTGCCCTCGGCACCCGCTTCAGCGTGCGTCAGGACGCGGGTACGAGCCACGTGGCGGTGGCTGCCCATGCCGTGGAAGTGCGGCCAGCGCAAGCGTCGCAAGTGGTGCGTATCGATGCCGGGTATGGGCTGAGCTTCGGCGCCGACGGTGTCGGGCCGCTGCGTCCCCTGGCCCCCGGCGGCCAGGCATGGGCGCAGGGCATGCTGGTCAGCGTTGATTGGCGCCTGGACGATGTGGTCCGTGAGCTGGCGCGCTATCGGCCTGGTTATCTCGGGTGTGCGGGGGAGGTTGCCGGATTGCGCCTGTCGGGTGCGTTCAATCTTGATGACACCGATGTTGCCTTGGCCAGCCTGGAAGACGCGTTGCCGGTTCGGGCGCGGCGCGTGACGCGCTATTGGGTGCGGCTGGAGCCGCTTGGGGTGGGGTAGGGCGACTGCATTTCATTGGCCCTCCCTTGAAATACATTTCGTAGGAGGATTCGAGGCGTGGGAGCGGGCTTGCCCCGCGATGCGATGGCGGCCTTGACGCCCTCATCGCGGGGCAAGCCCGCTCCCACGCCTCGAATCCTCCCGCGTCAGGAATCCTCCCCTACCCGGAATCCTCTCGCGCCTCGAATTCTGGGCGATGAAGCAGGTTGAACGCCTGGGAGATTTTTTATCCTGTCACAACATTCGAGAATTTTTCGCATTTGGGGTAGCAGATTTCTCGCGCTGCTTCGGCTCTTGAGGGCGCGCGCTTCAAGCGTGCCCATGCCAACCAGTACAGGAACCCCTTTTCATGTCCGCACGCCGTACCTCGCTAGCCTGCAGCATCCGCCAGGCGACCCTCGCATTGAGCCTTTGCGCTGGCGCACTGGCGACCTCGACCGCCTGGGCCGCCCCGCAGCGCTACGATATCCCGGCCGGCAGCCTGGCCGCTGCGATCAGCCAGTTCGCCGCCGCCAGCGGCGTGACCATCAGCTTCAGCAACGACGAAACCACCGGGCTGCATTCATCGGGGCTGCAGGGCAGCTTCGAGCTGGAGCAAGGTTTTGCCACATTGCTGCAGGGCTCCGGGTTGCGGGTGCAGCAGGTGGGCGAAAAACGCTATGTGCTGAGCAAGGTGCAGAACGACGGCGCCGTCGAGCTGGGCGCGACCAGTGTCGATGCCCTGGGCCTGGGCAGCACCACCGAAGGCACCGGCAGCTACACCACGGGTTCTGCCAGCACCGCGACCGGCCTGCGCCTGTCGGCGCGAGAGACGCCGCAATCCGTCAGCGTGGTGACCCGCCAGCAGATCGAGGACCAGAACCTCACGGACGTGACCCAGGTGCTCGAGCAGACGCCGGGTGTGGTCGTCGACAGCATGGGGCCGGCCGGTAGCGACGCCAACCATATCTATGTGCGGGGTTTCCAGGTTGGCAGCATCCAGGTCGACGGCGTCAACCGCCCGGATAGCTACGGATTCCGCGATGATCTCGCCGACATGGTGTCGTACGACCGGGTGGAAGTGGTGCGTGGTGCCACCGGCCTGATGTCGGGCACCGGCGATCCCGGTGCCACGGTCAATCTGATTCGCAAGAAGCCGACCGTCGAGACCCAACGCAAACTGACTCTCAAGGCCGGCTCCTGGGACAACTACCGCACCGAGCTGGATGTGTCCGGCAAGCTGTCGGAAAGCGGCCATGTGCGCGGGCGTTTCGTGGCCTCGACCACCGACAGCAAGAGTAATGTCGACCGCCAGTCGCTGGAACGGCAGGTAGCCTACGGCGTGCTGGAATGGGACGTCACCGACAGCACCCTGCTGACCGTGGGCGCGGAATACCAGGAGATGGACAACGACGGCGCGGGCAACCACGGTTTTCCGATGTACAACGCCGATGGCAGCCACTTCAACCCGTCACGCTCGTTCAACTCGGCGTCCGACTGGAGCTACCACAAGCGCAGCGCGAAAACCCTGTTCACCACCCTGGAGCACCAGCTGGACAACGGCTGGCAACTGAAGCTGAACGCCGAGCACAGTCGCCGCAGCTATGATGACGCCTTTGCCACCGCCGCCAGCGGCACCGTCAAGCCCGACGGCAGCGGCATCAGCACCTGGACGGGGCGTTGGGCAGGGGACCCGCGGCAGACGTCGTTTGACCTGTCGGCTTCCGGTCCGTTCGAGCTGTTTTCCCGTGAGCACCAGGGGTACCTGGGAGCCAGTCACTATCGCGCCTACTACCGTAACGACGGTTACCCGCTGTGGTCGTTCCAGACCATCGACAACATCCACACCTGGGACGGTTCGCTGGCGATCCCGGCGGCCATCCACACCAAGTCCACGGAGGATGCGCTGGATGAAACCCAGGACGGCCTGGTGGCCTCGGTACGTTGGAGCCTGACCGATGAACTGGCGCTGATTACCGGTGCGCGGCTGATCGACTGGAAACGCGACGAAAGCCATACCACCCTGGCCACCGGCGCCACCACGCGTACCTCGCGCAGCGAGACCGGGGTGGTCACGCCCTATGTGGGGCTGGTCTACGACTTTGCCGAGAACTGGTCGGCCTACGCCAGCTATACCGCCATCTTCAAGCCGCAGAGCAGGCAGGATGCCAGTGGTGGCTATATCGAACCGCTGGAGGGCGTGAACTACGAACTGGGTATCAAGAGCGAGTTCTGGGACAAGCGCCTGACCACCGCCTTCAGTGTCTTCGAAGTGCAGCAGGACAACCTGGCTGTTGCCGACGGCGACAAGCTGGCACCGGACGGCAACCAGGCCTACCGCGCCGAGTCCGGCACCAAGACCCGTGGTTTCGAGATGGAGGCGGCCGGGCAGATCCTGCCCGACTGGCAAGTTTCCGCCAGCTACACCTATGCCCAGGCCGAGGACGCCGAAGGCAAACGCCTGCTCACCGAAGTGCCGCGCGACACCTTCAAGCTCTTCACCAGCTATCAACTGCAGTCCCTGCCGCAGCTGAAAGTCGGCGGCGGCGTGCGCTGGCAGGGCATGGAGTACAAGAAGAAAGCGGGGCCCCATGGCGAGACGTTCACCCAGGACGCCTACAGCGTGGTCGACCTGATGGCGCAGTACGCGTTCACGCCGCAAACCAGCGTTTCGTTGAACCTCAACAACGTGCTGGACGAGAAGTACTACTCGGCGATCGGCGCGCGAGGGTGGTATGGCACCCCGCGTAGTGCCACGGCGACGTTGGTCTACGCGTTCTGACGGAGGCGGCGGGTGGTTCCCATGCGTGGGAGTCACCCGCCAGCTCCGTGGGCGAACACTCAGTTTCCGAGCGCAGGGCTGTCAGTCTGGCGCCTATCGGTTCGCTTCGCGAGCCTTGCAACCGGTTTTTCCACCAGGTTGAAGCTGATCGCGGAAACCAGGGCTATCAGGGCAAGCGAACCGATCAAGGTCGCGGTTGGAGGCAGATCCGTATTGTTCTGCAATTCCAGCATCAGGCTGAGAATCGGGATATGGCACAAGTAGGTGGAGTACGACCAGTTACCCAGTGCATTCAGCCAGGTCATGTTGTGCAGCAGCCGCTCCTGGGAAATCGCGCAGATGACAATCAGCGCGCAGGGGATTCCCCACTTGAAGGGGTTGTGGGTGGCTTCGCCGAACCTGGCAATGACGAACAGTGCTGTTGCCAGAAGGGCAAGGGCGGCCCAGGGCCGGATCGAGTTGAATGTGCCCCGCTGGTGGAGGATGCCGACCGTCACGCCGAAGAGAAACTCATAGACGATCTTGTGCTTGTAGAACTCGAACGCGCCACCCAGTTCCGGCAAGAGTTTGCGCAGCGCAAGGATGCCGAGGAAGAGTGCGGCGATACGATACTTCCCGGGGAGAAACAACGAAGCGAAAAATACGCCGTAGAACATCATTTCGTAGTTGAGTGTCCAGCCCACGGTTACGATCGGGAAATACTCTATGCCGGAGGGGTTCAGGGCCGGTATGAAGAAAATGCTCTTGAGGAAGAACAACGGCTCGAACCCTGTGAAGGGAATGACGCCTGGCAGGCAGATCAGCAACGCTGCGGTAATGGACGTGAACAACCAGTAGGCTGGGACCACGCGAGCGATTCGGTGCTTGGCAAATTCCAGGGGGGTGACAGGTTTCCTGGATACCGACAGGTAGATGACGAATCCACTGATGACAAAGAACAGGTCGACCCCGATGGCACCGTAGCGTTGCAGCGCAACGGATAGCGGGTCCATCAATTTAAAGTTGTAGGTGATCTGCATGTAGTGATGGAACACCACTATCCATGCTGCGATGGCTCGCAGGATCTGTATAGAGTTCAGCATTTTTATTGTTGTTCCAGCCAAACCTCAATCCTATCAAGGCTTCGCTCGGAAAATCCATTGGCGACCCTGCAAGCCGTGCTTGGCGCATGGGCGGTCTGCACTGGGAGCGCGGGATCAATGAGTGCGCGTAGCTCCAGGCAGAGAGGGCTTGACCCGTAGCCAAGGTCAGCCCTGCTCCTTCATGTTTCCCAATGTTCGCTTACCCAGGGGCAGTCTCAGAACATCATCTGCCACTGCGCCGTCAGCGCCTGGTTGCGGCTATCGCTGCCCAGTTCGCCGCTGTACCCCAGGTTCAGGCTGTGCCGTGCCGACAGGCCAATCCCCACCCCGGCCTCGAGCATCAGGCTGTCACGATCCAGCGCGGTGCCTTCGACGCTGAAGGCGCTGCCGCCGGAAACGAAGGCCTGGCGCACCTCACTGTCCACGCCGCCATACACATGCCGCCAGCCGAGGCTGGCCCGTGGCGTCAGGCTGATGCCGTTGTCCAGTTGGCTCAAGTGTGCCAGGCGTACGCCGAAGGTGCTGCTGAAGTTGTCCTGGCTCTGCCCGTCGACGTCCAGCGCGGCGATGCCGCCTTTCTCCCGATAGCTGTCGCGGTGATAGCGGTGGTAGCCGAGGTTGGCGAAGGGCTCGACATTCAGGCGGCCGCTGCCGAGGTTGTAACCCAGCTCGACGAAGGCCTGCTGGCTGTCGGCGTCGTAGTCGCCCTTGGGGCGCTCGCTGAAGCGCTCGAATTCGATGCGCCGCTTGCTGTCGCCGTCGTGCCGGCTGTAGGCGGCGCCCAGGCGCAGGGCCAGCGGGCCGCTTTGGCGCAAGGCATAGAGGCCGGCGTGCCAGCTGTCCAGGGTGCCCTCGTCGGCACCGCTGTCCAGGCGGGTTTTCGAATAGCCGCCCAGCACGCCCAGGCGCCAGGTGTCGTTCAGCGCCCAGTCGACGCCGAGCAGGGTGCCCTGGGTGCGTTGCTCCAGGCCGGCGCTGCCGTGGGCGCCATCCAGTTTGCCGTAGCCGCCGATGCCCTGCAGCCACACCCGGCCACGGGCGTGCGGGTCGTTGAGGTTGCGCAGCTCGCTGGGCACGCCGGTGGCTGCGACGCTCGGGGCCTGCACCGGGTCGAGCGCCAGGGCCAGGCCTGCGCCGCTGCCCATCTGGTACATGGCCGCGAGCATGCTCGTGCCGACCTGGGCGCTGCTGCCGAGAATCGCGGCACCGAGGTTGGCGTTGCCGCTGCCGGCCAGTTGCTCCAGGGCCGAACTGGCCGTGGCGGGGCTGGCGTAGAGCAGGGCGCCGTAAACCGGGGTGTTGGGGTCGCTCTCCCACCAGTAGTCGTTCGGTCGGATGCTCTCGGCCAGCCGCTGGCTGTTAGGCGTGGTGGCGTACTCGGTCATCTCCACGTCGTTGCGCGTCAAGGTCATGTTCACGCGGGTGTCGGTATAGCTTAGCTCCGGAGTCAGGAACGCATAGTAAGTATCCTGAACCTGAGCGAAACGGCCGACGACCTGGCCGGCTTCGAGCAAGGTGTAGTGGCTGTGCCATGGCCATGGCGTATCACCGAAATTGGGGGTGATGCGCAGGCTGGCGTCATTGAGGTAGGCGGTGCCGCCCACCCGCAGCGCGCCGCTGCTGCCATCGGGGTTGACGCCGATATCGACGATTGCCTGGTTGCCCAGGGTCAGGTTGCCGATGACCCGGGTGGCGCCTTCGGGCTTGCTGTACAGCGTGCCGTTGACATTGAGATGGCCGACCGAGCCGCCGCCCGCATAGGTGCCCCACTGGTCGACATCCACGGTGCCGTTCAGGGCGCCCTGGTTGACCAGGTGCGCGTAGTCGAACACCCGGCTGGTTTCGCTGAAATCGCCCTGGCTGGTGACGGTCCAGGTTCCGCCCAGAACCTGCAGGGACTCGAAATTGCGGCTGTTGCCAAAACTGCCGCTGCCTGACCAGTCGTATTTGCGCCCCAGCTCCACGGTGTCATGGCCGCTGCCCCCGTCGACGAGGCCTTCGAAGCGGCCCCGTGTGGAGACCTGGAGGAGGTCGTTGCCGCCGCCCAGGTCCAGCGCCAGGCCATTGCTGCCACTGATAAGGCCATCGTTGACAAGCGTGTCGTCGAACCCGCCGACGAACATGACGCCATGGCCGTTCAGCCCCTGGATGGTGCCGACGTTGCTCACCCAGGTGCTGTTCAGCGCGGCGCCATTGCTGTTGCGTGCGCTGCCGATCGTCACGCCGTTGTCAGCACCGGTGATCAGGGCGTCCGGGCCGTTGACCAGCCGGCCGCCGCCGAGTACGACGCCCTCGCTGGTGTTCGCGATGCCGTTGCGATCGAGGCCAGCGGCACCTTCGCCGCGAATCGTGCCGCTGTTGGAGACCTCGCCGATGCCGGCGATACGCACGCCATCCCCGTCACCGTAGGCCTGCGCGCCATTGGCGCCACCGACGATCAGTCCACCCTGGTTGAAGACGTTGCTGTCGCCAGACGAATTGAACCCGGCGTCGTTGCGGCCAATGACCGTGCCGAAGGTGCTGAGCGTTCCATTTGCATCGGCGTTGACGCCATGCCGACCGCCATCGATCTGTCCATGGTTGGTGACATAGGTACCGGTTGCGGCGCGCAGGTTGACGCCGTCGAAGCCATCGCTGGAGATCTCGCCGAAATTGTCGATCCTGGCATTCGAGCCCGTGGTCATGCCGTCGGCGGCATAGGCACGAATCACGCCGCCGCGTGCGTTGGTGACGTGGGTGGTGTAGTAGCTGCTGCCGACCATTGCATCAAGGTTGATGCCCTGGCCGAAGGCGGAGCTGATAGTGCCGCTGTTGACGATATCCAGGGAGCCGTAGGAGGTGGTGTTGTTGATGCGGATGGCGTCGCCGTTGCCCTGGATCAGTCCGCCTGCGTGGTTGTTGATATGGTAGTACCCCCCGGTGTCAGGCAGGTCGAGGGTGTCGATAGCCCGGGCGACGGTGGAGGTGATCGTGCCCGCGTTGTCGACCCAAACCGAAGGGACGTAGTTGCGGTTGTTCAATGTCACCGCCGGTCCGGTAGTTACGATGACGCTGCCGGCACTGCCGACGTTCAGCCTGTCGGTACTGCCCAGCTCCTGGGTGAAATAGGTGGCGGTGTCGATGAAATACTCCGCCCCCTGGGCGTGCAGCGAAGCGCCACTGGAAACGACAAGGGCAATCTGCAGGGCAAGACGGTTTTTGCGGGAACGGTGCATTTGAAGTAAACGGTCCATGTTTGCCGGATTCGGATCCGATATTCCTGCTAGCGATTTGCTATTGCAAGCCGCTCTTTTATAAAGAATCGAAATAATTTACCGGTGAGCGAGGCGGGGCGAGCGAACCGGGGGCGAAGGTGATATTGCTGGCCGCCCAGCCTTCTTGAAACATCCAGCTAATCCTCGAAAGCACCTGTTACACAGGTGTCCAACCCAGCTAATCCCGTCAAGCCATAGTTCATCCGCACGTGTCATCCGCATCTCGACATGGCTGATGCGCCGCTGGTCGGGTGAATCGACCTGAAGGTGGATTCATTCAGGATTTTGTACGATGATTTTCGTATCGTGAGGAAGGGTCATGCCAAAGGGCTTCAGGGCAGTCAGGCGCGCGGTAGTCGCCGCGCTCGAATCCGGGGATTACCTGCACGTCTCACGGGGTGATATCGAGGTCAAGAATCTGCTGGCCATCGGGGAGGTCGGCGCAGGCAAAGTCATCGATATCATCAATGCTTGCGACGCCAGCCACTACAGCAGTAGCCCGCACCACGCCGTGCCGGCCATCGAGGTCCATGTGCTGAAGCGCCGCGGCTGGTACATCAAGTTCTATTTCATCGAACCCCAGACGTGGTTCATCAGCGTTCACCAATGAGTATCCCGACCATGAAGATCCTGTTCGAAGGCGATACCGGCCAGGCCTTGTGCGAGCATTGCCAGGCGCTGGTCGCCATGCATTACACCCGGCGCGATGTGCCCTTCAGCGATGGCCAGGGCATCGCGCGGGATATCCTGGTGGGCGTGTGCGATGGCTGCGACACGGTGGTGGCCATCCCGCCGCAGTCCACCCCGGCGATTCGCGAGGCGCGCAAGCAGCAGCTCAAGTCCATCGAGGCGCGGCTACCGGCGGTCTATCTCGATGTGCTGGATGCGGCGATGCAGGCCGTGTGCAGCGAGGCGGGCGCGCACCTGCGCAAGCTGTTCCTGGCCCATTACTTCCAGTGGCTGGTGCAGGCCCGCCAGGGCATGGGTTTGCAGCCTGGCCACGAGGCCTTCGTGACGGCCCTGGAGGCGCAGCGGCGTCAGCGTGGGTTACAGACATCGGGGGCGACCCGGCGCTTGTCGATGAAGGTCAACGCACACATGGCCGAGGACTTTCTGGCGCTGCTGCAGCAGACCCGGATGAGCCAGACCGAGCTGCTCAAGGCGGTGATTGCGCGGATCCAGATGGACGTGCTCGAAGTGCGCGATCCGCAGGTGATCGAGGGGTTGCAGCGGTTGGTGCGGGTGGCGGGATAGGGCGCGGGCCGACATGGTAGTGACACCTGCGCAAGGGCATAATGCACGCACTTCTCTAAGGACTGGAACGCGTGATGATGGATGGCTCTGGCCCAGGCAAGGTGCTGTTGGTGGAGGACGACGTGAAGCTCTGCGGGCTGATCGCGACCTTCCTGTCGCAACATGGCTTCGAAGTGCGCGAAGTTCATCGCGGCGACCTGGCGCGGCAGGCGTTCGTCGAGTTCCGGCCGTCGATGGTGGTACTCGACCTGATGCTGCCCGGAAAGGATGGCTTGCATGTCTGCCGCGAGATCCGCGCGCTCAGCGACACGCCAATCGTGATCCTCACCGCCCGCGAGGATGACCTGGACCATATCCTGGGCCTGGAGTCCGGTGCCGACGATTATGTGATCAAACCCATCAAGCCACCGGTACTTCTGGCGCGCTTGCGCGCCTTGCAGCGCCGTCATGTGCCACAGGGCAGCACGGGCGGGGCGCTGGAGTTCGGCGAACTGAAAATAGACCCTGTGTGTCGCGAGGTGACCCTGGGGGGCGAGCCGGTCGAGTGCACCACCATGGAGTTCGACCTGCTCCAGCTATTGGCCGGCAATGCCGGGGTGATCCTGTCTCGCGACGATATCCTCAACAAGATGCGCGGCATCGACTTCGATGGCATGAACCGCAGCGTCGATGTGTACATCAGCAAGCTGCGCAGCAAGCTCAACGACACGCCGCGTGAACCGACGCGGATCAAGACCGTCTGGGGCAAGGGCTACCTGTTCAACCCGTTCGCCTGGGAGCGCTAGATGCTGCGCCTGTTCCTGGGCTTGTACCTGATACTGACGGTTGGCCTGGTGGTGGCGCTGCAGACGGTCGAGCATACCTTGGATGCGCTGCTCGCCCCGCAGATGGAGGCGGCCAGTCGCGAGACCTTTCGCGGCACGGTTCACGCGCTGGTCGAACAACTGCGTGGCGTACAGGGCGAGCAGCGCGCACAGCGCCTGGAGCGATTGCGACCGGCCTACGGTCTGGGGCTGGATCTTGTGCGGCGTGACCAGTTGGCGCTGAGCGAGCGTGAATACGCGCAGTTGGCCCAGGGCCAGCTGGTGCTGCGCGAGCAGTACACCCAGCTGTTCAGCCGCATCGATGACGGCGACCAGTTGCTCAGCGTCAAGCTGCCGCGCGAACCCAACTTCATGCCGGTATACATCGGCACGGCCTACCTGATGCTGGCACTGCTGCTGGGGGTGGTGTTGTATTTCTGGGTACGGCCACACTGGCGCGACCTGGAGAAACTGCGCCTGGCCGCCCAGCGCTTCGGCGACAACGACCTGTCGGCGCGTGTGCGCATGCCGCGGCGTTCGAGCATCAGCGATGTGGCGGGGCACTTCGACCTGATGGCCGCGCGTATCGAAGTGCTGATCGCCAACCAGCGCGAAATGACCAACGCGGTTTCACATGAGTTGCGCACACCCATCGCACGCCTGAACTTCGAGCTCGACCAGCTCAGGAAACTGCCGGACCCGGCCAGCGCCCACCAGTTGATCGGCGATATGTACGCCGACCTGGGTGAGCTGGAAGACATGGTGTCCGAGCTGCTGACCTACGCCAGCCTGGAGCACGGAGCGACCGCCATGAGCTTGCAATCGGTCGAGGCCGGCAGCTGGCTGGACAGCGTGATTGCCAGCGTAACCCTGGAAGCCGAGGCCAGCGGCGTGCAGATTCATCTGGCACCGTGTCAGGTCGAGACCTTGAGTATCGAGCCGCGATTCTTGGCCAGGGCCGTGATCAATCTGCTGCGCAACGCCATCCGTTATGCCAAAGGGCATATCCACGTCTCGCTGTCATGCAGCGGCGGTGAGTACCGGCTGCAGGTCGACGATGACGGGCCGGGTGTGCCGGTGGCGGGCAGGGACAGGATTTTCGAACCGTTCTCGCGGCTCGACAGCAGTCGTGACCGGCGTACCGGGGGCTTTGGCCTTGGGCTGGCGCTGGTGCGGCGGGTGGCGCAGTCCCACGGCGGTTACGCGCAGGTGGGCGATGCGGCGGCTGGGGGCGCGTCCTTGCGCATGATCTGGCCTGTCCGGGGCGAGACTGCCCGGACGCCTGAAAAAGGTCAGAAGGTATAGGTCATCTGGGTAACCAGTGAGGTTTGCAGGCGCTTTTCGACCAGAGGGCTATCGCCAGCATCGTCGTTCAGGTAGTCCGCCGCCAGCACGGTCGCCATGTGCCAGTGCTCGTCGAAGGGCATGCTCCAGGACAGCTCGCCACCGCGGCTGATCAGGCCACCACGGGCATCGTGGGCGTGGAACTGGCTGCCTGCGGCCTGGGCCTGGCTTACGCCATACCAGGTGCGCATATAGTCGCCGTCGCCGAACTGACTGTTGACGCTGCCCACCAACTCGCCGATGCGGCCCTTGTACAGTTGCATACCCAGGCTCAGTTTCAGGTGGTTGTAGGCCGAGCCGGTGTCGGGCTTGTCCTTGTCCTGCTCCAGGGCGTGCTCGAAGTTGGCGGCCAGCGTCAATGGGCCGAGGTGGTAGGCAGCGTCGAGCCCCAATTGCGGCCGCGACTTGATCGAACCCATGCCGTCGAGCCTGTCCGAACCTTCGAAGCCGGAGCGATGATCCTTGCGCGCGGTGCTGGCGCCCACTCGCACCCCAAGGTCGAACGTGTCGCCTTCGTGAGCCCAGCCCAGGCCCTTGCTGGTGTCGAGAAAAAAGCCGGCGGGGCTGGTGATGCTGCCACCGAGCAGCGGTGCCGTGGCCCGTTCGCCGGCTCCGCTGTAGCGAGGGGCATTGGCGATGCCGGCGTTCAGGCGATACTGCCAGTCCCCGGCGCGCAGGTCGGTGGCGCACAGCAGCAGGCAAGCGCAGGAGAGGGGCAGCAAACGATTCGATACAGACATGGCGACACTCGATGAGGATTGATGGCGCCATGCTAGGGAGCGGCTCTGCGGCAATCTTTGGCAGCTTTGTCGGGAAACTGTCAAAGACTGTTAACGGTGTCGGGCAAGCTTCTGGGTGATCGGCTTCGCACTTTTTAACAATCCTTTGCAAAGCTCATGAAGTTGCAGCAGGCGCGTCATTGCTAGGGTGCGCTCCCCTCAAGCCACCTCGAGAGTTTCATGAATATCCCGCAGCCGTTCCACCTGCTCGGTCTGTTCGCTTGCCTGCTCACCAGCCAGGCCCAGGCCACCAGTTTCGTGATGACCACTGACATGACCGTCAGCCTGAGCATGAGCGCCAGCAAAGGCACCAGCAGCTCGTTCAAGGATGACAAGATTGTCCTTGCCGCCAAGGATGACGCTGCGGCGTTCGTCGCCAGCGATGGCGCCATTCGCAGTGCGCGCATGGAGGCGGCGTTTACGCGGATTCGCCAGGTGCTGGATGAGCCTGGCGTGTCGGACCGGGCGCTGGCACAGGCGATCCTGGCGCTCTGAGTCATCCGCTTCGTTCTGCCGAGCTGGCTCACATGTGAGACTTGCGAACGTCACAATCCAGGCGTAACGTACCTCACATGTGAGACAAGGACACCCCTCGATGGCAGGCAAGAAAAGCTCCACCGACTACATGCGTGACATGCGCGCCCGGCTCAAGGCCGCGGGCCTGGTCAAGCGTGAGTTGTGGATCCTGCCAGAGCATGCCGCCGCCTTGCGCGGTATCGAGAAGGCTTTACGTCAGCCCCTCACGGGCAAACAGGTCAGAACGGAGGATTTCATGACCGAGCACAACCACTGGACGATCGAATCGCTGCACGGCGCCCTCCAGGGCCTGGAGGATGTACGCGGCGGCGCGATCGGCCTGTCCCTGCAACAGGGCGCCGAACCCAGCCTGAAGCTGGTGATGAACGAACTGGACGGCCTGCCTTTGTACATCGCCGTGGCCGGTGAGCAGATCCTGGTCGACACGCTGCTGGTTGAGGCCAGCCAGGTGAAGGATGCGGCAGCCTTCAACGATGCGGTGCTGCGCACCCGCGATGTCTTCCCGCTGTCGTCGATCGGCCTGCACACGCTGCCCTCGGGCGAGTCGGTGTACACCATGTTCGGTGCCCTGAGCGCGGCCTCGTCGCTGGACAACATCGTCCAGGAGATCCACACCCTGGCCGACAACGTCATCACCGCCGCCGAAGATTTCGAAGACTACTTCACCCACTGATTCCGGAGATTGCCCCATGAGTTTGTTGAGAAAGATCGTCACCGCCCTGCGTGGCGGCGCTTCGGAAGTCGGTGAGGCGATCGTCGACTCCCAGGCCCTGCGCATCCTCGACCAGGAGATCCGCGACGCGGACAACAACCTGATCGATGCGCGCAACCAGCTGGTCAAGATCATGGCCAAGCACAAGACCGCGCAGCAGCGCATCACCGAGTTCGACAAGACCATCGGCGACTGGGAACAGAAAGCCATCGCTGCCCTGGACAAGGGCGAGGAAGGCCTGGCCCACGAATGCGCGGCGCGCATCGCCGACCTGACCAACCAGCGCGATTCCGAGCAGGCGCTGGCCGACCAGTTCGGCGCGTCGGTCGCGACCCTGACCGCCACCGTGAGCAAGACCGAGGCGCAGATCAAGGGCCTCAAGCAGCAGGTGGACCTGGTCAAGGCCCGCGAGAGCGTGCAGCGTGCCCAGGTGAGCGCGGCGTCGGCCACCGGCGGCGCCAATGGCAGCCTGGAAACGGCGGTCGGCTCGCTGGACCGCATCAAGAAGCGTCAGAGCGAGCGTGCTGCCGAGCTGGAAGCGGCGGCGGAGCTGGCGGGCAAGGCCGATGGCAGCGACCTTGAGGCACGCCTGAAGTCGGCCGGCATCGGTGCCAGCAACAGCGGCGCCGACGATGTGCTGGCGCGATTGAAGGCCAAGGCGGCGAAGCCGGCGGAGTGATCCGCTGAGTGGGCCGGCCTCATCGCGGGGCAAGCCCGCTCCCACGAGTAAAATCTGCACCGGCTTTGTAGGAGCCCGCTCCCACGAGTAAAATCTGCACCGGCTTTGTAGGGGCCCGCTCCCACGGGTAAAATCTGCACCGGCTTTGTGGGAGCGGGCTTGCCCCGCGATAAGGCCGGCCAGGCTGGCGCAAAACCCTGCCGCAGACCTGTTGGCGGAGCGCACGAAAAGCAGTATCGTGTCGCCCCCGCCAAAGGACTGCCGCGACCCAAGGGATCTTCAATGTCGCCTTCTCCCCACAGGCTCTGCCTGTTCGCTTCAGCGCCTGCATTGGCTCCGGTTCCGTCACCCTCTCACCCAGGAGATGCCCCGTGGGTTGGTTGAAACGCTTCATGGGCTTCGAAGCCCCCAAACCTGCCGCCGGCAGCCCGGTCAAAGGCAACCTGCCGTTCGGCCTGGGCAGCGGGCGCATGCTCAAGCTCGACCCTTCGCTCAAGCTGCTGCTCGATGGCCATAGCGAGCTGGAAGTGCCCGGTCAGGAAGTGGTCTGGGCCGTCGGTGAGGTCGACCTCGGCCAGTCGGTGCGCCTGGCGCGCTTCTACATGGAAGACGAGGACTACTGGCTGCAGGTGGTGATGAACGGCGCGTCGGCCGACGATGTGCGCGATATCATCCTGTTCGGCTACTACAGCGTGGTGCCGGTCAGCAGCGACGCCGAACTCAAGCGCCTGGTCGGTCCTGAGTCGAACATCGGCCTGCCGTACTACGAGCATGAAGGCTACGAGTTCGTCCGCCAGTGGGGCAGCGAGGAAGGGCAGACCGAGCTGACGCCGATCAGCGAGTGGGTCACCAGCCCCGAAACCAGCTACCGCATCCAGCACCTGTCGATGCTGTATGCCCGCGAAACTGGCCTGACCGATCGCCGCGAATTCCTCCTGTTGTCGGTGGAGGAGGACGAGGACGGCAATGTCAGCCTGACCACTTCGGTGGGTGTCACCCTGCAATCAACGGACTTCAACGTCATCTGACAAGGATTCACCATGCTCGACGCTCTTCGCATGTCGCTCAACGCCCAGGCAGTGATCGGCTTCATCCTCTACATCAGCGTGGCGCTGGTGCTGTTCTGGGTATTCCAGTTCATCTATACGCACCTCACCCCGCACCGCGAGTTCGCCCTGATCCGCGACAACAACAGCGCCGCGGCCATTGCCCTGGGCGGCGCGCTGATCGGCTTCTCGCTGCCGGCCAGCAACATCATCGCCTACAGCGTCAGCCTGCTCGACTTCGTGGTCTGGGTAGTGATCGCCGCGGTGGTGCAGCTGTTGGCCTTCGGCATCACCAGCCTGGTGCTCAAGGGCCTGGCCAGCCGAATCGCCAAGGGCGAAATGGCCGCCGCGATCTACGCCGCCGCCGTGGCGATCAGCGTGGGCTTCCTCAACTCGGCCTGCATGACCCCGTCGGTCTGAGCCGTTTGCGCGCAAGGAGCCCTACATGAGACGAAGTTCCGTCAAGCTGGTGCTGGCCAGCTCCCTGCCGCTGGCGCTTACCGCGTGCAGCGCGCCCGAGGAGACCTACACGGTCAGCAAGCGCAGCAACTACACCACTGTCCAGGCCTGCGTCGATGACAAGATGCCGGTGGATGTGTGTTCCGATGCCTACATGGAGGCGCTGGCCGATCACCGCCGGGTCGCCCCGACCTATGGTGACAAGGCGGCCTGCGAGGCCGATTTCGTGCCGGACTACTGCCAGGTCACCAGCGACGGCCGCTACATGCCGCGCCTGGGTGGGTTCGAGCTGGCGGTGTCGGGCGAAGTGAGCCAGTCGCAGGTCGACGCGGCACGCGCCCAGGTCGAGAACAGCGGCCAGGCCGTCAGCGGTGGCAGCAACTTCAACGGCCTGCTTACCGGCCTGCTGCTCGGTCAGATGATGAGTGGCGGGAGCCGCCAGTACTACTCGCAGCCGGTGTACCAGTACCGCGACAGCCGCGGCGACTACCGCACCACCACCCTCGGCCAGCAGATCGACCAGGGCAAGCGCTTCGAGCGCTCCGACCAGGCCCAGCAGAGTGGCGGCAGCTACAGCAGCTACTACTCCGGCAGCTCCGGCGGTAGCAGTTACAGATCCAAAACCTCGACCCGCTCCAGTGTGTCCTCGTCGATCTCCCGCGGCGGCTTCGGCAGCCAGGCCACTGCGCGCAGCGGCTGGGGCGGCAAGAGCAGCGGCGGCTTCAGCTTCGGCGGTTGAGCATGCGCAAGATCAGCATCGACGAACGCCCGGACTGGCACGCCACCGCCGAACGCGAAGGTTTTTCCTTCCACACCATCGACGGTGAGCGCTACTGGGACGAGCGCGGCTACTACCAGTTCAGCGAGGCCCAGGTCAGCCGTGACCTGGAGGCGCCCACGCAGGAACTGCACGCCATGTGCCTGGATGCGGTCGAGCGCATCGTCGACAGCGAGGCGTTGATGACCCGCCTGGCGATCCCGCCGGCGTTCTTCGACCTGGTGCGCCGTTCGTGGAAAGAGGGGCATCCGCACCTCTACGGGCGCTTCGACTTCAGCTACGACGGCCACGGCCCGGCCAAGCTGATCGAGGCCAACTACGACACGCCGACCTCGCTGTACGAGGCGGCGGCGTTCCAGCTGATCTGGCTGGAGCAGCAGATCGAGCGCGGCGTGCTGCCGGCCCATGCCAGCCAGTTCAACACCCTGGCCGAGGACCTGGTGCGGGCCTTTGGCGCCTTCGAGCGCGAAAGCCCGTTCTACTTCTCGGCCATTGCCGGCTCGGTCGAAGACCGTGGCACCACGGATTTTCTGCGCAAGATGGCCGGGCACGTGGGTATCAGTACCCGGCACATCGATGTGGAGGACATCGGCTTGAACGGCGAGGGGCGTTTCGTCGACCTCGAAGGCCGGCCGATTCCGCGCCTGTTCAAGCTGCATGCCTGGGAGCATATCTTCCACGAGGACTTCGGCCAGGCCATCGCCGGCTGCGATACCCAGTTCGTGGAACCGGCCTGGAAGTCGCTGATCTCCAACAAGGGCATCCTGCCGCTGCTGTGGGAGTGGCACGAAGGGCACCCGAACCTGCTGCCGGCGTTCCTCGACGAAGACCCTCGGCGCCCGGTGCCCAAGGGCTGGGTGCGCAAGCCGTACTTTTCCCGCGAGGGGGCCAACGTGGATATTCGCACCGACGACGACCAGCGGGTGTTCGAGGACGGTCCCTACGACGATGCGCCGTACATCCTCCAGGGCTTCGCGCCGTTGCCGAAGTTCGGCGACAGCTACACCCTGATCGGCTCCTGGGTGATCGGCGACCTGGCCTCGGGGATCGGCATTCGTGAAGACGACTCGCTGATCACCAAGGACAGCTCGCGCTTCCTGCCCCATGTAGTGCTGGACTGACCGGCAGCGCTCTCCTTGTAGGAGCGGCCTTGTGCCGCGAAAGGGCCGCAAAGCGGCCCCGGCGATCGTTGCATCAATGCTGAAATCCTGGGGCCGCTCCGCGCCCCTTTCGCGGCACAAGGCCGCTCCTACACAGGCCATTCCTCATCCTCCGGTGGTCGGTTTCAGGACGCGCCGGGTCGCCCGCGCACAACCCCCTCGCGCAATAACTGCCATGCTCTGAGGATGCCCGTGGACCGAGCGCAGCAAGACGCCCGGCCAGGGACAACGAGGGTGCCCGGCCTGCCGCCACCGTGACCTGGCCCGCACCGCAGCTGAACACCGCCGGACCGCCGCCCGCCAACGGGCCGCCCCGGGATGCCGAGGTCTGCTGTATGCCTGATGACTTGAACCACCTGCCCCTGATCCAACGCGTCCTGGCCCGTGAGCAGGACACTCCCGGCGCCCTCTTGCCGATCCTCCACGCCATCCAGGCCGGCGCCGGCTACATTCCCGACAGCGCCGTCGCCGAGATCGCCCATGCCCTCAACCTCAGCCAGGCCGAGGTGCGCGGGGTGATCAGCTTCTATCACGATTTCCGTACCACGCCAGCGGCCCGCCATACCCTGCGTCTGTGCCGCGCCGAGTCCTGTCAGAGCCGCGGCGCCGAGGCGCTGGCCGCGCAGTTGCGTGAGCAGCTTGGGTTGGACGACCACGGTCGCACCGAGGATGGCGCGCTCGACCTGCGCCCGGTGTATTGCCTGGGCGCCTGCGCCTGCTCGCCGGCCCTGGAACTCGATGGCCGGCTCCACGCCCGCGTCACCCCCGAACGCCTGCAGGCGTTGGTGGCCGCTTGCCGCGAGGAGGTGAAGGCATGCTGAACCTGTGCATCCCCTGCGATTCGCTGGCCTGCGCCGTCGGTGCCGACCAGGTGGCCGAGGCGTTGACCCGCGAAGCCGCGCAGCGGCGCTTAACGCTGGATATCAACCGCACCAGCTCCCGTGGCCTGTACTGGCTGGAGCCGCTGGTGGAGCTGGATACCGCCCAAGGCCGCCTGGGCTTCGGGCCGGTCACCCCCGAGGATGTGCCCGGGCTGCTTGATGCCCTGGCGGGTGATCCCGGTAGCCATGCCCTGGCGTTGGGGCCGGTGGAAGCGATTCCCTACCTGAAGTCCCAGCAACGCCTGCTGTTCGCCCGCGCCGGCATCACCCGGCCGCTGTCGCTGGACGACTATCACGCCAACGGCGGCTTTGAAGGCCTGCGCCAGGCCACCCTGCTGGACGGTGACGAAGTGGTCGCCGCGGTGCTCGACTCCGGGTTGCGGGGCAGGGGCGGCGCGGCGTTCCCCGCGGGCATCAAGTGGCGTACCGTGCGCCAGGCAATGGCCGGGCAGAAGTACGTGGTGTGCAACGCCGACGAAGGCGACTCCGGCACCTTCGCCGACCGCATGCTGATGGAGGGCGATCCGTTCCTGCTGATCGAGGGCATGATCATCGCCGGCCTCGCCGTGGGGGCGAGCATGGGCTATATCTATGTGCGCTCGGAATACCCGAATGCCGTGCGTACCTTGAACGAGGCCATCCTGCTGGCCCGCGAGGCCGGCTATCTGGATGTCGCCGGCAGCGGCGTGGCCTTCCACCTCGAGGTGCGGGTGGGGGCCGGGGCGTACATCTGCGGCGAGGAAACCGCGCTGCTCGAATCCCTCGAGGGCAAGCGCGGCATCGTCCGGGCCAAGCCGCCGTTGCCGGCGCTCGAGGGCCTGTTCGGGCAGCCGACCCTGGTGCACAACGTGCTTACCCTGGCCTCGGTGCCGATCATCCTGGCCAGGGGCGCGGCGTTCTACCGCGACTTCGGCATGGGCCGCTCGACGGGTACCTTGCCGTTCCAGCTGGCCGGCAATGTCCGCCATGGCGGCTTGGTGGAGCGCGCCTTCGGCCTGACCCTGCGTGAGCTGGTGGAAGGCTACGGCGGCGGCACCGCCAGTGGCCGGCCGATCAAGGCGGCGCAGGTCGGCGGCCCGCTGGGCGCCTGGGTGCCGCCCGCGCAATTCGACACCCCGTTGGACTATGAGGCTTTCGCCGCCCTGGGCGCGATGCTCGGCCACGGTGGCGTGGTGCTGGCCGACGACACCCTGAACATGGCGGGCATGGCCCGCTTCGCCCTGCAGTTCTGCGCCGAGGAGTCCTGCGGCAAGTGCACGCCGTGCCGGATCGGCTCGACCCGTGGCGTGGAGGTGGTCGACCGCTTGATCGCGAGTACCGACCCGGCCTACCGCGCGAGCCAGGCCGGCCTGCTGCGCGACCTGTGCGACACGATGCAATACGGCTCGCTGTGCGCCATGGGCGGGATGACCCCGTACCCCGTGGTCAGCGCGCTCAAGCACTTCCCCGCCGATTTCGGCCTGGAGGCCGCGCAATGATCAACTACTTCGACCCCCGCAGCGATATCGACCTGGGCACCCCGGAGCGGGTCAACGACGTGCAGGTCAGCCTGGTCATCGATGGCCGTTCGATCAGCGTGCCCGGCGGCACCTCGGTGATGCGCGCCGCCGCCTTGCTCGGCACCAGCATTCCCAAACTGTGCGCCACCGACAGCCTCGAGGCCTTCGGCTCGTGCCGTATGTGCATGGTCGAGATCGACGGCATGCGCGGCTACCCGGCCTCGTGCACCACGCCGGTCAGCGAAGGCATGGTGGTGCGCACCCAGACACCGCGCCTGGCCGACCTGCGGCGCAACGTGATGGAGCTGTACATCTCCGACCACCCGCTGGACTGCCTGACCTGCTCGGCCAACGGCAACTGTGAGCTGCAGACCGTCGCCGGCCAGGTCGGCCTGCGCGAGGTGCGCTACGGCTATGACGGCGCCAATCACCTGAGCGAACAGAAGGACGTGTCCAACCCGTACTTCGACTACGAGCCGAGCAAGTGCATTGTCTGCAACCGCTGCGTGCGTGCCTGCGAGGAGATCCAGGGCACCTTCGCCCTGACCATCACCGGGCGTGGCTTCGACTCACGGGTGGCGGCGGCCGGCGGCGACGATTTCCTCAGCTCCGAATGCGTGTCCTGCGGCGCCTGCGTGCAGGCCTGCCCGACCGCCACCTTGAGCGAGAAGAGCCTGGTTCAGCTCGGCCAGCCCGAACGGGCGGTGATCACCACCTGCGCTTACTGCGGCGTGGGTTGCTCGTTCCGCGCCGAGATGAAGGGCGAGCAGCTGGTGCGCATGGTCCCGGACAAGAACGGCGGCGCCAACCATGGCCATGCCTGCGTCAAGGGGCGTTTCGCCTGGGGTTACGCGACGCACCCGGACCGCATCACCAAACCGATGATCCGCAAGCGCCTGGAAGACCCGTGGCAGGAGGTCAGCTGGGACGAGGCGGTGACCTATGCCGCCAGCGAGTTCCGGCGGATCCAGCTCAAGTACGGGCGCGATTCCATCGGTGGCATCACCTCCAGCCGCTGTACCAACGAAGAGGCGTACCTGGTGCAGAAGCTGGTGCGCACGGCCTTTGGCAACAACAACGTCGACACCTGTGCGCGGGTCTGCCATTCGCCGACCGGCTACGGCCTCAAGCAGACCCTGGGCGAGTCCGCCGGCACCCAGAGCTTCGACTCGGTGATGCAGGCCGACGTGGTGCTGGTGATCGGCGCCAATCCCACCGACGCCCATCCGGTGTTCGGTTCGCAGCTCAAGCGCCGGCTGCGCCAGGGCGCCCGGCTGATCGTCATCGACCCGCGCCGCATCGACCTGGTCGACTCGCCCCACGCCCGCGCCGAGCTGCACCTGCAACTGCGACCGGGCACCAACGTGGCAATGCTCAACGCCCTGGCCCATGTGATTGTCACCGAAGGCCTGCTGGCCCAGCACTTCATCGACGCCCGCTGCGAGCCCGAGGACTTTGCCCGCTGGCGCGATTTCGTCGCCCAGCCCGACAACGCCCCTGAAGTGCTCGGCCCGGTGTGCGGCGTGCCCGCCGAGCAGATCCGCGCCGCCGCCCGGCTCTACGCCACCGGCGGCAACGCGGCGATCTACTACGGCCTGGGTGTGACCGAGCACAGCCAGGGCAGCACTGCGGTGATGGGCATCGCCAACCTGGCCATGGCCACTGGCAACATCGGCCGCGAAGGGGTTGGGGTGAACCCGCTGCGCGGGCAGAACAACGTGCAGGGCTCATGCGACATGGGCTCGTTCCCTCACGAGCTGCCCGGCTACCGGCATATCTCCAACGAAAGTGTGCGCGCCGAGTTCGAGCAGGCCTGGGGCGTGACCTTGCAGCCTGATCCGGGGCTGCGCATTCCCAACATGTTCGAGGCCGCGCTGGACGGCAGCTTCAAGGCGCTGTACTGCCAGGGCGAGGACATCGCCCAGAGCGACCCCAACACCCAGCATGTCACGGCCGCGCTGCTGGCGATGGAGTGCGTGGTGGTGCAGGACATCTTCCTCAACGAGACCGCCAAGTTCGCCCATGTGTTCCTGCCAGGCAGCTCGTTCCTGGAGAAGGACGGCACCTTCACCAACGCCGAGCGACGTATCTCGCGGGTGCGCAAGGTGATGGAACCGCTGGCCGGCAAGGCCGACTGGGAGGCCACCGTGGCCCTGGCCGGTGCCTTGGGTTACCCCATGCAATACCGTCATCCCTCCGAGATCATGGACGAGATCGCCCGCCTGACCCCGACCTTCCGCCGGGTCAGCTATGCCGAACTCGACCGCCACGGCAGCCTGCAATGGCCGTGCAACGACGCCGCGCCCGACGGCACGCCGACCATGCACATCGACCAGTTCGTGCGCGGCAAGGGGCGCTTCATGCTCACCGGCTACGTGCCCACCGACGAGAAGGTCAACAGCCGCTACCCGCTACTGCTGACCACCGGGCGCATCCTCAGCCAGTACAACGTCGGCGCGCAGACCCGGCGCACCGACAACGTCGCCTGGCACGACGAGGACCGCCTGGAGATCCACCCCAGCGATGCCGAGAGTCGGGGTATCAGCGACGGCGACTGGGTGGGTATAGGCAGTCGCTCCGGGCAGAGCGTGCTGCGTGCCAGGGTCAGCGGTCGGGTGGCGCCGGGGGTGGTGTACACCACCTTCCATTTCCCCGAGTCCGGCGCCAACGTGATCACCACCGACAACTCCGACTGGGCCACCAACTGCCCGGAATACAAGGTCACTGCGGTGGAGGTGGCGAAGGTGTTCCAGCCGTCGGAGTGGCAGAAACGCTACCAGCGCTTCAGTGACGAGCAGCGCAGGTTGCTCAAGGAGCGCCGGCAAGCGGAAGCGGCGGAGGTGCGCCGATGAGCAGTGACAATCTGGTGAAGATGGCCAACCAGATCGCCCATTACTTCGACAGCGAGCCGGATCATGCCAAGGCGGTGCAGGGGGTGAGGCAGCATCTGCAGAGCTTCTGGACGCCGGCGATGCGTCGGCAGTTGCAGGAGTGGACCGAGGCCCACGCAGGAGAGGGATTGGATCAGAAGGTCAGGGAGGCATTGGGCCAGGCGGTGATTTAGCCTGTTCCGGCCCATCGCGGGGCAAGCCCGCTCCCACGAACCCCGCTTGGCGTTTTTGTGGGAGCGGCGGTGCGCCGATGCGACTTGCCCCGCGATGGGCCGGAACAGATTCAAGATGAAATGTCCGTCATGTTTGCAGGGTTAATGCAGGTCCGGTGCTACGCTCGCAAAAATAGCCTCTACGGACGCGCACCATGGACATGAACTGGCACCAGGCCCTGCAAGAGAGCCTGAGCTGGCTGGCAATCGCCTCGTTGGTCACCCTTGTCTGCTTCACCATTACCGCCTTGCTGGCTGTGCGCTACACCCGCTGGGGGGCTCAGTTCTGGCAACTGGCCGGACCTTATTTCAGCTTGCGCCGCAGTTGGCGGCCCTTGTTGGCTTTTGCGCTGCTGCTGGTCCTGACGCTGTTCGCGGTGCGCCTGAACGTGCTGTTCTCGTTCTGGTACAACGGCTTCTACAGCGCCCTGCAGGCACTGGACCAGACCGCGTTCTGGTACCTGCTCGGGGTGTTCGCGGTGCTGGCGACCATCCATGTACTGCGCTCGCTGTTCGCCTTCTACGTCACCCAGGCGTTCAACATCCGCTGGCGGGTGTGGCTCACCGAGCGCCTGACCGCCGACTGGATGCACGGCGATGCCTACTACCGTGGGCAGTTCCTTGCCGAACCGGTGGACAACCCCGACCAGCGTATCGAACTGGATGTGAACGCCTTCGTCAGCGGCTCCGTGTCGCTGGCGCTGGGGGCGGTCAGCGCGCTGGTGTCGCTGGTGGCCTTTACCGGCATTCTCTGGGGCCTGTCGGCGCCGCTTGAAGTGGCCGGCGTCGAAGTCCCCCGGGCGATGGTGTTCGCCGTGTATGTCTATGTGCTGGTCGCCACCTGGATCGCCTTCCGCCTCGGCCAGCCGCTGATCCGCCTGAACTTCCTCAACGAGAAACTCACCGCCAACTTCCGCTACGCCTTGATGCGTCTGCGCGAGAACGCCGAGAACATCGCCTTCTACCAGGGCGCGCAGGTGGAGCGGGGCACCTTGCTCGGGCGCTTCTTCGCGCTGATCGGCAACGCCTGGGCGCTGGTGTTTCGAAACCTCAAGTTCAGCGGCTTCAACCTGGGCGTCAGCCAGGTGGCGGTGGTGTTCCCGTTCATCCTCCAGGCGCCGCGCTTCTTCAGCGGCGCGATCAAACTCGGCGATGTGATGCAGACCGCCCAGGCGTTTGGCCAGGTGCAGGATTCGCTGTCGTTCTTCCGGGAGTCCTACGACACCTTTGCCCAGTACCGAGCCACCCTCGATCGTCTGACAGGCTTTCTCGATGCCAACCAGCAGGCCAGCGCCTTGCCGCGCGTGGCCACCGTGGATCAGGCTCATGGATTGGGGATTCATGGCTTGCAGGTGCGACGCCCCGATGGCCATGCGTTGATCGCTGATCTCGATCTAAGCCTGCATAGCGGTCAGGCGCTACTGATCAAAGGACCTTCGGGCAGCGGCAAGACCACCTTGCTGCGCGCCCTGGCGGGCCTGTGGCCTTATGCCGAGGGCGAGGTCAGGCGACCGTTGGGGACGCAGGCACTGTTCCTTTCGCAGCGCCCGTACCTGCCACTGGGCGACCTGCGCACCGCCATCGCCTACCCGGCACAGGGCGTGCCCGGGGATGATGCACGCATGCAGCAGGCCCTGCGCCAGGTCAACCTCGCCCATCTGGCCGAACGGCTGGACGAGCAGCGCGACTGGTCGCGGATTCTGTCGCTGGGCGAACAGCAGCGCCTGGCGTTCTCCCGGGTGCTGTTCAACCGGCCGCAGGTGGTGTTCCTTGACGAGTCCACCTCGGCGATGGATGAAGGGCTGGAGCATGCGCTGTATTCGCTGCTGCGTGCGGAGCTGCCGGCGACGCTGCTGGTCAGTGTCGGGCACCGCAGTACCTTGGCGGGGTTCCACTCCCATCGCCTGGAGGTGGACGGGCAGGGGGGATGGTCGTTGCTGGAGCAGCAGCCGGCAGCCATGACCCTGTAGGAGCGGGCTTGCCCCGCGATGGCGTCAGGTCAGGCAATGAAGTTGTTCCTGCCGGCCTCATCGCGGGGCAAGCCCGCTCCCACGATCAGCCATGAACCACAAACCTGCCATTGTGGTAGCGGCGAACACGCCCCCCGCCATGAACGTCGCCTGATACCCCACCCAGTCCCACAGCCCTCCGGCCAGCACACTGGCCACCAGCAACGCTGCCCCCGTTACCAGATTGAACACGCCGAATGCGGTCCCGCGCAGGTCCTCGGACGCACTATCGGCGATCAAGGCGCTGAACACGCCTTGGGTAAACCCCATGTGCAGCCCCCACAGGATCACGCCCAGTGCCAGGCCGGACAGGCCCGGCAACCAGGCCAGCAGCAGATCGGCCAGCACCAGCAGGGCCAGCCCGAGCATCAACACACCCCGTCGCCCAACCTTGTCGGAGAGTGCCCCGGCAGGATAGGCCGACAGGGAATAGGCCAGCGACATCAGCACCAGCACCGCTGGCGCCCACAAGGGGGCAAGGCCAAGCGCCTGGCCGCGCAGCAGCAGAAACGCTTCGCTGAAGCGCGCCAAAGTGAACAGCGTGGCCAGGAAGAGCAGACGCCAGTAACCGTTGCCTAGCCGGGCCAGTTCGCGAAGTGCCAGAGGCATGGCCACTGTGCCGAGCGCAGCCGGTTTTTCGGGCTCGCGGACGAAGGCTACCAGCACATAGAGCGCCATGAACGCCGGAATCACCGCCACCCAGAACACCGTCTGGAAGTGGCTGGCGGTCAGCCACATCAACAGGATCGCCAGCAATGGCCCGAGAAACGCCCCGACCGTATCCAGCGCCTGGCGCAGGCCGAATGCCGCGCCGCGCAGTTCGGCGGGGGTGACATCGGCGATCAGCGCATCCCTAGGCGCGCCGCGGATGCCCTTGCCGACGCGGTCGACGAAGCGCGCCGCGGTCAGCCATTCCAGCCCGGGGGCCAGCGGGAACACCGGCTTGGTCACGGCGGCCAGGCCGTAGCCGATCACCGTCAGCAGCTTGCGCTTGCCCAAGCGGTCGCTGAGGGCGCCGGAGAACACCTTGGTGATCGCCGCCGTCGCCTCGGCGATGCCTTCGATCAGGCCCACGGCCAGCACCGAGGTGCCGAGCACGGTGACCAGGTACAGCGGGAGCAGGGCGTGGATCATCTCGGAGGAGATGTCCATCAGCAACGAGACGAAGCCTAAAGCCCAGACGCTGCGGGGGATGGGGCTGTGGTTGGGCATGGTGCTCTCGAGGGTGGCGTCGAGTTCACTGTAGCCGAGCCATACGCAAGTCCTGTAGGAGCGGCCTTGTGCCGCGAAAGGGCTGCGGAGCAGCCCCGGGATTTCAGCGTTGATGCACAGATTGCCGGGGCCGCTTTGCGGCCCTTTCGCGGCACAAGGCCGCTCCTACAGGGGCCGCGTAAAGGCTCAAGCCAAAGGTCACGACTTGAAGCGTCCCACCAGCCCGTTCAGCTCATCCGACAACTGCGCCAGCCTGCCGGAGTCGGCCTGGGCGGAGCTGGCCAGCCCCTCCACCAGCCGTGCCTCGTCGTAGATCTGCTGGATATGCCGGTTGATCTCCTCGGCCACGCTGTGCTGCTCCTCGGCGGCGGCGGAGATCTGCAGGTTCTGGTCGCGGATCTCGTTTACCGAGAGCTGGATGCCCTCGAAACTGTCCCGCGCGCTTTCGATCGACGACACGCTGGCGCGCGACAGGTCCAGGCAGCTTTCCATCTTCTGCGAGACCTCCTGGGTCTTGCCGCCGAGGGTGTTGAGCAACTGGTCGATCTCGCCGGTGGAGTCGGCGGTGCGCTTGGCCAGCGCCCGCACCTCGTCCGCCACCACGGCAAAACCACGGCCCTGGTCGCCGGCCCGGGCGGCCTCGATGGCGGCGTTGAGCGCCAGCAGGTTGGTCTGCTCGGCGATGGCGCGGATGGTGCCGAGGATCTGGTTGATGCTGCGGCTGCCTTCCTCCAGCTCGACCATGGCCTGGGACGACTCGCTCAGGCGCCGGCCCAGGCGATTGACGTTGTCGGTGGTCGCCTCGATCTGCTGCTTGCCCTCGGCCACCCGGCGGTGGCCGTGCTCGGCGGCGTCGGCGGCGCTGCTGCACGAGCGCGCCACTTCGTTGGCGGTGGCGACCATCTCGTTGAACGCGGTGGATACCAGCTCCACCGCCTCGCGCTGGCGCCCGGCGGCCTCGTTCATGTTGCCGGCCATTTCGCTGTTGCTGCGCGAGGCTTCGTGCAGGTTGGTCGAGGCCGCGCCGATGCGCTGGATCAGCTGGCGGATGGCGGCGAGGAACTTGTTGAACCAGCCGGCCAGCTCGGCGGTTTCGTCCTTGCCCTGCACCTGCAGGTCGCGGCGCAGGTCGCCTTCACCCTCGGCGATCGACTGCAGGCCGATACTGACCTGGCCGATCGGCTTGACGATCACCCGCGAGAACGCCGCCGCCACCAGGGCGAAGACCAGGGCCAGCACCACCACGATCAACGCGGTGACATAGGTCATGCGTGTGGCCGCGGCCATCACCTCGTCGTACTCGATCAGGCCGACGAAGCGCCAGCCAAGGCCTGGCGAGGTCCACACGTTGGCCATGTAGCGCACGCCGTCGATAACCACGTCGGTGGAGCCCTGGGAAGTGGCGGCCAGTTGCGCGTAGGGTACGCCGAGGTCCTTGAGCTGCTTGAAACCGTGGCTGGCGTTGCGTGGGTCGACCAGCACGGTGCCGTCCTCGATCAGCATCACATAGCCGCTGTCGCCCAGCTTGATGCTCTTGACCAGCTCGGTGAGGTTCTTCAGCGACACGCTGACCACGAACACGCCCTTGGCCTTGCCGGCCTCGTCGAGCAGCGCCCGGGCGGTGCCGACCAGGGCCACGTCATCCTTGTCGTAGTAATAGGCGGCGGTGCGCACGGTCTTGTCCGGGCTGGCCATGGCGGCCTTGTACCAGGGGCGGGTGCGCGGGTCGTACTTGGCCAGTTGCGGGTCGTCCGGCCATTTGGCGTAGCTGCCGTCCTCGAGGCCGATGGACAGGATCGCCGCCGCCGGGTGGGTGGTGCCGTAGCGGGCGAAGGCGTCGATCACCCGCTGCGCGGCCTCGGGCATCGGCTGGTTGGCGGCGTCGGCGCCGGTGTAGTCCTTGAGCGAGGTAACCGAGGTGTATACAGGATCCTTGGCCATTTGATCGACGTTCTGCAGCGTGCCATCGAAGAACTGGCGCATGTTGCCGTCGATCTGGCGGATTTCCCGGGTACTGCCGTCGAGGAACTGGTCCACCGCCTCGCTGCGGATGTTCAGCACCGAGATCCCGCCGACCAGGGCCACCGGGATGAAGGCCACCAGTACGAAGGCCAGGATCAGTTTGTTTTTTATTTTCATGGTGACGCCCATCCGTGAGAGTGAAGGGTGTACATGGCCGCTTCGATGGAGTGGTGGCCACTTGCTACCTTTTCTGTTTCGGCGGGCGGAATATAAACCTTTAGTAGATGTTTCGTGTACAGGAAAATTAGAAATTGTCCTGACTTTCAGGGCAAGTAGCAGGGCAAATAGGAGGAGATGCGTGGGAGCGGGCTTGCCCCGCGATGAGGCCAAGACAGTTGTTTCAAGCGGATTACTAAGACTTTCCCTATTTCACGTAGGACGTTTCCCAAGCATGCTTTTACGGCCTTTCAGCTGTTGTTCTGGCCAGTCGCATTCCTTAGTCTCGGCCTGTCGTTGCTGATTCAACGACCGGGTGTGCAAGCCCGAGGATGTGGTTCAAGTCGCTCAATGGCGGCTGTACGTGGGAGGCCTTCGGGCCTGCCGGGTTCCTACATCCACGGTCTTGCACACCCACGTACAGCTGCCTCCATCGTTCCGAGTGCAAGCGGATATCGGCAGCTCCCCTGGCTATGTAGGAGTGCTGAACCATGCTGAAAATCGTGCCCGACCCACCCCGCCCCTTGCCCCGGGAGGTTCGCCCATGACCCTCGATACGAACACCCGAACCTCCCGGCCCACCACGGCCAACGCCCATTTCGGCACTTGCCACGACGCCCATCCACCGATGTTCTCGGTGCATGCCGGCATTGATGGCGAGGATGCGCTGGTGTGCGCGGTAGCGGCCTTGCAGGCGGCCTACGAAACCAACGCGATGGCCCTGGAAAAAGCCAGCGAACCACTGCGCAGTCTGCTGGTGGCGACGGAGAACTCCCTGGAGAAAGGGCTGGCCTTGACGTCGGCTGTGCTGGATGGGATAGAGCGGGGTTGATCGGGTCGCTCAGGTACTTTCGGCGCCAAGGTTGTTGACTGTATGAGGGCCGCCAGGTGTCCGCCGCAATCCTTGCAGCGCCTATCAGATCGAGCGCTGCCCGCGCGGCGCATCGCGGCACAAGGCCGCTCCTACATTTGTTGCAACGTACCGAACCTGTCAGGCCATGGTTGCCCGCCTTGGTGCATGTCTTGAGACGAGTGGGGCGGCGGCAATGCCCGCCAAAAAATCGCGTCGAGCGCACAAGGCTAACAACCATGGCCTATCAGGCATGGTCACGTTACAACAAATGTAGGAGCGGCCTTGTGCCGCGATGCGCCGCGCGGGCGGCGCTCGATCTGATAGGCGCTGCCAGTCTCCCGCCGAACACCCCGACAAGCCTCAGCAATCGAGCATCTTGTGATAGGTCACGAAGTCCTGCTCGGCCACATACCCCAGCGATTCATACAGCGCTTGGGCGGCAAGGTTGGTCCGGGCGGTGTCCAGGCTCAACCGCTGCGCGCCCTCGGCCTGGAAAATATCGGTCAGTTGCTGCATCAGGTAACGGGCATGACCACCCCTGCGGGTGTGCGGGGCAACGAACAGGTCATACAGCCAGTAGAAGCGCCTCATCGCCAGCGAGCAGGTGGCCGGGTACAACTGGGCAAAAGCGATGGCCTGGCCGTCGGCGTCCAGCATCAGGTAGATACGCGAGTTGCCGGTTTCGAGGTTGGCCTTGAGGAATGCGCGGGAAGCGGGGAGGTCATCCGCCTCCTGGTAGAACATCCGGTACTGGTTGAAGAGGTCCGCGGCGGCGTCCAGGTGGTGCAGATCACAGGCAATGACGTTCATGTCGGGGCTCGCTATCAGGCTGTCCAGCGCCCTTGCTATGTGGGGCGATCCTGCAGGATTTCATGAAACACATCCGGTCGTACAGATGCGATATGCAGTAGCGTACGTGCAGCTCCCGAAGGCGTGCGCCGGCCTTGTTCCCACTCTTGCAACGTACGTACGGAGACGCCGAGCAGCTCGGCGAACTTCAGCTGGGACAAGCCGGTCTTGCTGCGGGCCTCTGCGGCTTCGGTCACCTCGACCTGGTGTACAGCGCCAAATCGTCCGGCTTTGACATCGCGAATGGACTGAAGCAGCTCCTCTGCGATATTGCGCTTGGCATCGCGCTGCATCAGTTCTTTTTCAGTCAGGGGCATGGTTCAGTTCCTTCACGATCTGGCGCAGTACATGCGCGGGTATGCTCTCGGTGGCGCTCTTGCCGTAGATAAGCAGTGCTACCAGAACACCATTGTCTAGCTGGGCGGTGTAGATGACCCTCACGGCGCCGCGCTTGCCTTGGCCTTCGATGCGCCAGCGTACCTTGCGGCAGCCACCGGAGCCGGGGATGACTGCGCCGCCATCAGGGTTGTTGGCCAAGTGGTGCATGAACGCGCCATGTTCGTCAGCGGTCCAGTAGTCGGGCCACAGCTTCGAAAACAGTGGCGCTTCGATGATCGTCAGCATACCGCATCCTTACGTCTTTGACGTAGGGACTCTGCTGTGTGGCGCCAAGCTGGAAAAGCAGGTCTTTGTCACGAGGGGTTGCCGGCCAATACTGTGGCTTGCTGGCGGCCATTCCGGCCATTAGCATCCGTTTTCCTCACTCACGGCCATGCGCAACCCATGGCCGGCTCCAGGATCAAGGACGAATGTTGCCGTTGCTTTCCCGTTTCCTGCTGCACGCACTGGCCTGTGTGGCGTTTCCCTTCCTCTTGAGGCTGGGCTTCGATCTGTACCGGCAGTATATCGGCCCGCCGATGGCGCGAGGCGTCAGCGTTGGCTTGGCAACGATGATGGTGTTCTACGCTTTCGTGCTCTTCAACCTGCTGATGGTGGCAATTCCAAGAACGTCAATCCGCTACGCGCTGGCGTTGTTGCTGATGCTGTTGGTACTGGCATTCTTCAATACCTTGCACCCGCTGCGGGCGCTGGGCTTCGCGCTGCTATGCGGTGGTTTGTGCGGGGCGGCGATCAGCATGACGCCCACGGTGACATCGCTGTTGAACAAGTGCCGTAGGTAAGGCCCCAGCGCGGGGGATCAGCAGGCCAGCACGCGTCGCTCTTCAAGCCATTGTTCGAAGCAGGTGAAGGTCTCGACCGCTGCCTTTACCGTCCGGGCCTGGGCGGCAGGCTCCGGATCTGCGCCAGCCAGTCGAGCGAGGAAGCTGCGCCAGCGTGCGCCGGTCTGCGCGCCGTAGACGTCGAGAAACGCACCGCCGCTGTCGGCGTCGATGCCCAGGCGTTCAGCCATGGCCCGCTTGAGCACCTGGCCACCCAGGGTGGAGCCTTCCAATACATACATCACGCCGAGTGCGCAGGCTTCATCGTCGATGCAAGGCAGGGCGTGGCACAGCGGCAGTGCTTCGACATCGATGGCCAGGGCGCCCAGGTCGCGGGACAAGGCGGGTGTCTTGTTGCGTTCGGTGCCCTGGTACTCGGCCAGCAAGGTATCGAGCGGCGCATGGAAACCGTGGTAAGCCGCAAGCAGGCGCGCATAGGCCGCCCGGTCGAAGCCTTCGCTGAAGAACGGCAGGCGCGCCTCCAGCCCCTCGTGGCAGGCGCGGGTACCCTCGCGCAAGGCAAGCAACAGCGGGCTGACGGTAGCGGACATGGCGCAGGCTCTGAACAGGATGCAACCGATACTGCCAGATCCCATGGCGCCACCACCACTGCCGATTTTCCGCACCTGGCATTTGATCTGTGGAATCATTGCGCCGCCTCTGGAGTGGGGCTTTCACGGCTAAGACAGGAATGCAGCACGATGCGCGCAACAACAAGGAACTGGCTGGCCCTCGGGCTGGCGTTGCTACCCGGCCTGGTCGGCGCGGCGGAGCCAGAGCCGGTACCGGTGTACCGGGAGATCAAGGACTGGGTGGTGGGCTGCGACAACACGCGCTTCTGCACCGCGGTGCTGGCCGATCATCCGGAGAAGATGCGGGTGGGCATGCTGGTGCAGCGCGAGGCGGGCGCCTGGGGTAACCTGCACCTGACCCTGGTGGGCAGCACTGACTGGTCGGGCGAGCCCCTGCTCGACGGAGAGCTACTGGTCGCACCCTGGCGCATGACCCGCGGCGTCGAGACCACCCTGGAACTGGAGGGCGCCGATGCCTATGCCGTGTTGCGGCAATTGCGCAATGGCCAGCGCCTGGTGGACGACACCCGGCCAGGGGAGCGCGTGAGTTCGCTGCAAGGCCTGAGCGCCGCCTTGCTGCTGATGGATGCGGTGCAGGGCCGGGTCGGTCACTACAGCGCGCTGATGCGACCCGGTGACAGCGTCGCCGACGCCCAGTTGCCCACCCCGGCCAAGCCCCAGGGGCCGGCCTTTGTGGCAGCCACGCCCCTTAGCGAGCAGGAACTGGCGGGCATCAAGCCGGTGGTGATGGCCAAGGCGGCCGCCGAAGACCAGTTGAAGAACGAATACGATGTCGCTCCCAAGCTTGAGCTGCATGCCCTGGACAACCAGCATGCCCTGGCGTTGCTCAGCTACAACTGCAACGACTTCCATTGCCTCTACGCGTTGTACAAAGTGTCGCGAGAGGCGCCTTACGCGCTTGGGCCGCTGGAGTTCGAGGCACCGTCCAGCCCGGTGCTGATCAGCCGGATGCGCGACGCCATCGAGTTCTACCCCAAAAAAGGCGAGCTCTACAGCTATGCCAAGGACGACTATCCCGGCAGTTGCGGGGTCGAGGAAAGCTGGCGCTACGACGGCATGCGCATGCGCCTGGTCAGGTTGTCGCGGATGGACCGGTGTGCCGAAGTGGGCACTGACACTTGGCCGGTACTATGGCGCAGCGAAGGCTGAAAACGCGAAAGGGATGTCAGGGGCAACACCATGCAATGGATGAAACGCCACCGTGCGGCACTGCTGCTGGCGCTCATGGCACCACTGGCCGCGCAGGCCGAAAGCGACCCGGCAGCGCTCGAGGCGGTGCCGCTGTACCGGCAGGTCAAGGACTGGGCGGTCGGCTGTGATAACACCCGTGCCTGCACGGCGTTGCTGGCGATCGATGACGAGCTGATGAGCGGCCTGCAGACCATCGTCCGGCGCGAGGCAGGGCCGCAGGGTAAGCTCGAGCTGACGCTGCGTGTCGGGCCGGCGTTTGCCGACCAGGTGTTGCTCGATGGTCAGGAACTGTCTGCTCAATGGCGGCGGATCCAAGGTGAGTACGATTTCGACCTGCAGCTCGAAGGTGATGCGGCACTGGCGCTGATCCGTCAGATACGCAACGGCAATCGCCTGAGTTCGTTGACCGAGGATGGCGAGCTGGTGGCGTCGTTGCAGGGGATTAGTGGCGCGTTGCTGGCCATTGATGCGGTCCAGGGTCGGGTAGGGCATGCCGATGCGCTGGTGCGGGTGGGCGACGTCCCGGCTGCCGAGGTGCCTGACGCTCCTGTCGCGGCGGCGTTGCCGCAGTTTGTCGCCGCGCCTGGCATGAGCGACGAGCAGGCGCATGAAATCGGCAGGACGGTGAAGCGCCAGGCGGGTGTCGAAGGTGATGTGCCGGGCCTCAGCTTTAGCCACTATGAGGTGTACCCGCTGGACGCTGACAGTGCCCTGGTCATTCTCAATGTCGGGTACAGTGGCGAGTTCTGCGCCAATTACCTGTATCGGGTGTCTCGTGCCGCGCCCTACCAGATCAGTGAAATGGCCTTCGAGGCGCCAACGCCGTTACTGGCACCGCAGCTCAGTGGCCATGTGACGTTCGATCCGCAAAGTGGCCAATTGCAGGCCACTGATAAAAGCCTGTTGGAGCGCGGTTGCGGCCTGGTCCAGCAATGGCGCTATGACGGTCAGCGCATGCGCCTGGAGCGGGTGGCCCGGCTGGATCGCTGTGGATACGTAAAGCCGGAATTCTGGCCGGTACTGTGGCGCCTAGGTTGACATGTCCCCTGTAGGAGCGGCCTTGTGCCGCGAAGGGGGCGCGTAGCGGCCCCGGCGATTTTTCCGTCAATGCTGAAATCCTGGGGCCGCTGCGCAGCCCTTTCGCGGCACAAGGCCGCTCCTACAGGGTCTGAGGGACGGCTCAGAACGCCAGCTTGTAGCCGATCAGCAACAGCATGGTCGCCAGGCAAGGCCGCAGCACACGGTCGGAGATACGCCCGGTCAGGTGGCTGCCCAGGTAGATCCCCGGCAGCGAACCCAGCAGCAGGTAGCCCAAGAGCGACCAGTCCATGTTGCCCATGCCGGCATGCCCCAGGCCCGCCACCAGGGTCAGCGGCACGGCGTGGGCGATCTCGGTGCCGACCAGGCGGCGGGTGACCAGGAACGGGTACAGCAGGAACAGCGCCACGGTCCCCAGCGCGCCGGCGCCGATGGAGGTGAGGGTGACCATCACGCCCAGCACCACGCCGGTGATCACGGTGAGGAGGTTCAGGGTGCGGTCGCTGAGGTGGTAGTGATCGCCGGCATGCTTGCTGGCGAAGGCCTGCAGGCGCGATTTGAACAGGATCGCCAGGGCGGTGAGGATCAGCACCACCGCCAGGCCTTGCTTGATGATGGCGTTGAGCGCGGAGGTGTCGGCGTGCAGGGTGCTGAGGAACCACAGGGTCAGCGCGGCGGCCGGGACGCTGCCCAGGCTCAGCCAGCCGGTGATCTTCCAGTCGATGTTCTTGTTGCGGCCATGCACCCAGACGCCACTGGCCTTGGTGATGGCGGCGTAGAGCAGGTCGGTGCCCACGGCGGTGGCCGGGTTGATGCCGAACCACAGCAGGATCGGGGTCATCAGCGAACCGCCGCCGACGCCGGTCATGCCGACGATGAAGCCCACAACCAGTCCCGCAATGGTGAAACCGAAAGAACCTACATCCATACGCTACTCGACGCCCAGCTTGCCCGTGATCGGATGGATGCCAGCATATAGATTTTTTTATAGCCAAATAGACTTGTTCGTTATTAGGTTATAACTGGCCCGGCTCATTCACTGGCTTTGTGTAGGAGCGGCCTTGTGCCGCGAAAGGGCTGCGCAGCGGTCCTGGCGATTGTTGCTTGAACGCTGAAATCCTGGGGCCGCTCCGCGCCCCGTTCGCGGCACAAGGCCGCTCCTACAGGGGATGGGTAACCCCTGGCCTTTCACCGATCAGTCATCACCACCATCACCTGCGCATCGCCGCCATCCTCGCTCTCCGACAGGTAGATATGCCCCACCTGGCTGTCGAAATACGCAGTCTCCTGAGGCCCGATGCTGACCGCCTCGCCGGTCTCGAATTCGATGCGCACGCGTCCGCTGATGACCATGGCGAATTCCTGGCCGGGATGGCGGATAAAATCGTCGAACTGGCCGCGTTCACGGGCGATGATGCGGGCATAGGCCGGGGTCATGCGTCGCTCGGGGAAGGCGCCGGCGATCGGGTAGTAGTCGTAGGTGCCGGTGGAATAACCCGCCACCGCCGCCAGCGAATCGACTACCACGGTGGCCGGCTGCGGCGCGCCCACCGGGCCGCTGGCGCGAAACAGCTGGGCGATGTCCAGGTTCAGGGCGCGGGCGGCGGCGGCCAGTTTTTCGTAGCTTACCGAGACCTGCGCCAGCTCCATTTTCGACAGCGTGGACAGCGGTACGCCGCTGAGCGCCGACAGCTGCTTGAGTGTCATCTGCCGGGCCTTGCGCACCTGGCGCAGGCGCGCGCCGACTTCACTGCGGTCGAGCGGGGTGCGGGTGGTGGGGGCGTCGGGCATCGGGGCTCTCGGGCTATGCTGTGGTCGGGCATCTTACCTTGGTGCCTTGCGTATTTCTAAATTCTCATATATTAGAATTCTCACAAATGATAATTAGCGCCGCAGGAGCGTGCATGGGACAGGTCCACGATATTCTGATCATTGGCGCCGGCATCGCTGGCGCCTCCCTGGGTTACCGACTGGCCGGCCAGCGCCAGGTGCTGCTGCTCGAACGCGAGGCGCAGCCGGGCTATCACGCCACCGGGCGCTCGGCGACGATGTTCATGGAGGCCTACGGCACCCCGCAGATCCAGGCCCTGACCCGCGCCAGCCGGGCGTTCTACGAGCAGCCGCCGGCGGGCTTCTGCGAGCATCCATTGCTCGAACCCCGCGGCTGCCTGTATGTCGCCAGCCATGAGCAGCACGATCTGCTTGAAAGCACCTACGCCCAGAACCTGGCCAACGGCACCGCCGTCAGCCTGCTCGACAGCACGGCGGCGCTCGAGCTGGTGCCGAGCCTGCGCGGCGAACTGCTGGCCGGCGCCGTGCACGAGACCGGGGCGATGGACCTCGACGTGCACGCCCTGCATCAGGGCTTCCTGCGCGGCCTGCGCCAAGCCGGTGGCGAGGTGCGCTGCAATGCCGAGCTGGTGCAGGCGTACTATCTGGATGACCTGTGGCATGTCGAGCTGGCCGACGGCAGCCGCCTGCGCGCACGGCAACTGGTCAATGCCGCCGGCGCCTGGGCCGATCAGGTGGCCGGGCAGTGCGGGATCGGCAAGGTCGGCCTGCAGCCGTGCCGGCGCAGCGCGTTCACCTTTCCTGGCCCGGCGCAGCACGACTTCGCCCGTTGGCCGGCAGTGATCGGCGTCGACGAGAGCTTCTACTTCAAGCCCGACGCCGGCCAACTGCTGGGCTCGCCCGCCAATGCCGACCCGGTCGAGCCGCAGGACGCCGCGCCCGAAGAGCTGGACCTGGCGCTGGGGATCTACAACATCGAGGCGATGACCACCCTCGAGATCCGCCGGCCCAGCCACAGCTGGGCGGGGCTGCGATCGTTCGTCGCCGATGGCGACCTGGTGATCGGCTTCGACCCGGTTTCCCCCGCGTTCTTCTGGTTGGCCGCCCAGGGCGGCTACGGTATCCAGTCCGCCGCCGGGGCTTCGCGCCTGGCGGCCGACCTGTTGCTGGGCCTGCCGCTGTGCGCCAGCCTTGTCAGCCAGGGGGTCGAGCCAGCACGGTTGTCCCCGGCACGTTTCATCCAACCCTGAATGGAGCATCCCATGAGCAATGAGATCCAGCGTTTTCCCAGCAGCCTGCCGTTTCCCTTCTCCCGTGCGGTGAAGGCCGGGGGCTTTCTGTTCCTGTCCGGGCAGGTGCCGATGAGCCCGGGCGGCGAGGTGGTGCGTGGCGATATCCAGGCGCAGACCCGGGCGGCCTGCGAGCGTATCGCCGAGAGCCTGGCGGCGTGCGGCGCGCGCTTCGACCAGGTGGTCAAGTGCACCGTGTGGTTGTCGGACATGAGCCATTTCGCCGGCTTCAACGAGGTCTACAAGGAGTTCTTCGGTGCGGCGCTGCCGGTGCGTTCGACGGTGGCCTCGGCACTGGCGCTGGGGGTGGATGTGGAGATCGAGGTGCAGGCCTACATCGGTCAGGACAACTGACACTGTGGGAGCGGGCTTGTCCCGCGATACAGCCATCGCGGGGCAAGCCCGCTCCCACAACAACCCCTGCAACGACCCGACACAACAATAAAAACCAGAGGTGCACATGCAAGAGCAGCTGAAGATCGCCGGCGCATTCGTCGGCGTGATCGTGGGGGCGGGCTTTGCGTCCGGGCGGGAACTGCTGTTGTTCTTCGTCGATTTCGGCGTCTGGGGACTGGTCGGCGCGCTGGTCAGCGCCGCGCTGTTCACGTTTCTCGGCATGGCCCTGGCGGGGCTGGGCAACCGCCTGAAGGCCACCTCGCACAAGGAGGTGATCCAGGCCATCTGCGGTCGCCACCTGGGCGTGCTGGTCGACTGGCTCATCACCTTCTTCATGTTCGGCGTGACCGTGGTCATGCTCGCCGGTGGCGGTGCACTGCTTGAACAGCAGTTCGGCATTCCGGCGCTGGCCGGCAGCGTGCTGGTTACCGTGCTGGTGATGGCCATCGTCTGCCTGGATGTGCAGAAGGTGATGGTGGCCATCGGCGCGATCACCCCGTTGCTGATCCTGGTGGCCTCGGCCATCGCACTGTATGCGGTGTGTACCCGCAGCTTAAGTTTCGCGGCGCTCGACCAGGTGGCCAGCCAGCAGGAGGCGGGCACCCATCACTGGTTGCTTGGGGCGTTCCTGTATGTCTCCTACAACATCGTTGCCGGCGCGCCGATCCTGGCGATCCTCGGCGGCTCGGCACGCAATGGACGGGTTGCCGTGGTCGGCGGCCTGCTGGGCGGCGCGGCGCTGGGTGGGCTGATGCTGGTGATGAGCGCGGGGCTGCTGTCGCGCCTGGAAAGCGTGGCCGCGCTGCCGATGCCGATGCTGTCGATTGCCAGCGAGGTGTCGCCGCTGCTCGGGCTGGTGATGTGCCTGATCATCTTCGGGATGATCGCCAACACGGCGGTGGGGACGCTGTTCTCGTTCCTGTCGCGATTGCTGCCGGCGGGCACGGTGAAGTTTCGCTGGGGGGCGGTGGTGGCCGGTGGGGTGGGGTTCGTCTGCAGCCTGGTGGGGTTCATCAGCCTGGTAGGACAGGTGTATCCGCTGTTCGGCTACCTGGGGTTCGTGCTGATGACGGCGGTGCTGGTGGGGTGGTTGCGGCGGGGCAGGGGGGCGAAGGTGGTGGTGGCCTGAGGCAAGCCCGCTCCCGCAGTGCATGCGGGAGCGGGCGGCAGGTCAGATGCGGAAGCTGCCGACCAGTTGCTTCAGGCGCCCGGCCTGCTGGCTCAGGGCGTCGCAGTGGCGCAGGGTTTCGTTGAGGTTCTCCACCCCTTGCTGGTTCAGCGCGTTGATCTGGGTGATATCCAGATTCAGGCTCTCGACCACGGCGGTCTGCTCTTCGGTGGCAGTGGCCACCGACTGGTTCATGCCGTCGATCTCGCCGATGCGCTGGGTGACGCTGGCCAGGCGCTCGCCGGCCTCGTTGGCCACCTGCACGGTCTCTTCGCTGGAGACCTGGCTGGTGTTCATGGTGTGCACCGCCTCGCGCGAGCCAACTTGCAGGCTGGTGATCATGCGGTGGATCTCTTCGGCCGACTCCTGGGTGCGGTGGGCCAGGTTGCGCACTTCGTCGGCGACCACGGCGAAGCCACGGCCGGCTTCACCGGCACGGGCGGCCTCGATGGCGGCGTTGAGCGCCAGCAGGTTGGTCTGCTGGGAGATGCCCTTGATCACGTCGAGGATCTTGCCGATCTCGTCGGTGCTGGCGTTGAGGGTCTCGATCTGCTCGCAGGACTCGCTGATGCGCTCGGACAGGGCGGTCATGGCGCTGATGGCCTCTTCGACCACCTGGCGGCCACCGTTGGCCTGCTCGCTGGCGCCGCTGGCATGCTGCGAGGCATCGGCGGCGTTGCGGGCGATCTCCTGGGTGGCGGCGCCCAGCTCGTTGATGGCGGCGGCGACGCTGTTGGTGCGCATGCTCTGCTCTTCGGAGCCGGAGAGCGAGGCGTTGGAGGCGCCAACGACTTTTTCCGACAGGTCATGCACCAGGCGGGTGGCCGACGACACTTCGCTGATCGAGGCATGGATACGCTCGACGAAGCGGTTGAACGAGGTGGCCAGCTCGCCGAACTCGTCCTTCTGCTGCACGGCCAGGCGGCGGGTCAGGTCGCCTTCGCCTTCGGCGATGTCCTGCATGGCGCGGCCCATGGTGGTCAGCGGGCTCATCAGCACCGGGATCAGCAGGCCCAGCAGGCCGGCGATGACGGCCACGGCGATGAGCATGGCGATGATGGCCGAAGTGCGGAACTGGCTCAGCGGGGCGTAGGCCTTTTCTTTGTCGATCGACAGGCCGATGTACCACTGCGCCGACGGCAGGCCGTCGACCGGGGCGAAGGAGATGATGCGCTCCTTGCCATCGAGGCTCACTTCCTGGATGCCGGTTTCCACGCGCAGCGGCGAGCCCGGGTAGATGTCCTTGAGGTTCTTCATCACCCGGTCCTTGTCCGGGCTGACGATCACCTGGCCATTGCGGTCGACCAGGAAGGCGTGGCCGATGCCGCCGAAGTCGACGGCGTTGATGATGTCGACCAGGGTGTTCAGGCTCAGGTCACCGCCGACCACGCCGATCAGCTCGCCGCTACCCTTGGCCTTGACCGGCATGGCGATGGTCACCACCAGGCCACCTACCGCCGCCATGTAGGGCGGGGTCAGCATGGTCTGGTTGGCGGCCACGGCCTGGGTGTACCAGGGGCGCTGACGCGGGTCGTAGCCATCGGGCATCTTGGCGTCGGGGCGCTGGGTGAACAGGCCGGTGTTCTGGCCGAAGTAGGTGAACTGGAAGTTGCTGGTGTACGACGGTTGGTCGACCAGGCCCGGCACGTTGCTGCCGGCACCCTGCTGGGCGATGTCCTGGGCCAGGTTCTCCAGCACCAGGATGCGTCCGCTCATCCAGTTCTGCACGCTGCTGGCGGTCTGCGCGCCGGCCTGGCGCACCGAGGACTCGATGTTCTGGCGGATGGTGTTGCGTTGCAGGTAGTCGTTGTAGAGGGTGAACAGCGCAAAGGCCAGTACAACGACGGCGCAGGCACTGAGCAGGATCTTGTGGCGGAATTTCAGGTTCATGTTTCGAGACCTTGAGCCAGTGAAAGGAGGGCGCCGCGTGCTTGTGGCACGAATGGCGGAGCCTGTTGCAACGCTATCGGCCGAATCTGAAAAATGTTGAAAGACTAAATGTCGCAGTGCTTGGCGCAATTGCCCTAACAGAGTGACAAATCATTTCGAAGCCAACAGGCTCACCAGCGCCCTGGCCGCCTGGCCGAGGGGTTGCTGCTTCAGCCAGAAGGCATTGACCGGCAGTTGCAGTTCGTTGCGGGTGTTGTGGAATTCCAGGCGCACCAGGCGCCCGGCGTCGATCAGCGGCGCGACCCGCGACAGTGGCAGGTCGCCCCAGCCCAGGCCCGCCTCGACCATCTGCACGGCAAGATCCAGGCTGTCGGTGCGCCAGTGCGAGGTGCCGATCAGCGAGCGCGGGTCGGACAGCGGCAGGTCGCGGCTGCGCACCAGGATCTGGCGCAGGTTGACCAGGTCTTCAAGGTGGCGGATACGCCCTTCGCGCAGGGCAGGATGCTGCGGCGACAGCGTGGCCACCAGCGACTCCATGGCGATGTGCTGGAAGCTGCGCCGTGGGTCCATCTGCAACCCGGCGAAGGCCAGGCACAGGCCGGCGCGACCGCTGTCGAGCAATTGCAGGGCCTCCTCCTGGGGCGCGGCGAGCAGTTCGATGTCCAGCAGCGGATGGCGCTCGCCAAGGCGGGTAATGGCGTTGAGCAACGGGCGCTGGTCGATATCCGGGACCACGGCGATGGCCAGGCTGCTCTCCAGCCCGCGCGACAGTTCCAGTGCGTGCACTTCCAGCAGCCCGAGCTGTTCGGCGATCAGCCGGGCATGGGGTTCCAGGGCCTGGGCCTGGGCGGTCGGGCGCGCCTCGCGCGAGCCGCGCTCGAACAACGGGTAGCCGAGCTCCGCCTCGAGGTTGCCGATGGCCATGCTCACCGCCGAGGGTACCCGCCCGAGGGCCCGCGCGGCGGCGGAAAACGAGCCGCGGTCGAGCACGGCGAGAAACAGCAGGATGGTGTCGCTGGAAAAGTTCATGGCAGTCTCCTTTCAGTAAATCTGAAGGCTGCCGACTTTTTCTGTCAAGTTTATTGATTCATTCTGCGCGTCTTCGTCATCCCCGCAGCAAGGTAACTTTGTGCAAGGAATCAAACGCAAACTGGTCTACGTGACCTTCTATGAACTGATCGGCCTGTGCATGTCGACCCTGGGCCTGGCCTACCTGTCCGACACCCAGGCCTCGCACACCGGCCCCCTGGCGGTGATGATCACCACCATCGCCATGGTCTGGAACCTCATCTACAACACCTTGTTCGAGCGTTGGGAGAGCCGCCAGGCCAAGCGCGGCCGCAGCCTGGGCCGTCGGGTGGCGCATGCAATCGGCTTCCAGCTGACCCTGGTGGTGTACCTGATCCCGCTGATCGCCTGGTGGCTGGACATGACCCTGCTGGAGGCGTTGCTGGTGGACCTGGCGTTCATCATCCTGGTGCCGTGCTACACGTTCGTCTACAACTGGGCGTTCGACCGGATCTTCGGCTTGCCGACCTCGGCAATGGCGCCGGCCTGAGCCTTCTGTAGGAGCGGCCTTGTGCCGCGAAAGGGCTGCACAGCAGCCCCGGCGATCTATGTATAAATGCTGAAATCCAGGGGCTGCTCCGCAGCCCTTTCGCGGCACAAGGCCGCTCCTACAGATCACGGCGCTCGATAGCCCAGCAAACTGTCCTCCACCTGCCCCGACAAGTAATACACCCCAGCCATGGCCCCGCTCTGGCGGTTCTCCATCAGCTCTTGCCATTCCTGGTTCAGCGCCACATTGAGGATCACCCGTAGTTGCTCGACCATCTGCGGCTGCTCGCGGTCATGGGTGATGATGCCGTAGCCGGTTGCCGCCACCGAGATCAGCGCTCCTGCCGCCTTGCCCACTGCCGCCGCGATCGCGCTGGCGGCGCCACGCGGGGCCAGGGTGGCGCCGAGTTTCTCGCTGGCCTGGGTAGCCACTGACGATAGCCCGGCATCGGTCTGCCCGGGGGCCTTGGCGGCCTGCTGGTGCAGGTGCTGGCGCAGGGATTGCCAGGCCGGTTGCTGGTCCAGCGACTTGGCCCGCAGCAACTGGTAGAGCGAGGCGTTGCGTGCATCCGGCGGCCCCAGGGCGATGATCGGGATGTGGTTCAGGCGCTGGCTGAACTGCTCGGGCGGCGCGTTGTAGCGTTGGATGATCGCCGGCAGCTGTTGGCCGAGCAGTTGCAGGTACAGCTCGCTTGCGCGGTCGCGGATGCCCTCGGGGTTGATCTGCTCGGCCACCGGGTCGATCACGCGTTCGCGGTACTGCTCCTGCAGGTACAGGCCCAGGCGCTTTTCCGGCGGCTCGTTGCCATTGCCGCTGTTCATCGTGTACCAGGCCACCTTGAGCGTGAGCCATTGCTGGGTCCAGTAGCCGGTGAACCAGGGGATGAAATCGTTCTCGGTGCGTTGCTGCACCTGCTCCTTCCACACGCGCATGGAACGCCGTGCGTAGTCGTTGGCAGAGCCTGCGGCGGCGACCGAGGCTTCGATGATGTCCTGGTCGATGCGTTGCCAGACGGCGGGGGGCAGGTTCTGCGGTGGCGGCGGGGCCGGGGGGCGTTTGCCGGCGCAACCGGCGAGGGCCAGCAGGAGGCAGAGCGCAAACATCGCAAGGAATGATTTCACGCGGATTGCCCCCTTGGCGAGAGGCTGGGTGGTTATCCGAAGTATAGGTTTGTCTTGCGGGCCTCATCGCGGGGCAAGCCCGCTCCTACAGGTACTGCACAATACCTGTAGGAGCGGGCTCGTCCCGCGATGGGCCGCAGAGCGGCCCCCTTTGCAGGCTTGATAAACATGTTCACCCCTCCAGCTTCAAGTGCAGTAACGGATACGGATCGCCCTGGCCATCCACCTCCGAGCGGCCCACCTGGATAAACCCCTGCTTCAGGTAGAACCCCACCGCTTGTGGGTTCTGTTCATTGACGTCCACCTCACGCACGCCCAGTTCCTCGACCACGCCGGCCAGCAGCGCCTTGCCGATGCCCTGGCCACGGCAGGCGGGGTCGATGAAGAGCATTTCCAGCTTGCCGTCATGCACCCCGGCAAACCCTTGGATATGGCCTTCACTGTCCCGCCAGGCGCGCAGTTCGACAAACCCCAGGTACTGCTCGCGCACCAGCGGGCGCAGACGCTCGATATAGCCATCGGGAAGAAAGTCATGGGTCGCCCGTACCGAGGCCTCCCACAGATCGGCCAGCCGATCGAAATGTTCCGCGCCCACTGGCGCGATAGCGTGCTTCATATTGGCCTCCAAGACCCTGTGATGAATCGGCGGTCATGGTACGGCGCTCCCTGGGGCTGCGCTATGCTCGGCCTTTCATCTCTCGCACTGGAGCGTCGCATGCCCGCTGAACCGATCCCCCAGGCCGAGGCCCTGTTGCTGGTGGACGTGCAATGCGCGTTCATGGAAGGGCCCGACGCCGTTCCCGCTCATCTCGCCCTGCAGACGAGCATCGCCCGCTTGCTGGCACGTGCGCGGCAGGCCGGCGTGCCGGTGATCTTCCTGCAGAACGACGGCGCCCCCGATACCCCGGACGCCCCGCACACGGCCGGCTGGCAATTGTATTTCCCGGCGGCCCGTGGCGAGCACGTGCTGTTCAAGACCGAGGACGATGGCTTTGTCGAGACCGGGTTGCAGGCCTTGCTGGATGAGCTGGGAGTCCAGTGCCTGGCCTTGTGCGGCCTGCTCTCGGAAATGTGCCTGGCCGCCACCGCCCGCGCCGCGCTGCAACGGGGCTTCGAGGTGTTGCTGGCGCACGACGCCCACGCCACCTACGACGTGCCGCCCGGCCCAGGCGGCTCGCCGGGTGTGCCCGCCGCCCTGGCGGCGCGGGTGGCGGAATGGTCGTTGGGGGACGAAGTGTCGATCCTGCCTGGCGTCGACTCGGTGGCGTTCAGCTCGGTCGATGCAGCAGGTGAAAAGTGACAGGTCTCAGATCAGTACCTGGTACGGCGCATAGGGCCAGTCTTGCGCCAGCATGATTTCGCCGGTTTGCGGCTCCAGGGTCTTGAGATGGCCATCCAGGTCCAGGAACAGGTTCACCGCGTGCGCCTCGTTGCCGCATGCGCCAGCGATCCAGCCCACGGCGTAGGGGTAGGTTGCATTGCCGTGGTAGGCGTCGAGCGAGGCCTGGCCCTTGTAGACAAAGGCAAAGTCGTCGCAGTCGAAGCTTTCGCTGCGCCAGCGGCAGCGGCCAAGGCCCGCGTCCTGCCAGATCTGCCTGGCGTGGTGTGACGAGATGGCCTGGTAGGCACTGTCGGCTTCACAAAGTGCGTCGGCGGCAACGCTCGGCCAGGTCGTCTTGATGAGGTCGAACAGGCGTTGGCCGGTGATATGGTAACGATGCAGGGTGAAGCGCGTGGGTTCCTTTGCGGGGCTTGCCAGGTACAGCCAGTCCCAGGTGCTGCTGCCGGCCTTGAAGGCTTTGCGCTCGCCGTCGATTTCGACCTGCAGGGTGAATTGCTGGGCGTTGTTGCCGTTGCTTACGGGGCACAGGTTGATCCGCGGGTAACCTGGCCAGCCTTGGCCGGAGGCGAACAACCAAGGGTCCCTGCCGATGGGGCCATTGGCGTAAAGGCTCCAGGGGCGATCGTTCGCCGAGACGTCCAGCGTGGCAAGGCGCCCACCGCCTGCGGCCGATACGGCGATGTAGAGCACATCCGAGTTGTAGGTGTCGAAATCGCCCAGGTAGGCCCAGCCCCAGGATCCTTGCTGCTGGGCACACAGGACCCGCCCAAGTTCGTCGAACAGTACATACGACTCGTCACTGGCCAGTGTGTCCAGCGACATTGCCGCGCTGAGTTCGCCACCCGCCGGGCTTGGTCTTGGCGCGGGCGCGGCCTCTGGCGGGGTCGTGGGAACGCTATCGAGCGAATGGCTGGCTGATGTTGGAATGGTTGCAGTAGTGTTCATGGCACCTTCGGCAGGACAAGCCCGACGGGATGCCGGGATGCCCGGGAGTCTCGCGCGGATCCCGCCGCTTGATCATACGGCACGGTTTCCCTTGGGCCTGTCCAGTTCCAGCCTGTCCTCCAGGCGATCCAGGTGCGCGAATACAATGCGCACCGTTGCGGATCGGCGTGAGCTCGGCTGTTCCAGGCCGACGTGGGCATGACCCCGGCGGCCTGGATGGAGCTGGCGCGTTGAATGCCGCGAGTGGATGTCTGGAGGAGTCGCCCAAGCAGGTGGCGGCGTGGTGCGGATTCGCCAATGCCGAAACCGCGCCGGGCCTTCGAGATGCATTTCGGGTGACCCTACCGAGTGCTGCAAGCGTCATACGCCGCCGGTGCGCCCCGGTCAGATCAGGATTCTGGTCGGTGCGAAAGCCCAACTGGCCGCAGCTGCGATTTCGCCGGTCTGTGGGTCGAGTGTATTGAGCCTGCCATTCAGGTCCATGAACAGGTTCGCTGTGTACCTGTGTGCGGCATTGGCACCGGTAACCCAGCCTATCGCGTAGGGATGGGGAAGATTGCCATGATAGGCGTCCAGCGAGGCCTGAGCCTTGTAGATGAAGGCGAAATCGTCGCTATCGAAGCTCCCTTCACGCCATTGGTAGCGGCCAAGCTTCGAATCATTCCAGATCTGTTCGGCGTGGTGCGCAGAAATGCCCAGATAAGGCCTGTCAGTCTCATGGATCAAGTCAGTACTCACGCCAGGCCAGGTTTCAGCGATCAGGTCCGCCAGCCCTCGCCCCGGCACATAATAGCGGTGTAGGGTAAAGCGTGTGGCGTGGTCTGGCCTGGCGACGCGCAGGTAATTCCACGCGCCTCCCTCGGCGGCCAGGGCGCGATGTTCTGCTCCGATATTGAACGCCAGGGTGAACTGGTTCGAATCATGCCGCAGGTTGGCAAAGTGCAATTCGAGCATGGGGTAGCCAGGCCAGCGTTGGGCGGAGGCGAAAATCCAGTCGTTGTGATTGACATGGAAGTTCCAGTGTTTGTTTTTGCTCGTGGTCTTCAGGACAGTCTGGTTGCCGATGCGTGAAGTCGAGACGGAAAAGTACAGCACATCCGAATGGTAGGCGTTGAAGTCACCCAGAAAAGCCCAGTCCCACCCACCTTGTTGTTGGGCGCACAGGACGCGCCCCCGTTCGTCCATCAGTACATAGGACGCATCACTGGCCAATGCATCGAGAGGCAGGGGTGGGCTCAGTAAACCCCTGCCTGGCGCGGGTGCAGGAACGGGGTGGGCGTGCTGATCCTGTGGGTCGGCCATGGCGGTTGCCTCCCAACGGGCAAATGAAGCGCCCAGATCGTCGACAGGGCTGCGCAGCGGCAAAGCAAGGTTGTTGTGGCTCTGATGGGCGATCCTGTCAAGTGGGTTCATGGTTGTTTTGTGAGGGCTGTGCACCGTGTTCGAGCTGGCAAGTGCCTCCCGCGACAAGGGGGCTTGCGGTGAGTCTATGCCTGGGGTCGATACGGGAGAGGGAGGGGCGTCATGATCTGGCAAATCGATCATGTCAGGGTCGTGGAATGGGGTATTGGTCATAAAACCTTCTGATGGCAGCCCTGACGGGATGTCAGGGATGGCATCGAGTTTCCTGAAACTCACCCGGTAGCATCAGCCGGTAAGGTTTCCGCTCAGATCAGTCCAACTCCAGTTTGGCTTGCAAGCGATCCAGATGTTCTTGCATAAGCGCCAGCGCGGCCTGGCCGTCGCCGCTTTCCACCGCATCGATGATCGCCGCGTGCTCCTGCCACGCACAGTGCTCGCAGCATGGTGACTCGTAACGGGCGATGATCAGCGAGGTCATCGGCACCAGGCCGTTGAGGAAGCGCGCCAGCGGTGCGTTGGCGGCCATCTGCGCCAGCTTCATGTGGAACTCGCCGCCCAGGCGGATCGCCGTGCAGCGTTCGCCGCGCTCATGGTGCTGGCGCTCGCGCTCGACCAGTTGGCGCAGTTGGCGGATCTGCGCCGGTCGGGCGCGCTGGGTGGCCAGGCCGATCAGCGTGGTTTCGGCCAGGCGCCGGGCGCTGAGCACCTGGCGCGCCTGCTCGGGGTCGGGCGCGGCCAGGTGCGCGGTATGGCTGGGGCGCTGCACCACCACCTGCTGGTCGGACAGGCGCCCGAGCACCCGGCGGATCACCGTGCGGCTGACGCCGAAGGCATTGCCCAGCGCCTGCTCGGGCAGGGCGCTGCCGGGGGGCAGGCGCTGTTCGAGGATGGCGTCGAACAGCCGGGGGTAGATCTGTTCCGCCGACAGGCGGGTCTCGCCGGCACCGAGCAGGGTAGGCAGGCGGGGGGCGGCTTGGGCGCAGGCGGTCATGGTCGCTCTCCTTCTTTATTCAGGTGCCTGGTTGGTCGTCCGGGATGTTCAGGGCGATGCCCATGCGCTGGCCCTCGGCAAGGATGTGCTGGCGCATCTGCTGGCTGGCCTTGGCGCTGTTGCGCTCGCGGATCGCGCGCACCACCGCTTCGTTCTCGCTCAGGCGCGCAGCCAGGTGCTCGGGCGAGTTGCGCAGCATGGCGGCGCTCTGCTTGAGGGCATTGCCGGTCTGCTGTACCACGCTCTGGAAGATCGGGTTGGTGGTCAGGGCGAACAGCGCCTCATGGAAGGCGATGTAGGCGTTGATGCCGGCCTCGCTGTCACCGGCATCGAGGGCTTCGCGCATGTCCATCAGGGTCAGGCGCAGCTGGCCGATGTCCTGGCTGCCGGCCGATTGCGCCACCAGCCCGGCGATGAAGGGTTCGAGGGTGTAGCGCAGCTCGAGCACATCGGCCAGGCTGGCCTCGGCGACGGTGTCCGCTTCCTGTGACTGGGCGGCGTCGGCATCCAGCACCAGCACGCCCTTGCCGGGCATCGAGCGCACCAGGCCCAGGGTTTCCAGGACGATCACCGCCTCGCGCAGGCTCGGTCGGCTGATCCCCAGTTGTTCGGCCAGCTCGCGCTGGCCGGGCAGCATGTCGCCGCTGCGCCACTGACCGCGGGCCAGGGCCTGGCGGAGTTTCTCCACCACTGAATTGACTACGGTCGAAGAGCTGATCACGGTTCGCTCCTTGGTTGACGCGGCATCTTTGCGCTTGGCCGGCCGGCGCTGGGCGCCGGCGGCCTTGGGCTTAGAATTCCTGTTGATGAGGTTGGCCCTGCTTGCGGGTGATCGGGGCAAAGCCAGGCTTGTTGGCCAGCACGTTGTGGGCGCGTTCCAGGTCGATGTCCTTTTCCCAGCGGGCAATGGCCACGGTGGCGACGCAGTTGCCGATCAGGTTGGTCAGCGCCCGGCCGATGCCCATGAACCAGTCCACGGCCAGTACCAGCACCAGGCCTACTACCGGGATCGCCGGTACCGCGGTGAGGGTGGCGGCGAGAATCACCAGGGCCGAGCCTGGGATGCCGTGGGCACCCTTGGAAGTCACCAGCGACACCAGAAGAATGGTCAGCAGGTCGGTCATCGCCAGTGGCGTGCCGGTGGCGTTGGCGATGAACACGATGGCCAGGGTCAGGTAGATGGAGAAGCCATCGAGGTTGAACGAGTAGCCGGTGGGGATCACCAGGCCGACGGTGGAACTGCCGATGCCCAGGTGCTCGAGCTTGCGCATCACCTGGGGCAGCACGGCGTCGGAGGAGGCGGTGCCGAGGACGATGGACAGCTCCTCGCGCAGGTACTTGATGAGCGGCAGCAGCCTCAGGCCCGACAGGCGCATCACCGTGCCGAGGATGATCAGCACGAAGCCGGCGCAGGTCAGGTAGAACAGCGCCACCAGGCCACCCAGGTGCTGCAGCGAGCTCAGGCCGTACTTGCTGGTGGTGAAGGCGATGGCGCCGAACACGCCGATCGGCGCCAGGCGCACGATCATGCCCATGATGCGGAAGATCACGTGGCTGAGCTCGTTGATCAGCCGCGAAATGCCCGAGGCCGACTCACCCACCAGGTTCAGCGCGCTGCCGAACAGCACCGAGAACAGCAGTACCTGGAGGATGTTGTTGTCGGCGAAGGCGCCCACCACCGAGGTGGGGATCAGGTCCATGAGGAAGGTGGTGGTGCCGTGGATGTGCGCACCGCGCTCGGCCAGGGCGCCGGCGTCGGCACTGGACAGCTGGTCGAGGTGGATGTTGGCGCCGCTGCCGATGCCGGTGGAGAAGGCGAACACCAGGCCGATCACCAGGGCCAGGGTGGTCAGCACTTCGAAGTAGATCACCGATTTCAGGCCGATGCGCCCGACCTTCTTCAGGTCGCCGGCGCCGGAAATGCCGCTGACCACCACGCAGAACACGATCAGGCCGATGAGCATCTTGATCAGCTTGATGAAGCCGTCGCCCAGGGGTTTGAGTTGCAGGGACAGGTCGGGGAAGCTCAGGCCGCAGACAATGCCGAGGGCTAGGCCGAGCACAACCTGGAGGAAGATCGAACGCGAACACCATTTGAGCATGGGAGGAGTCTCTGGTCGGTGTCCTTGCCCCCCAAGCCACACGGAGCGAAAGAGCGCAGGACTTAATTATTGTGGTCTTACCGGTTTGTTCACTGCCGAGCCATAAAACGCCGATTTTTTTTACTTTGCAAGTGATTTCGGCCTTACCGGTCTGACCAGTTGTGGTGCAGTGACGGTGCTTCTGCTCTAGCGTGGTGCGCGGGGGGATTTCACGGCTTGGCCAGCACCTGATCGACGGCGGCGATCAGCTTGCCGAGGTCCTTGGGAGGGGCGTTGTGGATCACGCCGAAAAGGTAGGCGCGTTGTTCGTCTTCATCGTCAGGGTCGCTGAAGAACACTTTCGGCTTGATCCCCAGTGCCTCGGCGAAGCTCACCAGCGATTCGATGCTGGGGGTGTAGGTGCCGGTTTCGAAACGGCTGATGGTCTTGGGGTCGAAGCCGGTTCGCTCGCCCAGTTGCGCCTGAGTGAAGCCCGCCAGTTTGCGGTAGCGGCGCAGGGCTGGACCTAGACCTGTTCTCGTCATCGCTCAATTCCCATTTAGAATCAAGCACTTAACGATATATGTCGATATGGCGCAACGCCATGATTCGTCACCTTTATTTGCAAAATGTGATGGAATTCGTAGAATTCGCCGCTTTGATTGATCAGTCATTCAAGTAGTCGTCCAGGGCGATCCGGCCATTTGCCGGCCCGTGTGCAAGCGTTGTCGGACATTGGAACTGATCCAGGATGAACGGTTCCGGCGCCCCTGGCCTCCTGTCAGGCCATGCGTCGGGCCGTGTATGAATGGAGTCTCATCGTGCGTCTGAACCTGCCGGTCAATCCGGTCGAGCAAAGCTTTCCCGAGCACCAGCGGCTGATTTCGGCGACCGACACGGCCAGCCTGATCACCTACTGCAACGCCGAGTTCGCCGCCATCAGCGGCTACAGCCAGGACGAGCTGATCGGCAGCCCGCACAACCTGGTGCGCCACCCGGACATGCCCGAGGCGGTGTTCGAGCTGATGTGGCAGTACCTCAAGGCCGGCCGCAGCTGGATGGGCATCGTCAAGAACCGCTGCCGCAACGGCAACTTCTATTGGGTCAACGCCTACGTCACGCCGATGCTCGACAACGGCCAGGTGGTCGGCTACGAGTCGGTGCGCGTGCGCCCGACCCGCGAGCAGGTGGCCCGCGCCGAAGCCCTGTACGCCCGGCTGCGTGACGGCAAGGCGGCGCTGTCGCCGACCCGGCGCCTGGCCCTGCTGGGGCGGGCCATGGCGCTGCCGCTGCTGGCGGGGGCCGTGGCCATTGGCGCCAACCAGATCTTGCCTGAACTGCCCGCCCAGGGCCTGACCCTGGCGCTGTTCGCCGGTGTCGGCCTGTGGGCGCAAAGCCGTATGGGGCGCCACTTGCGGCGCATCGTTCAGGTTGCCGACAACACCTTCAGCGACCCGGTCGCGGCCTTGACCTACAGCGACCTGCCCGGTGCCGCCGGGCAGCTGGAGCTGATCCTGATCAGCGAGGAGGCGCGCCTGAAGACCGCGCTCACCCGCCTGAGCGACCTCGCCGCGCAGATGGCCGGCGCCGCCCAGGATGCCGGGCGGCTGTCGCGCAGCACCGAGTCGGCACTGCTCGAACAGCGTGCCGAAACCGACCTGACCGCCACCGCCATGACCGAGATGGCCGCCTCCATCGGCGAGGTCGCCGGCCACGTGCAACTGACTGCCGAGCAGGCGCACACCGCGCACCTGCTGGCCGGGCAGGGCAGCCAGGTGGCCGACGCCAGCGGCGCGGCGATCCAGAGCCTGGCCGGCACGGTCGGGCAGATCAACCAGGCGGTCAACGAGCTGGCCGATCAGACCGGTGCCATTGCCGAGGCAGCCGGAATGATCCGCGCCATCGCCGAGCAGACCAACCTGCTGGCGCTCAACGCCGCCATCGAAGCGGCCCGCGCCGGCGAGCAGGGACGCGGCTTCGCGGTGGTCGCCGACGAGGTGCGCGCCCTGGCCGACAAGACCCGCCAGTCGACCCTGCATATCCAGTCGATCATCGACAGCCTGCGCGGCGGTGCCGAGCAGGCGGTGAGCATCGCCAGCCAGGGCCTGGAAGGCGCGCAGCAGGGCGTGACCCAGGTCGCCCTGACCCGGGAGGCCCTGCAGGGCATCCAGCACGCGGTGCAGCGCATCAGCGACATGAGCCAGCAGATGGCCGCAGCCTCGCAGGAGCAGTCCAGCGTGGCCGAGGATGTCTCGCGGCAGATCAACGGCGTGGCCGGCACGGTGCAGCAGAGCGCCCGCCGCGCCAATGCCGCCGCCGTGCGCGGCGCGGAACTGGAGCAAGTGTGCGCCGGGCTGCGCGCCCTGGTGGAGCGCTTCAACCGCTAGGTTGCGAGGCTTATGGACGACAACTACCGCGCGGCCGTCGATGCGGCCGCGATCTTTTCCGAGACCGACCTGCGCGGTTGCATCACCTACGTCAACCAGCAGTTCTGCAGCATCTCCGGCTACAGCCGCGAGGAACTGCTGGGGGCCAACCACCGCATCCTCAATTCCGGGTTGCACGAACCGACCTTCTTCCTCGAGATGTGGCGCGCCCTGGCTGCTGGCCGGGTGTGGAAGGGCGAGATCTGCAACCGCGCCAAGGACGGCTCGTTGTACTGGGTGGACAGCACCATGGTGCCGCTGATCGACCCGCACACCGGCCAGGTGCGCAAGTACGTGTCGATCCGCTTCGACGTGACCGAGAAGCGCCAGTTGCTGCACACCCTGCAGTGGCGGGTGGGGCATGACGTTTTGACCGGCCTGCCGAATCGCGCCTACCTGTCCGACCTGCTCAACCAGGCCTTGGCGTTCTCCCGCCGGGAGAGTATTCCGTTGGCGGTGTGCATGCTCGACCTGGATGGCTTCAAGGCGGTCAACGACGGCTACGGCCATGCCACCGGCGACCTGCTGCTGGTGGAGGTCGCCCGGCGTCTGCAGCACATCCTGCGCGGTGGCGATGCGGTGGCGCGCCTGTCGGGCGACGAGTTCGTGCTGATCCTGCGCCATATCGAAGGCCCGCAGCAGTTGCATGCCGCGTTGCAGCGCATTCTCCAGGCGCTGGCCGCGCCCTATGTGGTGCGCGAGCAGTCGTTGAGCCTGAGCGCGAGCATCGGCGTGACGCTGTTCCCGCAGGATGACGAGGACGCCGACACCCTGGTGCGCCATGCCGACCAGGCCATGTACGTGGCCAAGCAGCGCGGGCGCAACCGCTACCACCTGTTCGACGTGTCCCAGGAGCTTGAGCTCAAGGCCACCCACCAGACCGTGGCGCGGGTGCGCCAGGCCCTGCGCCAGGGCGAACTGTGCCTGCACTACCAGCCCAAGGTGAACATGCGCAGCGGTCAGGTGATCGGTTTCGAAGCCTTGTTGCGCTGGATGCATCCGTCCAAGGGGCCGGTGCCGCCGGGGGAGTTTTTGCCCTTCGTGGAGCAGACCGACCTGATCGTCGAGCTGGGCGAGTGGGTCATCGACCAGGCTCTGACCCAGTTGCAGCAGTGGCAGCTGTCCGGGCGAGACTGGTCACTGAGCGTCAACATCGCCGCCCGCCAGCTGCAGCGCGGCGACTTCGCCCAGCGCCTTGAGCGCCTGCTGGCGCGTCATCCCGGGGTGTCGCCCGGGCATCTGGATCTGGAGATCGTCGAATCGGTGGCGATCGACAATCTGCCGCGGGTCGGCCGTTGCCTGGATGCCTGCCGAGCCCTGGGCGTGCGTTTTTCGCTGGACGACTTCGGTACCGGCTATTCCTCGTTGAGCTACCTCAAGCGCCTGCCGGCGCAGACCATCAAGATCGACAAGTCCTTTGTGCGCGACATCCTTCATGACCATGACGACCTGACTCTCACTGGCGCGGTGATCGGCCTGGCGCGGGCGTTCGGACGCGAAGTGATCGCCGAGGGCGTGGAGACTGTCGAGCACGGACGGCTGCTGATGGAGCTGGGCTGCGAACTGGCCCAGGGTTACGGCATCGCCCGGCCGATGCCGGTGGAGGCGGTGGCGCAATGGGTAGCGGACTACCGGCAACCGCAGGCGTGGCGCTGAGGGCCTGCTGTCGGTACAGCTTGTGGCAGCGGCGCACCGCCGCTCCCACGCTGGTGATGCTTGCGTCTTTGGTCCCGGCGCGATGTCAGCGGTCCCTGAACACCGGCCGATGGTTGCGCTGGAACTGATCGTTGGCATAGATCCGCAGTCGCTCCAGCCATTCCTCGGTTCGGGTCCTGGAAATGCCCATCGCCTTGGCCGCTTCCTGAAGCAGCGCATACTCGGTGCGCAAGGTCGTCGGAATCACCCCAGGATCGTCGGTATTGATCGTGACCCGGATGGGCCCGCGTCGCAGTCCGAAGCGATTGTGTACCGCGCCGCGCTCCAGCGTGCTCTCGTCCGGAGGGTTCCAGCGGAAGATCGGGTGATCGGCGTGCTTGCCGATCCGCGCGATGTACACATTCGAACTGGGATTGGTCTCGAAGATGATCCCGCGCTGGTCGCAGGTTTCGATCAGGTGGTCCTGCAACGCCTCCATGAACTCCAGCTCTTCCGGGGTTTCGTAGTCCAGCAGCAGGCCTTGCTCGCCTGGCATCGGCGGGGTCTCGACCAGGGCGTGGCGCTGGATGCGCACATGCACCATGCGGGGCTTGTACTCGGCATGGCTGAGCAGGGTGGAACGACGCCAGTACAGCAGCGCCGCCCCCGGGTCGTCATGCTGGCCATTGAGCTTGAGGAAGTTGACCGTGCCGAGGATCTCCCGGTCGGGCAGGGCGGCGCGCATCTTGTCGTCGAGGGGTTCGTCGAGCCGGTACTGCTCGAGCATGTGGAAGCAGTTGCGGCGCAAGCGCCAGGCTTCATGCAGGGTGTGCGGGTTGATGTAGCGCCGCGACTCTTCGGGCTGGGATTGCGCCTGGCCTTTGCCGAGCTTCTGCCGAGGGTAGAACGCATTGAGGTAATGAGGGCTGGTCCAGGCGACATGGGGCACGAACTGGGCGATACGGCGTTCCAGCCGCGGCAGGATCTGATTCGCCAGCGGGACGCAGGTTGCCAGTTGCGTGGCGTGGTGCCAGAGCCACACCAGGTTGTCCAGGTGCTCGTCCACCGGCAGCAGCATGTCGCCCTGGTTCTGGCACCACTGCAGCGGCGACACGCCGACCGCCAGCGCATGGCCGATGCGGTCACCGTGGCGCATCTCGCAAAAGTGCACGGTCTCGTCGATATGGCGCATGCCCGACAGAGGGTGGGCATAGTCCTCGCCGGTGTGAATGCTCAGGTGCAGCCCGCCCTGGAAGCCATCGCCGTGGCCGGCCGGCTGCAGGCCGGCACGCAGCCAGCGCAGCATAGGAGCGTAGAGCTCGTTGCGGGTCGTGTTCTCGTCGCCGGCGACGTCCAGCCCGCGCACCCAGGCGCTCGGCTCGAAACGGAAGTGCTCGCTGACCTTGCCATGCAGAAACTCAGGGGACGACCAACCGGAATGTTCTCTGAGCTTTCGGTGCAGTTTCTCGCCGTCGGCCCAGATCTTGCCGCGTTTGTGCAGGTGCTCCACCCGGCGCAGGAAGTGGATGCACAGGTGCCAGCGTTCCATGCGTGAGCGGAAGTGTTTGGCTTGGTGCAGGGTGACCGGCTTGAGCGGTGTGATTGGCTGTTGGCCATGGTGCTGTTCAAGGGCGCTGACCCAACTGGCCATGTGCTCGCTGGTGAAGATGCTTTCGGTGATCTTCAGTTCGGCGCAATCCTCGGGGTTCTGGAACAGTTGGCGGGCGCATGCGCGGCCGTACGTCAGCAGCTGTTTCTGGGGGTTGTGCCTGGAGGCTTTGCTGAACCCGCCATAAATCGTCGTAAAGCGCGTCAACCCCTGGCCGTCCATCAACAGCTTGCGCCGTTCGGCCATCAGCGCCAGAACCAGGTAGAAGATGCCCATGCGAAGCACGGGAGGCGCTTCGGCATCCTGGTACTGAGTCCACAGCCAGATCAGTAGCCACAGCCAGGCTTTGCTCAAGTCACCCGCAGTGATGGCCTGGGCCAGCTGCAGTTTCATCCAGCTGGGGTGGCGGCGGTCATCGGTGTGCGGCTGCAGGGTGCTGAAGCCCGGCCAGCTGAGGATCAGCGGCCCGTCTGTCAGGTGCGCCTTGCCCAGGGTGCGCTGGTACAGCTTGAGAATCTTGCCTGGGTTTGCATCCAGGCGCCCCGGCCATTCGCCGAGTAGCCCGTGGCAGAGGCGATGCAGCGGTGCGAAGGCTTCCATGCCTGGCTGGTGGGTGATCTGGTTCATCAGAATGATGCCGTCGAAATGCGCACCACCCAGGTGTACGTGCCCTTCGGAAAAGGGTTTGTTGGCAATCGACGGTGGGCTGAACAGCGGTTGCTGGGCCTGCACGATGCGCTGGGCGTCGGCTGCCGACAGGTGCGGGTTCTGCCTGAAGCGTTGCGCCAGGTGCCAGGCGACGATTAGCGTCGGATCGACCATGGCGCACAGGTGGGCGTAGTCCGTCAGGTACTCGGGGCGGTAGTGGACATGGTCGCCGTTGCACAGGAAGAACGTCCGGAACAGGGTGTCCAGAGCGTCCAGCCGTGGTATGCGGAACAGTTCGTTCGGGCACAGTTGTTCTGCGGCGAGTTTCAGGTCATTGAGACGGAAACGGCCGTAATGATGTCTGTCCAAGTCCTCCCGCAGGCAGCGTTGGTAGCTCTCGACGAAGCGCCCAGCATCGCAGAGGCGCTGGGGCAGGTCTCGCGAGAGCAAGTCGGCCTTGAGGTGTTCGGCCAGTTCGCTGCTGGAGAGAAAGTTACCAGTGGTGAGTTCGAGGAGAGAAATTAGAAACATTTCAGCTTTCCGAAGTTCCGGCCTTTTTGGCGAGGGCGTCAAAGTACTGGTTGCTTCGGATAGTGTAAATGCTGAAGCCTAACTGAATGCACTTGTTCTCAATTTCCTCAATGTCAGTGGAGGATGGGTGTGCATTTTTTAGCGTATCCTCTATTTTTCCGGAGATGTTAAAATGTTTTTTGATGGTGGTGGCGATCAGGCGAGGGTTCGGGCTGCCGTCGATGTCCTGATCTTCGTTGTTTTCTGGATTGATCTGGTGGCCTTTGATGAGGAGCTCAATTAAATCAAATAATGGGTGGTGCGCCAGCGCGAATGTGTATGAGCGAGTCTCTTGGCCAAAAGAGCGTTTGTCGGCGGCTCGCAGTAGGGGTTGTATGTTTTGTTTGTAAGCAAGATTCTGCTCGAAATTATCGTTTGCGCCTACATTGAAGCTTGTGAGTACAAGAGGCATTCCGAAAATTTCCCCCTTTTCTACCCTGGCAAAAGCATTCCATAAGGTTCTGAATGCACTCCTAGCTGTAAGTAAAATGCTTGCGATGTTTGGGTTGCCGTGATTCTGGTTAGCCCTCAGGGGAGGGTTGAAGGTAAGGGTTTTTGCGAAGTAGTTATTCATTACATTGAACGTTAGCCAGCTCGATAGGAATTGTTGGTCGATATGGTAATCGCGCCGCCAAGCGTTGATTTTTTCACTGAAGCCAGATAGTCCGTAGCTAGATTCTTGGTCAAATTCGTCAAAGGTGCCTTCTACGTAGTTTTCGTGGTTGCCAAGTGTGCCAGGAAGTGAGTGAAAAGGTACGCGATTGAGAAGGTTTAGAATATCTTTTGGAGATATGTCTCTCACAAGGCTGGAAATTACCAGTTCAAAAATTCTGCCGCTGAAGATGGTTTCGGTTTGTCGGCTCTCGCTGAAGTAACTGCGGTATTGCATTAGGTGAATGATAAACTGTGAAGCCTTGTCTGGCTGTTCGAAACTGCCGGAGGCGCGACCAATTTCCGGCAGTGCGTAGGGGACTGGCTCCTCGCTGATAAGTTTTAGCCATTCCTCGGGGGCGCGCCCTTTCCAATCATCGGGCAATGGTGACGTAGATTTGCCTGGGAAGGTGGCGATGCTCTCCTTACTTAGTTTCAAAGGCTCGAATAAACGAGTAGCAAATAATTCGGAGAGATGACGGTTTGGGTTTTTACCAATTTCGATGAAATGCAGGTCTGCCTCTAACGCCAGGCAGGTCGCGGCATGCGCATGCTTATGGTGCATGTAGTTAAGCAGGATTTTCTTCGATTCGATAATCCGTTCATTCCAGTTGTCGGGTTTGTTATTTGTTTTACTGTCAGCTTCAGTGAAGAATTTATTGTAAGCATGATCCCTGGCTGTTTCCCGCTGGGATCTTCCTCTCAGACTCTGCGCGTGCTGGTACTCTCGTGGGAAATCTTCCAAGGCGGAGAGAACGCCAGTGGGCATGAAAATTAATCGGTGCAGGCACCAGTCGCTATTAAGTGACACCCCTGCCGAATCCAAGGCCTTGCTTAAAGCAGGGATTTCTTTTCTGAATGCAAAGACCAGCTGTGCGAGCTCTCGTACTGTCTCAACTTCGTAATTTAGTCTTCGCCCAGGCAAGTTATTCAGCCTGTCATTGAGGAGCGCGTCCAGCCAGCGTGAAAATACAGGGAGTGGGAAATAGACGTCTTCGTGTTTGGCTAGGAAGATTCTCGGATTTTCCAAGTAGCTTGAGGCGGTTGGCATCTCCATTCGCAGGTGCAGGGGCATGATCTTTCTTTGGTAGTCTGTTGCGAGGTCGTTCGCGGTCTTTCGAGTCTCCCGGTCACCCGATTTACTATCTTTAGTAAGTTTTGAGTAAAAATTCCTCCAGGTTACCTCGTGGTAGAGTCCGAGATCACCGCTGATGATCGGCTGTACATAGGGAGAGGTTAGGTAGCGGCGAACGACTTCAAGATTGTCAAATGCGCGGTTGAGCGAAGTGTCGACGTCGTCAATAGGAAGAACCAAAAGCTTCTTGTCGATGAGGTCAAGGGCTTTCTTGAAAAGGTCGTGAACTTGCTGGTTGAGGTCATGGCTGCCCATAAAGGCGCGCAGCTTGTCGAGTCCGTATTTGTTGCGCTGCGATTGCAGTGCCTCCAACGTACTGCCGAGTAATTGCAGTTGGTGATGGAACTCTTCTGACTTCGGTGTCGCCTTGCTTAGAGCTGCTGCTACTGCCTTGTCTCGAATGATCGCGGCAACGATGACATTTAGGAATAAGTCGTCACTGTCTTCCAGTAGGGTGGGGTCTACAGGTTTAAGGACATGGATCTCGTTTGCCAGCCTGTCGTTTTTATGATCGTCCAGATATAGGCTAAGGTTGACCAACACTGAACTTTTACCGGTGCCTCGCTTGCCGTCGATCAGAATTGCGCTGTGAGAACGATGTTGGTCGAGATCATCGTTTTTAGGTAAGTTATCGAGGCTTTCTTCCAGTAGCTTTGCCAGCGAATCATAGATATCCCGCGCCAGCAACGTACTGTGCTCCCGCTGCGCCGCCTGTTCCTTCTGCTCGATGGGAAAACGAATACGCGAATCGTTGGATTGCTTGCTGGCCACGGCTGTACATCCCTGGAAATGTGGAAACGCCCCGCGGTTTCACCCGCGAGGCGTGGTCATTGGATCCAGTAATGTTACTAAGCCACTATCTTGCGCCACAAGCGCTACCTTGGCTCAAGCCTGCGGCGCGGTACTCTTCACCGCCGCCAGCTCCGGATGCGCCACCAGCTTGTCGATATGCAGCTCGTCGTTGTTCATCCAGGTCTCGGTCAGCACCCGGTAGTGCTCCATGTCGCGGCAGCGCATGCGCAGGCTGTAGTCGAAATGCCCGCTGATCAGCTGGCACTCGTAGACCTGCGGGCAGGCGCGCACGGTGGCCTCGAAGGCCCGCTGCGCCGAGCGCCCGCTCTGGTTGGACAACGCCACCAGCACCAGCAACGACAACCCGGGGGAGACCTGCTGCAGGTCGATGATGGCCCCGTAACCGCGGATCACCCCGCGCCGCTCCAGCTTGCGCACCCGTTCCAGGCAGGGCCTGGGGGTCAGGTGCACGAGGGTGGAGAGCTTCTCGTAGGTGATCCTTCCTTGGTGTCGCAGCACGTCGATGATCGCTTCGTCGATGCGATCCAGCGGTGCGGCGGCGGGGGTGATGGCCTTGGTATCCATATGCGGCGTGACTTCACTTCAGACGATTGGAGAGGAACTGCCGCAGGCGCTCGCTCTGTGGCTGGTCGAGGATCTCGGCGCTGCCGCTTTCCTCGACCAGGCCCTGGTGCAGGAACAGCACCTGGCTCGACACCTGGCGGGCGAACCCCATTTCATGGGTGACCATGAGCATGGTACGTCCTTCCTCGGCGAGCGTCTGTATCACCTTGAGCACTTCGCCGACCAGCTCGGGGTCCAGTGCCGAGGTGGGCTCGTCGAACAGGATGATTTCCGGCTCCATCGCCAGCGCCCGGGCGATGGCCACGCGCTGTTGCTGGCCGCCGGAGAGAAACGCCGGGTACTGGTCGGCGGCGCGGGCCGGCAGGCCGACCTTGTCCAGGTACTTGCGTGCCCGCGCCTCGGCTTCGCCGGCGCTGATGCCCAGCACCTTGCGCGGTGCCAGGCAGATGTTCTCCAGCACCGTCAGGTGGCTCCACAGGTTGAAGTGCTGGAACACCATGGCCAGGCGCGTGCGCAGGTTTTGCAGCTGGGCCGCTGGCGGGGTGCCCTTGCTCAGGTCGAGGGTCTGGCCGTCGAGGGTGATGCTGCCGGCGTTGGGCTTTTCGAGGAAGTTGATGCAGCGCAGGAAGGTGCTCTTGCCCGAGCCGCTGGCGCCGATCAGGCTGATCACGTCGCCCTTGCGCGCCTGCAGCGAGACGCCCTTGAGCACCTGGTGCTCGCCGTAGTGCTTGTGCAGGCCGTCGACGCTGAGCTTGAGGGTGCCGGCATGGGCTCGCGCCAAGGGGGCCTGTTCGAAGGTGGTGAGTGGCAGTGCGGTAGCGGTCATGGGTTCAGCCTCGTACAGGGTCAAGGAAGCGCATCCAGCGCCGTTCGGCCACGCGGAACAGGCCGACCAGGGCGAAGGACAGCAGCATGTACAGCAGGGCGGCCACGCCGAAGGCCTGGAAGGTCAGGAAGGTCGCGGCGTTGGCGTCGCGGGCCACCTTGAGGATGTCGGCGACGGTGGCGGTGAAGGCCAGCGAGGTGGCGTGCAGCATCAGGATCAGCTCGTTGCTGTAGGCCGGCAGCGAGCGGCGCAGGGCCGCCGGCAGGACCAGGAACAGGTTGAGCCTCCAGCCGCGCAGGCCGTAGGCCTGGGCCGCTTCCAATTCGCCGGCGGGCAAGTTGCGGATGGCCCCGGCGAAGATCTCCACGGTGTAGGCGCAGGTGTTGAGCACAAAGGCCAGCAGGGTGCAGTTGAGCGCGTTGCGGAAAAACTGGTCGAGCAGGGCATGCTCGCGCACCACCTGCAGGCCGTAGAGCCCGGTGTAGCAGATCAGCAGCTGGATATAGAGCGGCGTGCCGCGGAACACGAAGGTGTACAGCTGCACCGGCAGGCGCAGCCAGGCGTGGCGCGAGGTGCGTGCCAGGGCCAGGGGTAGCGACAGGGCGAAGCCCAGCACCATGCTGGCCAGGAACAGCCAGAGGGTCATGGCCAGGCCCGACAGGCCGCTGCCGTCGTGGTACAGGTAGGCCAGGCCGTATTCCTGAAGGAGTTCGATCATCGCGCCAGCTCCTTGATGCCGATGTTGTAGCGCCGCTCGAGGTGCTTGAGCAGGCGGTTGGACAGGGTGGTGATGGCCAGGTACACCAGGCCCGCCAGGCACAGGAAGAACAACACGTCGTTGGTGCTCTTGCCGGCGTTCTGCGCGGCCTTGACCAGGTCGGCCAGGCCGATGATCGACACCAGCGCGGTGGACTTGAGCAGCACCAGCCAGTTGTTGCCCAGCCCCGGCAGGGCAAAGCGCATCAGTTGCGGGAACAGCACCAGCCGAAACCGCTGTGCCCGGCTCAGGCCGTAGGCAGTGGCGGCCTCCAGCTGGCCGGCGGGCACGCTGAGGATGGCGCCGCGAAAGTTCTCGGTGAAGTACGCGCCATAGATGAAGCCCAGGGTGATGACCCCGGCGCCGAACGGGTCGATCTCGACATAGTCCCAGCCCAGCGCCTCGGTCAGGTCGTTGAGCCAGATCTGCATGCTGTAGAAGATCAGCAGGATCAGCACCAGGTCCGGGACGCTGCGGATCAGCGTGGTGTACAGGGTGGCTGGCAGGCGCAGCAGCCGGGATCGCGACAGCTTGGCGCTGGCGCCGATCAGGCCGAGCGCGAGGCTCAGCGCCAGCGACAGCAGGGCCAGCTTGACGGTCATCCAGGTGCCCTGGGCCAGCAGCGGGCCGAAGCCTTGCAGGCCGCTTGTGAGGAAGTCGTGCATGACGGGGATCTCGCGGTGGTTTCTTCGCGGGTGAACCCGCTCCCACAGGATGTGTGCAGGCCGAACGCTGGTGGTTACCTGTGGGAGCGGGCTTGCCCGCGAAGAGGCCGGTGGGAACTCACTCGTTATAGATATCCAGGTCGCCGACGTACTTCTTCTGGATCTCGGCGTAGGTGCCGTCGGCATGGATCATGGCGATGCCCTTGTCGAGCAGGGCCTTGAGCTCGGGGTCGGTCTTGCGCAGGCCCATGGCGATGTCCAGCGGCAGGGTCGGGTCCTTGATCGCCGGGCCGCTCCTGAAATCGGCGCCTTCGGGCTTGGAGAGGAAGTTCAGCTGGGCTTCGAGCTTGTCGGTGACGGTGGCGTCGAGACGGCCATTGAGCAGGTCGGCGTAGTTCTGGTCCTGGCCCTGGTAGGCCTTGACCTGCGCGCCCAGCGGCGCCAGCACAGCGCGGGCGTAGGCCTCCTGCAGCGAGCCCTGGAGCACTCCGACCTGCTTGCCCTTGAGCGATTCGGCGCTGTCGCCGAAGTCGGCCGACTTGCGCACGATCACCGAGGTGGGGCTGAGGAACAGGCGGTTGCTGAAGTCGATCTGCTTCAGGCGGGCCGGGGTGACGGCCATCGACGACATGATGGCGTCGAACTTGCGGGCGCGCAGGGCGGGGATCATGCCGTCGAATTCGTTGTGCACCCAGGTGCATTTGACCTGCAGCTTGGCGCAGATGGCATTGCCCAGGTCGATGTCGAAGCCTTGCAGGCTGCCATCGGCGGCGACGGATTCAAACGGCGGGTATTCGGGGAAGACGCCGAAGCGGATTTCGGTCCACTCCTTGGCCTGGGTGAGGGTGGTGGCGCACAACGAGAACAGCAGCACGCCGAGGCGTTTTCGCATGGAGGGCATGGTCTTGGGTCCCTGGGTGTTGTTATTGGTAGTAGGGCGATTAGCGCGTGTAGGTCCGTCGGTGACTCATGGGTCGGGCTCAGAATGCGCGAGATAGACAGGTTTTTTGTGTCGTTTGCCTGCGCGTGGGCTGCCGGATTCGGCTGTAAAGATTCTTTTTGCAGCCGAATCGGCTGTTCCGACAAAGATTTACGGAAGTGCGACAGCGGTTTCTGTCAGGTCGAGCGACCGTCATGCTTGTCGGTCGCGGTGTACGCGGTCCCCTGTAGGAGCGGCCTTGTGCCGCGAAAGGGCTGCGCAGCGGCCCCAGATATCAGCTTCGACGCACAGATTGCCGGGGCCGCTTTGCGGCCCTTTCGCGGCACAAGGCCGCTCCTACAGGGGGGGGCTGTCAGGCGGCGCTGGCCTTGCGTTGCGCCGCTTTCGGCTGCAGCAGGGCAAACAGGTCCTTCGGATTCTCCAGCTGCGGCACCAGCGCGATGTCGCGCCCGATGTCCAGCGCCCTGGCCACATCCAGCACATAGCGCAGCGCCGAGTAGTCCTCCAGGGCGAAGCCGACCGAGTCGAACAGCGTCACCTGCGTGGCGTTCTCGCGCCCTGCGGCGATCCCCTCGACCACCTGCCAGAACTCGGTGGTCGGCGAGTCCGCCGGCATCTGCTGGATCTCGCCCTCGATCCGGCTCTGCGGTTCGTACTCGACGATCACCCGCGCCCGCTCGACGATGTCGCGGTGCAGCTCGGTCTTGCCCGGGCAGTCGCCGCCCACGGCATTGAGGTGCATGCCCGGCTCGATCATCTGTGGGGTGAGGATGGTGGCGTAGGCCTTGTCGGCGGTGACCGTGGTGACGATGTCGGCGCCGCGCACCGCCTCGGTCACGCTGCCGACGATGGTCAGTCTCAGCTCTGGGAAACCGGCCAGGTTGGCCGCCAGTTTCTCCGAGGCCTTGCGGTCGATATCGAACAGACGGATCTCCTCGATGCCGAGCAAGGTATGGAACGCGATGGCCTGGAATTCGCTCTGCGAGCCGTTGCCGATCAGCGCCATGCGTTTGCTGTCCGGGCGCGCCAGGTAGCGGGCGGCCAGGGCCGAGGTGGCGGCGGTGCGGATGGCGGTGGTCAGGGTCATCTCGCTGAGCAGCACCGGCGCGCCGGTGTCGACATCGCCCAGGGCGCCGAAGGCCATCACTGTGAGCAGCCCATTGTGGGTGTTCTTCGGGTGGCCGTTGACGTACTTGAAGGCGTACAGGTTGGCGTCGGACACCGGCATCAGTTCGATCACCCCGTCCGCCGAGTGGTTGGCCAGGCGCGGGCATTTCTCGAAGTCGTGCCAGCGCAGGTAGTCCTGGCGGATGTACTCGGCCATCTCGGCCAGGCAGGTGGGCAATCCCTTGCGGTTGACCAGGTGGGCGAGGTCGTGCACGTCGATGTAGCGGGTCATGATGATTCTCCTTGTCGAGTCAGTGGCGCGAGGGCAGGTGGACTTCGGCGAGCATGCAGCGCGCGCTGCCGCCACCGATGCGTTCGATATGGTCGATGTTCACCACCAATGGGTGGCTGTGCCGCTCGACCTGGCGGCGCTGGTCGGTGTCGAGCGCCTTCCAGGCGCTGCGCGACATGACCAGCAGGGAGCGGCCGTCGCGGTCGTGGACTTCGAGCATGTTGCCGGCGAAGTTCTCCAGCTGGTCGAAGTTCAGCGCCAGCACCTGCTTGCCGGTGTCGCGCAGCGAATGCTCCAGGGTGCGGCGTTCATCGGGGTGGGGCAGAGCGTCGAGGCAGGCCACGGCGAGCTGGCGGCCGACGTTCATCATCACGTTGCTGTGGTAGATAGGCGCCTGGCGGCGGTCCATGGCGTGGAACAGGCACAGGCGGTAGTCCAGGCGCTCGGCGAACTGGCGCAGGGCGCGTTCGTGGGTGCGCCCGGAGTGGCAGGCGTAGCTGATGCGGTGCTCGCGGTCCAGGACCATGCTGCCGGTGCCTTCGAGGAACAGATTCTGCTGTTCCAGCGGGCTCAGGTCGATGGTGCGCTGGATGGCGAAGCGCTCCTGCAGCACGCCCAGTACGCCCTTGCTGCGCTCCAGGCGGCGGTTCTCGCCCTCCATCGGGTACAGCACCAGGCTGCCGTCGGCGTGGCTGCTCCACCAGTTGTTGGGGAAGATCGAGTCGGGCGTATGGGGTTCGGGGGTGTCCTGCACCACCAGCACATCGACGCCGTGCTGGCGCAGGGTGTCGACGTAGCCGTCGAACTCCTCCAGGGCCTTTTCGCTGGCGGCCTGCGGGTCCGGCGGCGCCTGCTGGAAGCGGTTGTTGGCGGCGGTGTCGGGGTTGAAGGCGAACCGCGCCGGGCGAATCATGAGGACGGTATTTGTTGTTTGCATTGGGCACGCATCCACGGGTGGGCTGTGTGACCATTGTCAGAGGGATCGCGAGGCAATCCCGGCTGAAGCGTGGAGGGTGGGCAGCCGGTCCAGCTGAAATGGCTAGCTTGGCAGCGGAATCGGCTGATATAGCACTCGTGGGAGCGGGCTTGCCCCGCGATGGCGTCGGCAGCCCCATCGCCATCGCGGGGCAAGTCGGGTCGCCGCATCGCCGCTCCCACGAGGATGAAGTGCATAAACGAAAACGGCGCCTCGAGAGGCGCCGTTGCGTCATTGCCGGAACAACCTACTTGTGCAGCTCTTCAGCCGCGTACAGGGTGTTTTCCAGCAGGCACGCACGGGTCATCGGGCCCACGCCGCCCGGCACTGGGGTGATCCAGCCGGCGCGGGGCAGGGCAGTCTCGTAGACCACGTCGCCGACCAGCTTGCCGTCGTCCTGGCGGTTGATGCCGACGTCGATGACGATGGCGCCTTCCTTGACCCACTCACCCTTGACCAGGCCCGGCTTGCCGGCGGCGACCACCACCAGGTCGGCGCGGCCGACGTGGCCGGCCAGGTCCTTGGTGAAGCGGTGGCAGACGGTGACGGTGCAGCCGGCCAGCAGCAGCTCCATGGCCATCGGCCGGCCGACGATGTTGGACGCGCCGACGATCACCGCGTTCATGCCGTACAGGTCCTGGCCGGTGCTGTGCAGCAGGGTCATGATGCCCTTCGGCGTGCACGGGCGCAGCAGCGGGATGCGCTGGGCCAGGCGGCCGATGTTGTAGGGGTGGAAACCGTCCACGTCCTTGTCCGGGCGGATGCGCTCGAGCAGCAGGGAGGCGTCCAGGTGCTCGGGCAGCGGCAACTGCAGCAGGATACCGTCGACGGCCGGGTCATCGTTGAGGCGATCGATCAGGTCGGTCAGGGCTTGCTGCGTGGTCTCGCTGGGCAGGTCGAACGCCTGGGAGATGAAGCCGACCTCTTCGCAGTCCTTGCGCTTGTGCGAGACATAGACTTGGGAGGCCGGGTCGGTACCGACCAGGATCACCGCCAGGCCTGGCGTGCGCAGGCCCTGCTGGCGACGCTCGGCGACACGTTGGGCGATCTGCTGGCGCAGGTTGGCGGCGATCGCCTTGCCATCGATTAGGTGTGCAGTCATAGACGCGTGATTAACCATCGAGAAGGGAACATATATAAGAAGCGCGCATTCTCGCACGACACGGCCCAAGGGCAAAGGCGGGTGGTCGGGCAAATCCCCTAACCCCTTCAATAATTTAAATTTTTTTGCGAAAGGTGTTGACGACCTGCGGGGTCGCCTATAAGATTCGCCGCACTTGTCGGGCACTGCCTGGCACGGGTTGGCAAAGTCGGGCAGAATAAGCGGTTCGTTTGTTCGGTTGGACTGTAAGCTTAAGCGCCCGTAGCTCAGCTGGATAGAGCATCCGCCTTCTAAGCGGATGGTCGCAGGTTCGAGTCCTGCCGGGTGCGCCATTAAGGCCTGGGCAAGTAAGCAGTACCGCAATATGGTGGGCGTAGCTCAGTTGGTAGAGCGCCGGATTGTGATTCCGGTTGTCGTGGGTTCGATTCCCATCGTCCACCCCAGATTCTGCAGGGGCGCCTCGATTGAATGATCCGGCGCCTTTGTTTTTGAGTTTCATGCGGACGTGGTGAAATTGGTAGACACACTGGATTTAGGTTCCAGCGGCGCAAGCTGTAAGAGTTCGAGTCTCTTCGTCCGCACCATGTTTCTGTAAGGCTGTACCGCAATACTGCATTATGGTGGGCGTAGCTCAGTTGGTAGAGCGCCGGATTGTGATTCCGGTTGTCGTGGGTTCGATTCCCATCGTCCACCCCATATTTGAAGAAGGCGCCCGGATCGGATGATCGGGCGCCTTTTTCGTTTCTGCCGTACGGCCCTCGTGGCTACTGGTGGCGGAGCGATAAAAGCTGATAGATTTCAGCCGGTTGAAGGGCTGGCCGAGATGCCGGCAGAGGAATAGCGCAGATGATCGCAAAAGAAGCGCGCCAGGCCCTGGCGCTGCAACGTTTCGCCGAGGCCAATCCGCAGCTGCTCGAAGAGGTCCGCGAGTTGGATGCTCGCGAGCAGGCCCAGCAGATCGAGTGGGCGTTCGAGGATGCGGCGCAGGAGCAGGGCGTCGAGCCCTGGGAGTATGCCTTGCAACTGATCGCCGAGTCGCCGGAGCAACTGCAGGCCATGCGCCTGGAGACGCATCGCGAGGTGGCCGAGGCGCTGGGCATGGCCTGGGAAGAATACTGCCAGTTCAACGACCTCGATCCGCAGTAAGGCGGACGATCGTTCTGGCTGTTGTTTGTTTGACAAGGTTTTACAACCGCGCACGCAACAAGGGCGTGCGCGGCCGTGAATGAAACAGGCTCGACGCCAAGGCGGGCGGGCCTTTCAAGGAAATCGACCGGCGCGGCTCGCCGACAATCCAGGTGGGGTGACTTCTGCTTGATGAGTCACTAGAATGTTTGCCCTTGATTCTGGAGTCGGGCTATCGCCGGCTAACGTCTGTGCAACGAGGAATATCCATGCAAGTTTCTGTTGAAAACACTTCCGCTCTCGAGCGCCGCATGACCATCGCCGTTCCGGCCGAGCGCGTCGAGAACGAAGTCAACAAGCGTCTGCAGCAGACTGCCAAGCGCGCCAAGGTTGCCGGCTTCCGTCCGGGCAAGGTGCCAATGAGCGTGATCCGCCAGCGTTTCGAAGCCGATGCCCGCCAAGAGGCTTTCGGTGACCTGGTCCAGGCTTCCTTCTACGAAGCCATCGTCGAGCAGAAGCTGAACCCGGCTGGCGCGCCTGCCGTCGAGCCGAAGTCGTTCGAGAAGGGCAAGGACCTCGAGTTCGTCGCCATCTTCGAAGTCTTCCCTGAATTCACCGTTGCCGGTTTCGAGTCGATCGCCGTCGAGCGCCTGAGCGCCGAAGTGGCTGACGCCGACCTGGACAACATGCTGGAAGTCCTGCGCAAGCAGAACACCCGTTTCGAGGCCGTCGAGCGCGCCGCTGCAAACGACGACCAGGTCAACATCGACTTCGTCGGCAAGATCGACGGTGAAGCCTTCGCCGGCGGTTCGGCCAAAGGCACCCAGCTGGTGCTGGGTTCCGGCCGCATGATCCCGGGCTTCGAAGACGGCCTGGTAGGCGCCAAGGCTGGTGAAGAGCGCGTGGTCAACGTGACCTTCCCAGAGGACTACCAGAACCTCGACCTGGCTGGCAAAGCCGCTGAGTTCACCATCACTGTCAACAGCGTATCGGCCCCTGTGCTGCCAGAGCTGAACGAAGCCTTCTTCGCCCAGTTCGGCATCAAGGAATCGACCCTGGAAGGCTTCCGCGCCGAAGTTCGCAAGAACATGGAGCGTGAGCTGCGCCAGGCCATCAAGGCCAAGGTCAAGAACCAGGTCATGGACGGTCTGCTGGCCGCCAACCCGGTCGACGTGCCGAAAGCCCTGCTGGAAAACGAAGTCAACCGTCTGCGCGTGCAGGCTGTCCAGCAGTTCGGTGGCAACATCAAGCCTGACCAACTGCCGGCCGAGCTGTTCGAAGAGCAAGCCAAGCGCCGCGTCGTGCTGGGCCTGATCGTCGCCGAAGTGGTCAAGCAGTTCGACCTGAAGCCGGACGAAGCCAAGGTTCGTGAAGTCATCGAAGAGATGGCCTCGGCCTACCAGGAGCCTGAGCAGGTCATCGCCTGGTACTACAAGAACGACCAGCAACTGAACGAAGTCCGTTCGGTTGTGCTGGAAGAGCAAGTTGTAGATACTGTCCTGCAGAAAGCGACTGTGACCGACAAATCGGTCTCGTACGAAGAAGCCGTCAAACCAGCACAGGCTGCTGCCGACGCTGAGTAACAGGCTACTCTCGTAGGAAACCCCCACAAGCCAGCCTTCGCGCTGGCTTGTGCGTATTCAAGCCATGACTATTTGGGAGCGAGTGCAGGACATGTCCCGCAATTCTTATATTCAGCAAAGCTCTGACATCCAGGCCGCAGGCGGTCTGGTCCCGATGGTTATCGAGCAGTCCGCCCGTGGCGAACGTGCCTACGACATCTATTCGCGCCTCCTGAAGGAGCGCGTGATCTTCCTGGTCGGCCCCGTAGAAGACTACATGGCCAACCTGGTGGTGGCGCAGTTGCTGTTCCTTGAGGCGGAAAACCCGGACAAGGATATCCATCTTTATATCAACTCCCCGGGCGGCTCGGTAACTGCCGGCATGTCGATCTACGACACCATGCAGTTCATCAAGCCGGACGTCTCGACCATCTGTATCGGCCAGGCCTGCAGCATGGGCGCCTTCCTGCTCGCGGCCGGTGCCGCCGGCAAGCGCCACTGCCTGCCAAACTCGCGGGTGATGATTCACCAGCCGTTGGGCGGCTTCCAGGGCCAGGCGACCGACATCGAAATCCACGCCCAGGAAATCCTCAACATCAAGGCGCGCCTGAACGAGCTGCTGGCCCACCACACCGGCCAGGACCTCGAGACCATCAAACGCGACACCGAGCGCGACAACTTCATGAGCGCCGCGCGCGCGGCCGAGTACGGCCTGATCGACTCGGTCTACGACAAGCGGCAACTGGCATCCTGAAGCAATGCGCCAGAGCGTTCGGGCGCTGATTGCGCCCGAGCGCGGACTTGAAAAAGCCAGCGATTGCCTTCATCTTGTGTTTCAAGCCTACCGGATTGGATCGATCGAATGACTGACACCCGTAACGGCGAGGACAACGGCAAATTGCTCTACTGCTCTTTCTGCGGCAAAAGCCAGCATGAAGTGCGTAAATTGATTGCCGGCCCCTCGGTATTTATTTGCGACGAGTGCGTCGACCTGTGCAATGACATCATCCGTGAGGAGGTGCAGGAAGCCCAGGCCGAGAGCAACGCGCACAAGTTACCCTCGCCGAAAGAAATCAGCGGAATCCTGGACCAGTACGTCATTGGTCAGGAGCGCGCGAAAAAGGTGCTGGCAGTAGCGGTGTACAACCACTACAAGCGCCTGAACCAGCGTGACAAGAAGGGCGACGAAGTCGAACTGGGCAAAAGCAACATCCTGCTGATCGGGCCGACCGGCTCGGGCAAGACGCTGCTCGCCGAGACGCTCGCGCGCCTGCTGAACGTACCGTTCACCATTGCCGACGCCACCACCCTGACCGAAGCCGGTTATGTCGGTGAGGACGTCGAGAACATCATTCAGAAACTGCTGCAGAAGTGCGACTACGACGTGGAAAAGGCCCAGATGGGCATTGTCTACATCGACGAGATCGACAAGATCTCGCGCAAGTCGGACAACCCTTCCATCACCCGTGATGTCTCGGGCGAGGGCGTGCAGCAGGCGTTGCTGAAGCTGATCGAAGGCACCGTGGCCTCCGTGCCGCCGCAAGGGGGCCGCAAGCACCCGCAACAGGAATTCCTGCAGGTCGACACCCGCAATATCCTGTTCATCTGCGGTGGCGCCTTCTCGGGCCTGGAAAAGGTCATCCAGAACCGCTCGACCAAAGGCGGCATCGGCTTCAGTGCCGAAGTGCGCAGCAAGGAAGAGGGCAAGAAGGTCGGCGAGTCGCTGCGTGAGGTCGAGCCGGACGATCTGGTCAAGTTCGGCCTGATTCCGGAGTTTGTCGGCCGCTTGCCGGTGCTGGCGACCCTGGACGAGCTGGACGAGGCTGCGCTGATGCAGATCCTCACCGAGCCGAAGAACGCGCTGACCAAGCAGTACGCCAGGCTGTTCGAGATGGAAGACGTCGACCTCGAGTTCCGCAGCGATGCGCTCAAGGCCGTGGCACGCAAGGCTCTGGAGCGCAAGACTGGCGCCCGCGGCCTGCGTTCGATTCTCGAGGGCGTGCTGCTCGACACCATGTATGAGATTCCTTCGCAGAAGGATGTCAGCAAGGTGGTGATCGACGAGAGCGTCATCGAAGGCTCGTCGCAGCCGCTGCTCATCTACGAGAACAGCGAGCCGCAAGCCAAGGCCGCCCCCGACGCCTGATCGGGCAAGGGGCAGCACGCAAGAAGGGGCCTTTCAGGCCCCTTTTTGCATTTCATGGCCTGGGCGCTTGTAATTTCCCAGGGCTGCCCCCACATTAGCCCCAAGCACCATTTCCAACGGTTTCCGGCCACCAAGGCCGCTGTAGAGGCGAAATCATGAAGACCACCCTCGACTTGCCTCTTTTGCCATTGCGTGACGTCGTCGTCTATCCGCACATGGTCATCCCACTGTTCGTGGGGCGTGAGAAGTCTATCGAGGCCCTCGAGGCCGCGATGACGGGCGAGAAGCAGATCCTCCTGCTGGCCCAGAAGAATCCGGCCGACGATGATCCGGGCGAAGACGCCCTGTATCGCGTGGGCACCGTCGCCACCGTGCTGCAACTGCTCAAGCTGCCCGATGGCACCGTCAAGGTGCTGGTCGAGGGTGAGCAGCGCGGCGCCGTGGAGCGTTTCAACGAAGTCGACGGCCATATCCGCGCCGAAGTCAGCCTGATCGACGAAACCGAGACCGCCGAGCGCGAGTCCGAAGTGTTCGTGCGTACCTTGCTGTCGCAGTTCGAGCAGTACGTGCAGCTGGGCAAGAAGGTCCCCGCCGAAGTGCTGTCCTCGCTCAACAGCATCGAGGAGCCGGGTCGCCTGGTCGACACCATGGCCGCGCACATGGCGCTGAAGATCGAGCAGAAGCAGGAGATCCTCGAGATTGTCGACCTGCAGGCTCGTGTCGAGCACGTGCTCGCGTTGCTGGACGCCGAGATCGATCTGCTGCAGGTCGAGAAGCGCATCCGTGGTCGGGTCAAGAAGCAGATGGAGCGCAGCCAGCGCGAGTACTACCTGAATGAGCAGATGAAGGCCATTCAGAAGGAGCTCGGCGATGGCGACGAAGGCCACAACGAAGTCGAGGAGCTGAAGAAGCGCATCGACGCCGCCGGCCTGCCGAAAGACGCCCTGGCCAAGGCCCAGGCCGAGCTGAACAAGCTCAAGCAGATGTCGCCGATGTCGGCCGAGGCCACCGTGGTGCGTTCGTACCTCGACTGGCTGGTGCAGGTGCCGTGGAAGGCCCAGAGCAAGGTGCGCCTGGACCTGGCCAAGGCCGAGGAAATCCTCGATGCCGACCACTACGGCCTGGAAGAGGTCAAGGAACGCATCCTCGAGTACCTCGCCGTACAGAAACGCGTGAAGAAGATCCGTGGCCCGGTGCTGTGCCTGGTCGGCCCGCCCGGCGTGGGCAAGACCTCGCTGGCCGAGTCGATCGCCGCCGCCACCAACCGCAAGTTCGTGCGCATGGCCCTGGGCGGCGTGCGTGACGAGGCCGAGATCCGTGGCCACCGTCGCACCTACATCGGTTCGATGCCCGGTCGTCTGATTCAGAAAATGACCAAGGTCGGTGTACGCAATCCGCTGTTCCTGCTCGACGAGATCGACAAGATGGGCAGCGACATGCGCGGCGATCCGGCCTCGGCGTTGCTGGAGGTGCTCGACCCCGAGCAGAACCACAACTTCAACGACCACTACCTGGAAGTCGACTACGACCTCTCGGACGTGATGTTCCTGTGCACCTCGAACTCGATGAACATCCCGCCGGCGCTGCTCGACCGCATGGAAGTCATCCGTCTGCCGGGTTACACCGAGGACGAGAAGATCAACATCGCGGTCAAGTACCTGGTGCCCAAGCAGGTCAAGGCCAACGGCCTGAAGAAGGACGAGCTGGAGGTCGATGTTTCGGCCATCCGCGATATCATCCGTTACTACACCCGCGAAGCCGGCGTGCGTGGCCTGGAGCGCCAGATCGCCAAGGTCTGCCGCAAGGTGGTCAAGGAGCACACCGGGGCCAAGCAGGTGAAGGTCAAGGTCAGCGGCGAGCAGCTCGAGCAGCTGCTGGGGGTGCGCAAGTTCCGCTACGGCCTGGCCGAGCAGCAGGACCAGATCGGCCAGGTCACGGGCCTGGCCTGGACCCAGGTGGGCGGCGAACTGCTGACCATCGAGGCCGTGGTCATCCCGGGCAAGGGCCAGTTGATCAAGACCGGCTCGCTCGGCGACGTCATGGTCGAGTCGATCACCGCCGCGCAGACGGTGGTGCGCAGCCGTGCCCAGAGCCTGGGGATCGCCGCAGACTTCCACGAGAAGCGCGACGTTCACATCCACATGCCCGAAGGCGCCACGCCCAAGGATGGCCCGAGCGCCGGTATCGGCATGTGCACCGCGCTGGTGTCGGCCCTGACCCAGATCCCGGTACGCGCCGACGTGGCGATGACCGGTGAGATCACCTTGCGCGGCCAGGTCCTGGCCATCGGTGGCCTCAAGGAAAAACTGCTGGCGGCACACCGCGGCGGGATCAAGACGGTGATCATTCCAGAGGAGAATGTTCGCGATCTGAAGGAGATTCCGGAAAATATCAAACAGGATCTTCAGATCAAACCGGTCAAATGGATTGACGAAGTCCTCCAAATTGCGCTGCAATACGCCCCGGAGCCCTTGCCAGATGTGGCTCCGGAGATTGTCGCGAAAGATGAGAAGCGCGACGGCGATGCTAAGGAAAGAATCAGCACGCACTAGTACGTATTTCGCTGGGGGGCTTTGGTTGACAGCATTTTCGGCCCCTTGCTATAAAACGGCACGCCAGTGTCAACAGGCCACCCAGCGCTCGTTTCATTAAGCTTTTCATTACATACTTAGAAACAAACTCAATAGAGAAATAAGGGGACTTAGAGTGAACAAGTCGGAACTGATTGACGCTATCGCCGCATCTGCTGACATCCCGAAAGCTGTAGCCGGCCGTGCGCTGGACGCAGTCATCGAATCCGTCACCGGCGCCCTGAAGCAAGGTGACGATGTGGTACTGGTTGGCTTCGGTACCTTCTCGGTCAAGGAGCGCGCCGAGCGCACCGGCCGCAACCCGCAAACCGGCAAGGCGATCAAGATCGCTGCCGCCAAGGTTCCAGGCTTCAAGGCTGGCAAGGGCCTGAAAGACGCCGTCAACTAAGTCGTCTTTCAGCCGGCCCGGCATCGTCAGGGCCGACCGCGTGACGGCGGGTCGCAAACGTTCCCGCTGGCACGCTCGCTTCGAAAAGGCGCATCCACTGGATGCGCCTTTCTTCTATCAGGATTCTACCCACGCTCCGCGGTTGTCGACGCAGTGGTACAGCCGTTTCTGGGGGACGCATGCTGCAGAATATCAGGGACAATTCACAAGGTTGGATTGCCAAGACCATCATCGGCCTAATCGTCGTGTTGATGGCGTTGACCGGCTTCGAGGCCATTTTCCAGGCCGCCAGCCATAGCCAGGACGCCGCCAAGGTGAACGGCCAGACCATCAGCCAGAACGAGCTGAGCCAGGCCGTGGACATGCAGCGCCGCCAGCTGATGCAACAGCTGGGCAAGGATTTCGACCCTGCGCTGCTGGACGAGAAGATGCTGCGCGAAGCAGCGCTCAAGGGGCTGATCGATCGCAAGCTGCTGTTGCAGGGTGCCGAAGACGCCAAGTTCGCTTTTTCCGAGGCCGCGCTGGATCAGCTGATCCTGCAGACACCTGAATTCCAGGTCGATGGCAAGTTCAGCGCCGAGCGCTTCGACTCGGTCATCCGCCAGATGGGCTACGGCCGCATGCAGTTCCGCGAGATGCTCGCCCAGGAAATGCTGATCGGCCAGCTGCGCACCGGCCTTGCCGGCAGCAGCTTCGTCACCGACAAGCAGGTCGAGGCCTTCGCCCGCCTCGAGAAGCAGACCCGCGATTTCGCTTCACAGACCTTCAAGGCCGACCCGGCCGCGGTCAAGGTGAGCGATGACGAGGTCAAGGCGCACTACGACCAGCACGCCAAGGAATTCATGACCCCGGATCAGGTGGTCATCGACTACCTCGAGCTGAAGAAGTCGGCCTTCTTCGACCAGGTCAAGGTCGACGACGGCGAGCTCAAGGCCCTGTACGAGAAGGAGATCGCCAACCTGGGCGAGCAGCGCCATGCCGCGCACATCCTGATCGAGGTCAACGACAAGACCGACGATGCCAAGGCCAAGGCCCGCATCGAAGAGATCCAGCAGCGCCTGGACAAGGGTGAGGACTTCGCCAAGCTGGCCAAGGAATTCTCCCAGGATCCGGGTTCGGCCAACACCGGTGGCGACCTCGGCTTCGCCGGCCCTGGCGTGTACGACCCGGCCTTCGAGGACGCGCTGTACAAGCTGAACAAGGACCAGGTGTCCGCACCGGTACGCACCGAGTTCGGCTACCACCTGATCAAGCTGCTGGGCGTGCAGGCGCCGGATGTGCCGAGCTTCGCCAGCCTGAAGGACAAGCTGACCCACGAGCTGAAGACCCAGCAGGTGGAGCAGCGCTTCGTCGAGGCCACCAAGCAGCTCGAGGACACCGCCTTCGAAGCCTCCGACCTGGCCCAGCCGGCCCAGGACCTGGGCCTGAAGGTGCACACTTCGGCGGCCTTCGGTCGCGAGGGCGGCGAAGGCATCACCGCCAACCGCGCGGTGATCCAGGCCGCGTTCGGCGAGCAGGTGCTGGAAGAGGGCGCCAACAGCAACGCCATCGAGCTGGATCCGGAGACCGTGGTGGTACTGCGCGTCAAGGAACACCGCAAGCCTGAGCAACTGCCGCTGGAGGCCGTGGCCAAGAACATCAGCGAGCACCTGGCCAAGGAGAAGGCGATTGCCGAACTCAAGGCCAAGGCCGACAAGCTGATCGCCGGTCTGCGTGAGGGTTCGGCCAAGGCCGAAGGCCAGGGCTGGAAAGTCCACGAAGCGGTCACCCGCGGCCAGGACGGTATCGACCCGGCCGAGCTGCAGGCGGTGTTCCGCCTCGGCAAGCCTGCGGCCAAGGACAAGCCGGTCTACGGCAGCGTGGTCCTGGGCGACGGCAGCCTGGTGGTCCTTCAGCTCAAGGGCGTCAACGAAGGCGCCGCCGCCACCGACGAAGAGAAGGCGCAGATCCGTCGCTACCTCGCTTCGCGTGCCGGTTCGCAGGACTTCGCGGCCTATCGCAAGCTGCTTGAAGGCAGTGCCGACATCACGCGCTACTGAGTGGTGCGCTGATCACGAAACAGGCCGCGTATGCGGCCTGTTTCGTTTCCGATGTTCGGAACGCTCTGCTGCCTCCTCTCTCTCCCTCTGTAGGAGCGGCCTTGTGCCGCGAAAGGGGCGCGAAGCGGCCCCAGGATTTCAGCGTTGACGCTGCAATCGCCGGGGCTGCTGCGCAGCCCTTTCGCCGCACAAGGCCGCTCCTACAGGGATCGCGCGCGTAGCTACCGCCGAACCCCCTCATAATTGTCCAGCGTATCCCGCGCAACCTCCCGCCCCAGGGCGATCAGCTCCGGCGCCTTGTAGAACTCGAAGAACCGGCACACGCGCTTGGGCACGTTGATCAGTATGTCCGGCGGGTAGCCGGCGATCTTGTACTGGGCCAATGACGTCTGCATCACCTCGAAGCTCTGGTTGATCAGGTCGAGCAGGGACGCGGGGCCGACGTTGTCGACGATGAACGAACCCGTGGCCGATTTCGGCGCCCCCTCGCTCTGCGGCGCGGCCGCCGGCTGCTGGCCCTCGGGGGCGGCGCTTTCAGCGAGCCACGGGTTGGGGCTGGCCAGCCCCTCGGCGGTGATTTCCTGCTCCAGGCGGATCAGCTGTTCGGCCGGCTTGCGGCGAAACGGCAGGCGCGAGCCGAGCGAACTGATCAAGGCATCGAAGCGCATCTTGAATGCCGCCGGGCGCTCGATCACCGGCAGTTGGTATTGCTTCTGGTTGGTGGCGTTGAGGTTGACGGCGATGATCAGGTCACAGTGGCTGGACACCACCGGCACGATCGGCAGCGGGTTGAGGATGCCGCCATCGACCAGCGTGCGGTTGCCTTGCACCACCGGGGTGAACAGGCTGGGAATGGCCGCCGAGGCGCGCATGGCCTGGTGCAGGCAGCCCTCCTGGAACCAGATCTCCTGCTGGTTGGTCAGGTCGGTGGCGACCGCCGTGTAGGGGATGCGCAATTGCTCGATGTTGATTTCGCCAACGATCTTGCGGATCTGCCCGAACACCTTGTCGCCACGGATCGCCCCCAGGCGGAAGCTGACGTCCACCAGGCGCAGCACGTCGAGGTAGTCCAGGCTCTCGATCCAGCTGCGGTATTCGTCGAGTTTGCCGGCGGCGTAGATGCCGCCGATCACCGCGCCCATCGAGCAGCCGGCGATGCAGCCGATCTCATAGCCGCGTCGTTCGATTTCCTCGATCACGCCGATGTGCGCGTATCCCCGGGCACCACCGGAGCCCAGCACCAATGCCACGCGTTTGCCCATGACCTTTTCCCCCGCCGCTGTGCCACCATGGTCCAACAATGCACCCATTACCACCTGTGCTTCAATGTAGTCCGCGCTGGACTACGCTGAGCAGGGCACTTTTCGTTTGCTTTGCCGTCGAACGGCCACCTTAGTTTTTCACCCTCGAGGTATTACCGATGAAAGCCTGGATCACCCTTCCTCTGATTGCCCTGGCCCTGGCCGGCTGCGCGGGCAAGACGGCCTATCGCGACAGTTGCGCGACCCAGCTCGATGCCGCCTGGAAGGAACTGGACCTGGCCAAGGCCGAAGGCTTTGCCGGCACCGTGAGTTACTCCAAGGCGCTGTCGTTGTTGACCGGCGCCAAGACCCAGCAGCAGTTCGAAGGCTTCGAGGGCTGTACCCGCAAGGCCGAGAAGGCCCGTTTCTATATTCGTGAATCCCGCGCCGGGCGTTGACCGAGGAGCTGCCCATGTCCGCCATGCTCGATCATGTGGTCGGCCAGATCCTTGCCCTGCAGGTGCGCCTGCTGGCTTGCCGCGAGCGCCTGGCCGCCGACACCGACCGCGAGGCGTTGCACGACCTGCGCATCACCTTGCGGCGTCTGCGCAGCCTGCTGCGGCCGTTGCGTGGCCTGCCGGGCGTCGAGCAGCTCGAACAGTCGGCCGGAGCGTTGGGCACCCTGACTACGCCGCTGCGAGACCGCGAGGTGCTGGCGGCGCAGTTGACTCATCGCGGGCACATACAGGCAGGCGAGCGGCGCCAGGAGGGCAGGGCGCGCACCTATGCCGGTGTTGCGGCCAGCGCCCAGCTCAACCGCGTGCTGGCGATTCTCGATGCGTTTCCGATGTTCCTGCGTGCCGCCGGCCGTGAAGGGCTGGCGGCGAAGCTGGAGCAGCGCATCGACAAGCGCCTGCACAAGCAATGGCACAAGCTGCAGACGGCCCTGGCGGATCCTGCCCACGACCGCCACCGCCTGCGCCTGCTGATCAAGCGGGTGCGCTATGGCGACCAGGCCTACCCGCAACTCGAACACGCCGGCAACAAGCTGCAGCGCCTGCTCAAGGCGGCCCAGGGCGACCTGGGCGACTGGCACGACCGCGTGCAGTGGTTGCTGCAGGTGCGCGAGCACAGCGACCTGCTCGGCTGCAAGGTGGCCTGGGAGCATGAGCTGCATGCCGCCGAGGCACGCTCCGACCTCACCCTCGAAGCACTGCAAAAGGCCCTGGCGCGCCGTTAGTCCCGGCAAATGACCGATATGCGGGCTGTGGCTGGCGTGATCGCTGGTTACTATCGGTTTTTTTGGCGCAGGAGCCCTGGCACATGAACTTCACAGAATTGCTGGCAGCCGCCCGCGCGCACCCCGAGGCAATCAGCGTGCCCGCCGGCTGGGCCCAGGGGCGCGCGGTGTTCGGCGGCCTGATGGCGGCGATGGTGCACGAAGCGATGCGCCAGAAGCTGGGCGACGACCGCCCGGTGCGTTCGCTGGCCATCACCTTCGTCGGCCCGGCGGCGCCGGATGTGCCGATCAGTCTGGAGGTCGAGGTGCTGCGCGAGGGCAAGGCGGTCAGCACCTTGCTGGGGCGCGCCGTGCAGGATGGCCAGGTGGTGACGCTGGTGCAGGGCAGCTTCGGTGCCGGTCGCCCTTCCGTGGTGGCGGTCGACGCGCCCACCGCGATGCCGATGAAGCCGCTGCAGGAGGCAGCGCCGGAGTTGCCCTTTATCAAGGGCATTACACCGCAGTTCATGCAGCACGTGGCGTTTCGCTGGGCGGTGGGCGGCCTGCCGTTCAGTGGCAACGACTCGCGCCATATGGGTGGTTGGGTGCGCCTGCGCGATGCCGCCGAGGAGCCGGTCGGGGTGGCGCACCTGCTGGCATTGGTCGATGCCTGGCCGCCCAGCCTGCTGCCGTATCTCAAGCAGCCCGCCGCTGGCAGCACGCTGACCTGGACCATCGAGTTCGTGCAGCCCACGCCGCAGCTGTCGACCCTCGACTGGTGCCGCTATGTGGTCGAGACCGAGTATGCCCGTGATGGCTATGGGCATGCGGCCGCGGCGTTGTGGACGGCAGAGGGCGAGTTGCTGGCGTTGAGCCGGCAGACGGTGACTGTGTTCGCCTGAGCCATCTTCGTCAAGCCAATCGCGGGGCAAGCCCGCTCCCACGCCGCCCTGTGGCGCTTGTGGGAGATCGCCTAGCCTGGCGCGCAGGGTACAGAGTTCCAGCGTGGGAGCGGGCTTGCCCCGCGATGTATTTCAGTCAGTGGCGATGCTTGTGTCGCTCGCGCCAGGCCCGCCACCAGGCACCGCTCAGCACGAAGCGCGGGAAGGTGATGAACTGCTCGGTGAGCAGGCGTTGCACGGCGTCCTTGCGGCCACTGAACGGCTCGGGCTGCTCGGCTTCCAGGCGGTGCCCCTGGCGTTGCAGACCCAGCCCGGCCACCAGGGCGATGATGCCCACGGCGATCTGCGACAGGTCCAGCCCGAACAGCCCCGACAGCACCAGCAGCGCGCCAAGGATGAACAGCGGCACGGCGATCAGGTGCAGCACCAGGTTGGCGGGGTGGCGATGGTTATGGTGGTAGCCGCGCCATTGCCAGGCGGGCAGGTTGGGCAGTCGCTTGCTCATGGACAGATCCTCTGGGGCCTGTCCAAAGCTTAGTGCGGCCCCCGGGCGGGGGCCAATCGAGGCTGGCTATGGTGGCCATAGCCGGCGCGGGTCACAGCTTGAGCTGGCCGATCGCCTTGTTCAGCTCGCCGGCGAGGGTCGCCAGTTCACTGCTGGTGGTGGCCGAGCCCACGGTCTGCTGCACGGTCTCCTCGGTCACGTCGCGGATACTGACCACGGCGCGGTTCATCTCCTCGGCCACCTGGCTCTGCTGCTCGGCGGCCACGGCGATCTGGGTGTTGCTTTCGCGCATCTGCGCCACGGCGCTGGTGATTTCGGCGAGGGCCTCGCCGGCTTCGCGGGCCTGCTTGACGCAATCGTCGGCCTTGTACGAGCTTTCCTGCATGAAATCCACCGCGTCGCGGGTACCGGCCTGCAGGTCGGCAACCATGGTGGTGATCTCGTCGGTGGAGGTCTGCACGCGCTTGGCCAGGTTGCGCACCTCATCGGCGACCACGGCGAAGCCGCGGCCCAGGTCGCCGGCCCGGGCCGCCTCGATGGCGGCGTTGAGGGCGAGCAGGTTGGTCTGTTCGGCGATGCTGTGGATGACCCCGACCACACCGTTGATCTTCTGGCTGTCATCGGCCAGCTGGCGGATCATCTCGGCGGTCTGCTGCACGCCGCTGGAGAGCCCGGCAATCGAGTCCTGCACGCGGCTGACCACGGCCTGGCCGCTGCCGGCCAGGGTGTCGGCGGTCTGCGACAGGTCGCGGGTGGCGCCGGCATGCTGGGCGATGTGGTGGACGGTGGCGGTCATCTCGTTGATCGCGGTGGCCGCCTGGTCGGTCTCGCTCTGCTGGCCGATCATGCCGTGGCGCACCTCGTCCATGCTGCCGGCCAGGCGCGCGGCACCGGAGTCCAGCTGCGCGGCGGTGCGCGCCACGGTGCTGACCACGCGGTGGTAGGTGGTCTGCATGGCGTTGAACGCGCCGGCCATCTGCCCGACTTCGTCGCCGCAGGCCAGTGGCACCCGGGCCGAGAGGTCGCCGGTCTTCTCCACGTGCAGCATCACGTCCTTGAGGGTGTTGAGCTGGCTGAGCAGGAAACGGATCAACAACTGCGAGGCGCAGAGCATCGCCAGCATCAGGATCAGCACGCACACGGCGTAGTTGCTGAAGCGGTCGAAATAGACCTGGCGCAGGCTCGGCGACTGGGCGATCAACGCAAGCTGCTGATCCCCCCGGCGCAGCACCTGGGCGCCGCGCAGCGGGTTGTCGCCGAGGATCCAGGCACCGGGCAGCTCGACCCAGCCCTGGCCGTCGCGCAGGGCTTCGAGGGGTTCGCCGGCGAACTGTGGTGTCTGGCCATTGCGCCAGGTGATCAGGTTGGCCTGGGCGGGCAGGGCCTGCCCGGCGGGCCAGGCCGCCAGCAGTTCGGCCTGGGCCTGGACTTTGGCCTGGGCGCCAGTCGCGCGGGCCTGCTGCTCCAGGTATACCGCGTAGAGCACCAGCATCAGGGTGGTGACGAAGGCCACGGCATTGACGGCCCAGAACTTGTATTTGAGGGAAACGTTGCTAAGCCAGGCACCCATGGTAGGTCTTCTCTGAGTTGGCGGAAACATTATTGGCAAGGTGCCATCATTGTGCCCGCCAAGGCCAGGGGCCTTGTTGATATGCGTCAAGAAACCCCAGGCAGGCCAAAGAACGCGCGGGCGCAGGCGCTGGTGTGGGCGGCGGTGTGCGCTGCGGCTTCATGGCGATGCAGGGCCACCTCGCGCAGCACCTCGGGCAGGAAGGCCGGCTCGTTACGGCCATTCTTCGGCTTGGGCCGCAGGCTGCGGGGCAGCAGGTAGGGCGCGTCGCTTTCGAGCATCAGGCGGCCCTCGGGGATGTTGCCGACCAGGGGATGCAGGTGGGTGCCGCGGCGCTCGTCGCAGATCCAGCCGGTGATGCCGATGTGCAGGTCCAGGTCGAGGTAGGCGAACAGCGCCTGGCGCTCGCCGGTGAAGCAGTGCACCACGGCGGCGGGCAACTGGTCGCGGTAGTCCTTGAGGATTGCCAGCAGGCGCTCGCTGGCCTCTCGCTCGTGGAGGAACACCGGCAGGCGCAGTTCGACCGCCAGTGCCAACTGCGCTTCCAGGGCTTTTTCCTGGGCCGGACGCGGGGAAAAGTCGCGATTGAAGTCCAGGCCGCATTCGCCCACGGCCACCACCCGTGGCTGGGCGAGCAGTTCGCGCAGCTGGCGTTCGCTGCCGCTGCTCCAGTGGCTGGCGTCGTGAGGGTGCACCCCGGCGGTGCTGAACAGGCGCTGGCCAGGTTCGTCCAGGCGCTGGCACAGTTCCAGGGCCTCGGTGCTGACGTCCAGGCTGGTGCCGGTAAGGACCATCTGTGCCACGCCGGCCTCCACGGCGCGCTCGACGATGGCGGCCTGCTGGTCGTGGAAACTGCTGTTGGTCAGGTTGACGCCGATATCGATCAGTTGCATGGTGCTACCTCGTGCCGCGGGGCGGCCAGCATAGCAAAAACCGGGATATCGAGAAAAAACCAAGAACTTCAAACGTTTGCCGTGGTCTGTTGCGGTCATTTATCACGGATCGATCACAGCACATGGTGCCCGCCAACCGCTCTCGGACCCTTATCCCCATGTTGCGAACCTTTTTGACTTGCCTGTTGCTGTCCGGGCCGCTGGCCGCCGTGCCGGCCGCTGCCGGCGAAGCCGGGCCGCAACAGCATGTGCCGGCCAGCCAGGCGCGTGACCTGGCGCAGATCCGTTCGAGCAAGGTGCTGCGGGTGCTGGTCAACCAGAGCCGCAACAGCTCCGGCGAGGTCAAGGGTGAGCCGGTAGGGGTCGAGTACTACCGCTTGCGCGCCCTGGAGCATGCCCTCAATGCCCGGGTCGCCGACGGCCAGGAAATCACCCTGAAGATCATCCCCCGCGCCAAGGAGCAGCTGCTTGCGGCATTGCAGCGCGGCGAGGGCGATCTTGCCGCCCCCGGCGAGCTGCTCGACCCGAGCGTGGTGCGCGGAGTTGGCGTCAGTGCCCCGGTGGTCGACCAGGTGCCGCTGCAACTGGTCGGGCGCAAGGGCGAGCGCGGCTACAGCCGCCCCGAGCAGTTGTCCGGGCGCACCGTCGCCCTGACCACCGCCAGTGCCGCGGGCGCGGCGATCCAGGCGATCAACCAGCAGCTGGCCCTGCGCAAGCGGGCACCGATCAAGGTGGAATGGGTCGACCCGACGCTGGCGGTGGAGGATGTGCTGGAGATGGTCCAGGCCGGCATCTACCCGTTGACCGTGGTGGAGCGGCCGATCGCCCAGCGCTGGGCGCGGGTGATGCCGCGCCTGCGGGTGGACAGCAAGCTGCAGCTGGCCCCGCCCCAGGCCATGCGCTGGTATGTGCGCCAGGACGCGCCGATGCTGCAGGCGGCGGTGGATCGCTTTCTCGCCACCTACCGCGCGCCGGACAACCAGGACGCGGCCTTCGAACGCATCTACCGGCGCCAGTACCGGGTGCACAACCCGCTGGCTCGACAGGATCGCCAGCGCCTGGAGTCGGTGCGCCCGGTGCTGCAGAAGCACGGTGGCGATCAGCAGTTCGACTGGCTGAATCTGGCCGCCCTGGCGTTCAAGGAGTCGACCCTCGACCCCAAGGCACGCGGCACCGGTGGCGCCCACGGGCTGATGCAGATCACCCCGTCGGCGGCCCAGCGGGTGGGGGTGAGTAACACCGCCACGGTGGACGGCAATGTCCAGGCCAGCGCCCGCTACCTGGCACTGATCCGCCGCAAGTTCTTCGCCAGCCCGCAGCTCAACGAGCGCGAGCGCATGGCCTTCATCCTGGCCGCCTACAACCTCGGGCCGGAGCGGGTCCAGGCCATGCGTGCCGAAGCACGGCGGCGTGGGCTCAATGGCAACCAGTGGTTCTTCCAGACCGAGCGCATCGCCATGGAGCAGGTGGGCATGGGGCCGGTGAACTTCGTCAACAGCGTCAACAAGTACTTCCTCGCGTTCAACCGAGAGCGGGCTTCCCTGGAGCGTGTGGCGAAGCGCTAGATAAATCTAATTACTCGATAGAATTTACGCGATTATTGCGATTTTCTTATTCGATGATTTGATTAAGATGGCGCTCATCCAACACACACCTGCTCAAACAAGGAAGCAAACATGAATCACTCCCTCAATGCCCTGTTCACCACCCGCGCCGGTTATGGCCTGAGCGTCGTGCGTATCCTGGTCGGCATCATCTTCATGGCCCATGGCGCGCAGAAACTGTTCGGCCTGTTCGGTGGCTACGGCCTGGAAGGCACCGGCCAGTGGATGGAAAGCATCGGCCTGGCCCCAGGCTACCTGATGGCCCTGCTGTCCGGCAGCGCCGAGTTCTTCGGCGGCCTGGCCCTGGTGGTCGGCCTGCTGGCCCGCCCGGCGGCGCTGGCACTGAGCGTGACCCTGGTGGTGGCGATCTTCTCGGTGCATATCGGCAACGGGCTGTTCATGTCCAACAACGGCTACGAGTTCGCCCTGGCGCTGATGGCCGGTACCGTGGCGGTGCTGATCGAGGGCGCCGGTCGCCTGTCGCTGGACCGCCTGATCGCACGCTGATCGTCAATCGCGGGGCCAGCCCGCTCCCACGAAGCTTGTGGGAGCGGGCTGGCCCCGCGATTGCTTTTGCACAAGCGCTTGTAACTTCATGCGTCTGCCTCTAGCATACCGATTGCGCCGATTTAAACAGCTACTTGCGGGGCGCAGGAGAGGCCCCGACGGGTCATCCGAAATACCGCTAAAGCGCTGGTTCGGTGACGCCTCCCACCGCTGCCCAGCGGGAACAGCGAGGCGGAGAGAGACTCCATGAGTTGCCCACGTACCAGTGTCTGCTTGACCCCCCTGGCCAAGAACCAGGCTTCCCGTACCCCGCGCATCCTGCTCGGCGGCCAGCATCAACCCACGCTTTTGCGCAATCTCGATGGCTTTTCCCGACGCAAGGGCCAGGCCTGTGCCTTCCTCATCCAGTTCTCCGACAGCTGTGAACAGCTCGACCAGTACGGCAACGACCGCTTCGACCTGGCTGTGATCCAGGCGCCCGCAGCAGAAGAGGCCGCCGAGGTCATCGGCCAGCTCACCCGCATTGCCCGCCAGGGGTTGATCACCCGCCGTTGAGCGGCGTGTCGCGTCCAGCCTTTTTTCGCTAAGCTCGGTCTCCCGGTGGGCGCCTGTCGCCCGCTGCGGATGCACTGAGGAGACAGTCGTTGAGCACCAACATCATCACCATTGAAGGCCATGCTGCGCTGAAGCAGGAGCTTGACCACCTGTGGCGGGTCTATCGCCCGGAAATCACCCAGAAGGTCACCTGGGCGGCATCGCTGGGCGATCGCAGCGAGAACGCCGACTACCAGTACAACAAGAAGCTGCTGCGCGAGATCGACCGCCGCGTGCGCTACCTGCGCAAGCGCCTGGAAGACGTCAAGGTGGTCGAGTACTCGCCTCAACAGGAAGGCAAGGTGTTCTTCGGTGCCTGGGTGGAGATCGAGAACGATGACGGCGAGCAGCTGCGCTTTCGCATCGTTGGCTATGACGAGATCCACGGGCGCAACGACTACATCTCCATCGACTCACCAATGGCCCGGGCCCTGCTAAAGAAGGGGGAGGGTGACGAAGTGCTGGTGCACACGCCCACGGGCGAGGCGACCTGGTATGTGAACAGCATCCGCTACAACCTCTAGCTGGCGACTCCTGTAGGAGCGGCCTTGCGCCGCGAAAGGGCTGCGAAGCGGCCCCGGGATATCAGCATCAAGGCAACGATCGCTGGGGCCGCTACGCAGCCCTTTCGCGGCGCGAGGCCGCTCCTACAGGGGGAAGCGTAAGCCTCCGAATATTCACCCCTCGCGCAACACCGCCAACGGGCTGGCATTGAGCGCGCGACGCGTGCCGATCACCCCGGCTGCGCCCACCAGCACCGCCCCGGCCAGCGGCAGCGCCAGCAGCCACGGATGCGGTGCCCAGTGCAGGTCGAAGGCGTAGCGGTACAGCGCCCAGGTGATCAGCTCGCATCCCAGTGCCGCCAGCACACCGCTGGCCGCGCCGAGCAGGCCGAACTCGATGCGCCGCGCCTTGACCAGCAACGGGCGCGCCGCCCCCAGCGCCCGCAGCAGGGCACCCTGGCGGATGCGCTCGTCGAGGGTCGCCTGCAGGCCGGCAAACAGCACCGCCAGCCCCGCCGCCAGCACGAACAGCAGCACATACTCCACCGCCAGGGTGACCTGGGCGAGGATGCTGCGCAGCTGCGCCAGCAGCGCGTCGACCTGCAGCACGGTCACCGCCGGGAAGGCCCGGGACAGGGCGACGATCTCCTGGTCGTGGCCCGGCGCCAGGTAGAAGCTGGTGAGGTAGGTGGTGGGCAGGCCTTGCAGGGTGCCCGGCTGGAAGATCATGTAGAAGTTGGGCTGGAAGCTGTCCCAGTGCACGCTGCGCAGGCTGCTGACCCGGGCCTGGCGCTGCTGGCCGCCGATGTCGAAGGTCAGCAGGTCGCCTAGTTGCAGGTGCAGGCTCTGCGCCAGCTCCGCTTCCACGGAAACCCCGGGGACTTCATCACCGGCGGGCGCCTGCTGCCACCATTGGCCGGCGCTCAGGGCATTGCCCTGGGGCAGTTCGGCGGCCCAGGTCAGGCTGAGATCGCGCTGGATGGCGCGCTCGCCGGTGGACTCCTTGCTGACCAGCTGGCGCACCGGCTGCTCGTTGATATGGGTCAGGCGGCCGGGAATCACCGGGTACAGCGGCGCGGCGCTGGCGTTGATCTGGGCCAGGCGCTCGGCGAACGGCTGGCGCTCGTCGGGCAGGATGTTCAGGGCGAAATGGTTGGGCGCATCCTTGGGCAACTGCGCCTGCCAGGTGTCGAGCAGTTCCGCGCGCAGCAGGGCGACCAGGCCCATCGCCAGGAGGATCAGGCCGAAGGCCAGGGCCTGGCCGGCGGCGGCCAGCGGGTGGCGTAGCAGTTGCCCGAGCCCCAGGCGCCAGGCCAGCGGTGCGCCGCCCAGCAACCGGCGCAGGCTGCGCAGGCCGAGCAACAGCAATCCACCCAGCAGCAAGGCGGCGATCAGCCCGCCGCCGAGCAGGGCGAAGGTCAGCAGCAGGTCCAGGCTCAGGCGCCACATGATCAGACCCAGGGCGAGCAGGGCGGCGCCATACACCAGCCAGCTGCTCGGTGGCAGCGGCAGCAGGTCGCGGCGCAGCACACGCAGCGGCGGCACGCGACCAAGGGCCGCCAGCGGCGGCAGGGCGAAGCCGGCCAGGGCCACCAGCCCGGTGCCGATGCCGGCCAGCGCCGGGGTGAGTCCGCCGGGTGGCACCTGGCTGGGCAGCAGGCCTTCGAGCAGGCGGAACAGCCCCAGCTGCGCCAGCCAGCCGAGCAGGGCGCCGGCCAGCGCGGCGACGACGCCGAGCATGGCCAGTTGCAGGCTGTAGAGGCCGAGGGCCTGGTGCCGGGATAGTCCCAGGCAGCGCAACAGGGCGCTGGCGTCCAGGCGCCGCGCGGCGTAGCGGCTGGCCGACAGGGCCACGGCGACGCCAGCCAGCAGCACCGCCACCAGGCTGGCCATGTTCAGGTAGCGCTCGGCCTTGCCCAGGGCGCCGCCGATCTGCCGGTTGCCGTCGCGGGTGTCGAGCAGGCGCTGATTGGCTGCCAGGCTTTGTTCCGCTGTCTGCCGGTACTGTTGCAGGGCATCGATATCGCCGCGCCACAGGTCGCGGTAGCTGACCCGGCTGCCGGGCTGGATCACCCCCGTGGCGTCGAGGTCGGCGAGGTTCATCAGCACCCGTGGCGTCAGGCTGTAGAAATTGTTGGCGCGGTCGGGCTCGTAGGTCAGCACGCGGCTCATGCGCAGGGTCTTCATGCCCACGTCGATGCTGTCGCCGATGGCCAGGCCCAGCGCCGCGAGCAGGCGCGGCTCGACCCAGGCTTCGCCCGGCGCGGGGCCGCCACCAGGTGTTTCCTCGGCGTAGGGCGCCGCCGCGCTGCGCAACTGGCCGCGCAGGGGGTAGGCGGGGTCGGCGGCCTTGATGCTGGACAGCTGGATGCCGTTGTCGGCGCCGACCACGCTGGTGAATTCCACCACCCGCGCATGGCTCAGGCCCAGCGCCGTGCCGTCGGCGATCTGCTGCGCGCTGGGCGGGGCGCTGCCCTGCAGGACCAGGTCGGCGCCGAGGAACTCGCTGGCGCGCAACTGCATGGCGCCGTTGAGGCGGGCGCCAAAGTAGCCGATGGCGGTACTGGCCGCCACCGCCACCAGCAAGGCGAAGAACAGCACGCGTACTTCGCTGGCGCGGGCATCGCGCAGCAACTGGCGCAGGGCCAGGACACACAGTCGCGGGAACGATAGGCGGGTCATCAGGGCTCCAGGGGCGCCACCAGGCGACCGGCATCCAGACGGATCAGGCGACGGCAGCGCTTGGCCAGGCGCTCGTCGTGGGTCACCAGCACCAGGGTGGTGCCGCGCTCCTGGTTCAGCTCGAACAACAGGTCGCTGATGCGCTCGCCGGTGTGGCTGTCGAGGTTGCCGGTGGGCTCGTCGGCGAACAGCACCGCCGGCTGCGCGGCGAAGGCGCGGGCGATTGCCACCCGCTGCTGCTCGCCGCCGGAGAGCTGGCGCGGGGTATGGCTCAAGCGCTTGCCCAGGCCGACCCGCTCGAGCAGGTCGCGGGCGTGTTCGCGGGCATCGCGCCGACCGTCCAGCTCCAGCGGCAGCATGACGTTCTCCAGGGAGTTGAGGCTGTCGAGCAACTGGAACGACTGGAACACGAAGCCCACGTGCTCGGCGCGCACCCGGGCACGCTGGTCCTCGTCGAGGAGGCCGAGGTCGTGGCCGGCGAGGATCACCTTGCCGGCGCTGGGCCGGTCGAGCCCGGCGAGCAGCCCCAGCAGCGTGGACTTGCCGGAGCCGGAGGCGCCGACGATGGCCAGGCTGTCGCCCTGGGCGAGGTCGAGGGAGAGGGCGTGGAGGATGGTCAGGTCGCCTTCCGCGCTGGGGACCACTTTGCTAAGGTTCTGCGCAACGAGAATGCTGGGGCCCATGGAGAATCCGATGCGAATGTGGTGGTTGAGTGCCGGCCTGGCCCTGTGTTGCCTGGCCCAGGGCGCGGCGGCGGGAACGCTGCTGGTTGTCGGCGATAGTATCAGCGCCGGTTTTGGCCTGGATACCCGCCAGGGGTGGGTCAACCTGCTGCAACAGCAGTTGAAGAAAGAGGGTTTCGACGACCAGGTGGTCAATGCCTCGATCAGTGGCGACACCAGCGCAGGTGGCCAGGCGCGGCTGCCGGCGCTGCTTGCGGCGCACAAGCCGGACCTGGTGGTGCTGGAGCTGGGAGGCAACGATGGCCTGCGCGGCCAGCCGCCGCAACAATTGCAACAGAATCTTGCCGCGATGATCGATCAGTCTCGCCAGGCCGGTGCCAAGGTGGTGCTGCTGGGCATGCGCCTGCCGCCGAACTATGGCGTGCGCTACACCACGGCATTCGCCCAGGTCTATGAACAGCTGGCCGCCGATAAAAAGGTGCCGCTGGTGCCGTTCTTCCTCGAAGGCGTGGGCGGGGTGCCGGAGCTGATGCAGGCCGATGGCATCCACCCGGCTGCGACCGCCCAGCAGCGCCTGCTGGAAAATGCCTGGCCGGCGATAAAACCCTTGCTGTGACGCTTTTATCGGGGGCCGCTTTCGGCTAATGTTGCGCCCCCCGTTTCGAGTGCCCCCGATGCCGCGCCCCGCCTGGTCCCTGTACGCCTATCAACTGATCGAGCCCGATGAGCAGCTCGACCTGTTTGCCTGCCAGGAAGTGCGCATCCACCTGGCCGCCCGCCAGCTCGAGCTGGGCGTGCCGGTCGACCGTACCTTGTGCGGTGGCCTGCTCCCGGCGCAGCCGCGCTGGTCGGGTGTGGAGCGGGCGATCTACCGCGACGAGCGCCTGTGCCCGCTGTGCCGGGCGATCCTCGATGCCCAGCGGCGCGGCATGCGCCCGGTGTGGCCGGAACTCTGAGCGCCTTTCATCATCTGAAACGCTTGCGCCTCCCGCTCGTTTGGGCGCGGGTGTACAATCGTTGTCTTGACTGATCTTTCGAAGGATTTCCCGGATGTTGCCGCGCTTTCCCGCCGTCACCCGTAGCCTGACCCTGGCCGCCCTGCTGGCGACAGGCCCCGCTGTTGCGCTGGAACTGCCGTTGCCAGCTCCCGGTGAAGACGTCGTCGGCCAGGTCCATACCATCAAGGCCAAGTACGAGGACACCTTCGCCGACATCGGCACCGCCAACGACCTCGGCTACCTCGAGATGATAGCCGCCAACCCGGGCGTCGACCCCTGGCTGCCGGGCGCCGGTACCGAAATCGTCCTGCCGACCCGCTACATCCTGCCGCCGGGCCCGCGTGAAGGCATCGTCATCAACCTGGCCGAATATCGCCTGTACTACTACCCGAAAGGGCAGAACGTGGTGCACACCTTCCCGCTGGGTATTGGTCGCGAGGGCTGGGGTTCGCCGATCGCCAACACCAAGATTACCGCCAAGACGCCGAACCCGACCTGGACCCCGCCAGCCTCGATTCGCGCCGAGCACGCCGCCGATGGCGACATCCTGCCGACGGTGGTGCCAGCAGGGCCGGACAATCCGCTGGGGCCGTTCAAGTTCACCCTGGGTGTACCGGGCTACCTGATCCACGGCTCGAACAAGAAGTTCGGCATCGGCATGCGCACCAGTCACGGTTGCTTCCGCATGCTCAACAACAACGTGCTGACCTTGTCGAAGATGGTTCCGGTGGGTACCCCGGTGCGCATCATCAACGAGCCGTACAAGTTCGGCATCAGTGCCGGCAAGGTCTATCTCGAGGCGCATACACCGCTGGACGACCACGGCAATCCGTCGGTGGTCGACAAGCACACCGCGGTCATCAATGCGTTGCTCAAGCGTGAAGACCTGGCCAACAACTTGCGCATGAACTGGGACATGGTTCGCGATGTGGTGGCGGCCGAAGACGGCATGCCGGTCGAGATCGCCGTGCCAACCAATGGTGCAAGCGCGCCGATGGTGTCGAGCATTCCGCCAGAACTGCAGTAAGCGATTGCCCGCTGGCAACTAGCGGGGCACTTTGGGGCCGCCTTGCGGCCCATCGCGGGACAAGCCCGCTCCTACAGGTACGGTAAACGCCATGCCTTTAGGCATAGGCTTGTCCCGGGGTGGGTCGCCAGGCGGCCCCAGTTGTTTGGGCGGCATCACCTGGCTTTTTTGCAGGCAATAAAAAAGCCGACCCACAAGTGGGTCGGCTCCATAACAATCCGTGAGGATTATTACTTGCGGCTGGCTTTGTCCAGCATACGCAGAGCGCGCTCGTTGGCTTCGTCAGCGGTCTGCTGAGCCTTCTGAGCAGCTGCCAGAGCGTCGTCAGCTTTGCGGTAGGCTTCGTCTGCACGAGCCTGGGCGCGAGCTGCTGCGTCTTCGGTAGCAGTCAGGCGAGCTTCGGTTTCTTTGGATACGCTGCTGCAACCGGTAGCCAGAACTGCGGCCAGAGCCAGAGCAGAGAATTTCAGAACGTTGTTCATCGTGTTCCCCTTCAAGGACTTTCTATTAAATAGCCATCTCTCGGAAAAGAGAAACTGGCCGGCGTACATAGTACCCATTACTTGTAGTAAGTAAACTGACTGAGCGCAAGAACTGCAAAAAAAATGCTGTGGACGGCCCCGGCGACGGGGTTTGTAAACAAAGTGTGAAAATCCTGGCCAGCCTTCGCAAGCGATTGTAGTACAGGAACTTTTTTGTTGAACTAAGGGTGACTTTAACTGTCGACCGGCGTCTTAGCCCTTGAACATCCGGTTGCTGTTGCCGGGCCTCGGGCGGATGGCTGTCAGCATTTTCATTCTGCACAGCTTGAGCATTCTCGCTGGTGCCGCCTACTATTTGAGGGGGCCATCGATGCAGAACGATCCCGGTCGCGCTGCTGTCGAAGGGGCAACAGGTGGCGTAGGCTTTGTGCGAAAAGTCGCCGAGCGGCGATCAGGCAAGGCGAAAACAGGCGAGGAACGATCGGAGTCGCGCTCGACTTTACGGGTTGTAAATGAGCATTCCGAGCCTGTTTTCAACGCAGCATGATCGTCGCGCAGGCACTTTTCGCGCAAAGCCTGGAGGTTCCTCCGCCGGATAAACCATATCGGTAAGGTAAGGGTCTGCCGACAAGACCTGCGAGGAGTAGTGATGAGCGAAACGCTGACCATCCACCATGACCAGGCCGGTCATCAGTTCGAGACCACCGTGGACGGTCACCGGGCCTATCTGACGTACATGGACCTGGGCAAGCAGACGCTGGACATCTATCGCACCTTCGTCCCCAACGCCCTGCGCGGTCGCGGGATCGCCGCCGCGCTCACCGAGAGGGCGCTGGAGTACGCCGAGCAGATGGGCTACACGGTGATCCCGTCCTGCTCCTACGTCGAGCGCTACATGGAGCGTCAGCAGCGGCATTCGAGCAAGGCCTGACACGGCACACATGAAAACGCCGGGCATTGCCCGGCGTTTTCGTTTGCACGTCTTTTAGCCGCGCTGGCGCTTGGGCAGTACATCCTTGAGCTTGGCATGCATGCTGCGCAGGGTCTTCTCGGTGGCCGCCCAGTCGATGCAGGCATCGGTGACGGACACGCCGTACTGCAGTTCGTCGAGGTTTTTCGGAATCGCCTGGCAGCCCCAGTTCAGGTGGCTCTCGACCATCAGGCCGATGATCGACTGGTTGCCTTCGAGGATCTGGTTGGCGACGTTCTCCATGACCAGCGGCTGCAGGGCCGGGTCCTTGTTGGAGTTGGCGTGGCTGCAGTCGACCATGATGTTGGGCTTGATCTTGGCCTTGACCAGGTCCTGCTCGCACAGGGCGACGCTGACCGAATCGTAGTTGGGCTTGCCGTTGCCGCCGCGCAGCACCACGTGGCCATAGGCGTTGCCCTTGGTGGTGACGATGGACACGCCGCCTTCCTGGTTGATGCCCAGGAATCGGTGCGGCTTGGACACCGACTGCAGGGCGTTGATGGCCACGGTCAGGCCGCCATCGGTGCCGTTCTTGAAGCCGACCGCCGAGGACAGGCCCGAGGCCATCTCGCGGTGGGTCTGGGATTCGGTGGTGCGGGCGCCGATGGCCGACCAGCTGATCAGGTCCTGCAGGTACTGCGGGGAGATCGGGTCGAGCGCTTCGGTGGCGGTGGGCAGGCCCTTCTCGGCCAGGTCCAGCAGCAGTTGGCGACCGATGTGCAGGCCGTCCTGGATCTTGAACGAGTCGTCCAGGTACGGGTCATTGATCAGGCCTTTCCAGCCGACGGTGGTCCGCGGCTTCTCGAAGTACACGCGCATGACCAGGTACAGGGTGTCGGAGACTTCCTCGGCCAGCACCTTCAGGCGCTCGGCGTACTCGTGGGCGGCCTTGATGTCGTGGATCGAGCAGGGGCCGACCACCACGAACAGGCGATGATCCTTGCCGTCGAGGATGTTGCGCACCACTTCACGGCCGGCAGTCACGGTCTGCAGGGCCTTGGCGCTGAGGGGGATTTCCTTCTTGAGCTGATCGGGGGTGATCAAGGTCTCGTTGGAGGCAACGTTAAGGTCATCGATCGGTAAATCAGCCATCGTGTTACTCGTCAGGTCACGGGTGCCGGCCGCCAGCGATCCCCGTGCGGCCCAGCAGCAGATTATTCGCAGCGGGGAGGCCGAACCTTAGCGCGTTAGCGGGGGCGCGACAATGGGCTGGGGCCCGTCGATACGGGGTTTTTGCCCATCGGGTGGCGTTTGCGGGCGGTTCGATGTCGGCTGGGAGGATTTGATCGCGATGGCCGGCACGCGGGTATAGTGGCTGACCCACAACAATGACTCTCGCTCAGGAGCACGGCATGGCGTCCCTCGACCCTCGCATTGGCAATCCCCGCATCGGCATCATCGGCAGCGGCGCAATCGGTGGATTCTACGGCCTGATGCTGGCCCGCGCCGGCTTCGACGTGCACTTTCTGTTGCGCAGCGAATACCTGGCCGTGCGCGAGCAGGGGCTGCGCCTGGACAGCGCGGTGCATGGCCAGGTGCACATGCCGGTGCAGGCCTACGCCTCTGCCGCCGACATGCCGCCCTGCGACTGGCTGCTGGTGGGTGCCAAGGCCACCAGCAACGCGGAGCTGGCGCCCTTGATCGTGCAGGCCGCGGCGCCCGATGCCCGGGTGGTGTTGCTGCAGAACGGCCTTGGCGTCGAGGAGCAGTTGCGCCCGGCCTTGCGCCCGGACCTGCACCTGCTCGGCGGCCTGTGCTTCATCTGCGTCAATCGCGAGGGCCTCGGTGTTATCCGCCACCAGTCGCTGGGCGCGGTGAACCTGGGCTATCACAGTGGTCCTGCGCAGGACGGCGGGGCTGCCGTGGTGGAGGAGGGCGCCGGGCTGTTCCGGGCCGCGGGCATCGACTCCCAGGCCATGGCCGATCTCGACCAGGCGCGCTGGCAGAAGCTGGTGTGGAACGTGCCCTACAACGGTCTTTCGGTGTTGCTGCAAGCCAGCACCACGCCCTTGATGGGCGATGCCGACAGCCGCGCGCTGATCCAGGCGTTGATGGCCGAAGTGGTGGCGGGCGCCAAGGCCAGTGGCCGCGAGCTGCCGGCGGGCTATGCCGAGCACCTGTTCCGAATCACCGAGAAGATGCCGGACTACTGGCCGAGCATGTACCACGACCATGTCCAGCAGCGGCCGCTGGAGCTGCAGGCGATCTATGCCGAGCCCCTGGCCCGGGCCCGCGCGGCCGGTTGCGCGTTGCCGCGCATGGAGGCGTTGTACCAGGCCCTGGCGTTCATCGACCGGCGCAATCAGCAGGCCTGAAGCCCGCGGCGGCTGTGCGCCGGACGGCCAGGCGACCGCCGATGGCGCTGCTAAGCTCAAGCTTGCTCTGCCGTCGCGGCAGTCGAGGAGGTCGAATGATCCGTTCCATGCTGTTTGCCACTGACCTCGGTGTCTATGCGCCCTTCATCATGCAGCACGCCCTGGCCCTGGCGCGGACCTTCAACGCAGAGCTGTATGTGATTCATGCCGTGGAGCCCATGGGCCAGTTCGCCGAATCGTTGCTGCAGAGCTACCTCGATGAGCAGACCCTCGATGCGCTGCACAGCGAGGGCGTCAACACGGTCATGGCCAATATCGAGCAGCGGGTGCTGGAGAACTTTCGCGACGAGATGACCGAGCCGGCTGATCTGGCATTGATCCGCGCGGTGCGGGTGCGCCAGGGCGATCCGGCCCAGGTGATCCTCGAGCAGGCCCAGCGGTTGTCGGTCGACCTGCTGATCTTCGGCAGCCACAGCGCCGGCGCGGGGGTGGATGTGCCGATCGGCCGCACGGCGGTGCGGCTGCTGCAACTGTCACCGGTGCCGGTGTACATGGTGCCGTTGGCTCACCATCTTGGACGTAGGAAATCGTGAACCTAGCGGTAGGACTTTTTCCAGCGAACGTAACAAAATAGTTCTAGATTTATTTCTCAAGCCACTAATATAGTTATAACTCGTCGCTGCCGGCGCGCCGGTGACCTACCGCCTTTGAGGGATATCTATGAAGCTTCAGCAACTGCGCTACATCTGGGAAGTGGCGCACCATGACCTCAACGTTTCCGCGACGGCGCAGAGCCTGTACACCTCCCAACCGGGTATCAGCAAGCAGATCCGCCTGCTCGAGGACGAGCTGGGCGTCGAGGTCTTCGCCCGCAGCGGCAAGCATCTGACCCGCGTCACCCCGGCGGGCGAGCGCATCATCAATACCGCCGGCGAGATCCTGCGCAAGGTCGAAAGCATCAAGCAGATCGCCCAGGAATTCTCCAACGAGAAGAAGGGCACCCTGTCGATCGCCACCACCCACACCCAGGCGCGCTACGCGCTGCCGCCGGTGATCAGCAACTTCATCAAGCAGTACCCGGAAGTCGCCCTGCACATGCACCAGGGTTCGCCGATGCAGATCGCCGAGATGGCGGCCGACGGTACCGTCGACTTCGCCATCGCCACCGAGGCACTGGAGCTGTTCGGCGACCTGATCATGATGCCGTGCTACAAGTGGAACCGCTGCGTGGTGGTGCCCCAGGGGCATCCGCTGACCAAGCTGCCGAAGCTGACCTTGGAAGCGGTGGCCGAGTACCCGATCGTCACCTACGTGTTCGGCTTCACCGGCCGTTCCAAGCTCGACGAAGCGTTCAATCACCGTGGCCTGACGCCGAAGGTGGTATTCACCGCCGCCGACGCCGACGTGATCAAGACCTATGTGCGCCTGGGCCTGGGCGTGGGCATCGTGGCCAAGATGGCGGTCGACCCGAAGCTCGACAGCGATTTGGTGTGCCTGGACGCCAGCGAGCTGTTCGAGGCCAGTATCACCAAGATCGGCTTCCGTCGCGGCACCTTCCTGCGCGGCTTCATGTGCGACTTCATCGAGAAGTTCGCGCCGCACCTGACCCGTGAGGTGATGGCCAAGGCGATCCAGTGCCATAACAAGCAGGAGCTCGAAGAGCTGTTCGAAGGGGTCGAGCTGCCGGTGCACTGATCTGAAATAGCTGGGGCCGCTTTGCGGCCCTTTCGCGGCACAAGGCCGCTCCTACAAGGGAAACGTAACCCTCTGTAGGAGCGGCCTTGTGCCGCGAAAGGGGCGCGAAGCGGCCCCAGCTATTTCAAGCCTTGCTGATCAGGTTGCCGGCGTGCAACCCGCACTCCTTCTGCGTCGACTCTTCCCACCACCAACGCCCTTCGCGCTCGTGCTGGTTCGGCAGCACCGGGCGGGTGCAGGGCTCGCAGCCGATGCTGATGAAACCGCGCTCGTGCAGGCTGTTGTAGGGCAGCTCGAGCATGCGGATGTAGCCCCAGACTTCCTCGCTGGTCATCTGCGCCAGCGGGTTGAACTTGTACAGGGTGCGCTCCGGGGTGGAGAAGGCGCTGTCGATCTCCAGCGCCGCCACCTGGCTGCGGGTGCCGGGGCTCTGGTCGCGGCGCTGGCCGGTGGCCCAGGCGCTGACGGTGGCCAGCTTGCGGCGCAGCGGTTCGATCTTGCGGATGCCGCAGCACTCGCCGTGGCCGTCCTTGTAGAAGCTGAACAGGCCTTTTTCCTTGACGAACGGGTCGAGCTTGTCGCGATCCGGGCTGAGGATCTCGATGGGCAGGTTGTACTGCTCGCGCACCTGGTCGATGAACCGGTAGGTCTCCGGGTGCAGGCGGCCGGTGTCGAGGCTGAACACCTTGACCTGCTTGTTCAGCTTCCAGGCCATGTCCACCAGCACCACATCCTCGGCGCCGCTGAAGGAGATCCACAGGTCATCGCCAAAATGCTCGAAGGCGAGCTTGAGGATCTCCTGCGGGGACTTGCTGGCGTAGGTCGCGGCCAGGGCGGCGACGTCGAAGGGTTGGCTCATCAGGCGGTTTCCATCGGTTGAGTGGCGCTGTGCGCTCGTAGTGGTCAGATGGTAACAAAAAATGGCGGGGCAGACGTTTATCTCAAGGGTTTGTGCTGCCTGCGCGGGCCCTTTCGCGGGTAAACCCGCTCCCACAGGTGTCGAGTGATCCCGGCAGTGGCGCAGGCCTTGTGGGCGCGGGCTTGCCCGCGAAGCAGGCGCCGCCGATCACAGGGCCTGCAGCGTTTCCATCAGCACTCGCACCTTGGCGATCGACTCTTCATATTCGGCCTGCCAGTCCGAGTCGGCCACCACCGCGCCGCCACCCCAGCAACTGACCTGGCCATCCTTGACCAGCAGGCTGCGGATGGCGATGGAACTGTCCATCTCGCCGCGCACATCGACATACAGCAGCGAGCCGCAGTACAGCGCCCGGCGCGCCGGCTCCAGCTCGTCGATGATCTGCATGGCGCGGATCTTCGGGGCGCCGGTGATCGAGCCGCCGGGGAAGCTGCCGCCGATCAGGTCCAGGGCGTCCTTGTCGGCGGCCAGGCGGCCGACCACGCTGCTGACCAGGTGATGAACGTTGGGGTAGCTCTCCAGGCTGAACAGCTCCGGCACCTTCACCGAGCCGGTCTGGCAGGTACGGCCGATGTCGTTGCGCAGCAGGTCGACGATCATCAGGTTTTCCGAGCGGTCCTTGGGGCTGGCCAGCAGCTCGGCGGCGTTGCGCGCGTCCTCGGCCGGGTCGGCGGCGCGTGGGCGGGTGCCTTTGATCGGGCGGGTCTCGACCGCGCCCTGGCTGACGCGGATGAAGCGTTCGGGGGAGAAACTCAGCAGCGCCGTGCCTTCATCCAGCTGCTGGTAGCCGGAAAACGGCGTCGGGCAGGCGGCGCGCAGGGCCTGGTAGGCGTGCCACGGGTCGCCCTGGCAGGGTGCGCGAAAGCGCTGGGTGAGGTTGATCTGGTAGCAGTCGCCGGCCTGGATGTAGCGCTGCACCTGGTCGAACGCCGCCCGGTATTGCTCGGGGCGAAAATCACCGGTCATCGGCGCGAGCAGGTGGAAGTCACCGCTATCGCCCAGGGTGCTGGCCTCGAACAACGTGATGAGCCGTTGCCGCTCGTCCTCGGGCAGGCTTGGGTGGAACACCAGCTGGCTGCTGCACAGCCGATGGTCGGACACCAGTGCCCAGGCATACAGCCCCAGCCGGGCGTCGGGCAGGCGAAGGTCGTCGACCGCATGCGTCGGCAACTGCTCCAGGCGCCGGCCGAAGTCGTAGCTCAGGTAGCCGATCAGGCCGCCGGCGAACGGCAGCTCGATGCCCTCGGGCAGTTGTGCCGTCCCCAGGTCGGCCAGGGCCTGGCGCAGGCGCTGCAGGTAGTCGCGGCCGTCTTCGTCGGGGTGTGCCTGCAACTGCTGCAACGGCCAGGCGCTGAGCAGGTCGTAGCGGCCGCGTTCGGCGCCTGGGCGGGCGCTGTCGAGCAGGGTCGCGCCGGGCGCGCGGCGCAGGCGTTCGAAGTAGAAGGCAGGGTCGGGCTGGTAGGGCAGGGGGTGGAGCGTACAGGTCGGCATCAGGATGGACGGCGATGAACAAGCGAGGTGGGCGATTGTAGACCCGTGGGGGGAATGCGCCTAGCGCTGGCAGCGACATTCGCCATCTGGATCTGCGCATTCCCCCTGTAGGAGCGGCCTTGTGCCGCGAAAGGGCTGCAAGGCAGCCCCCGGGATTTCCGCGTTGATGCAGAGATTGTCGGGGCCGCTTTGCGGCCCTTTCGCGGCACAAGGCCGCTCCTACATGGAGCGCGGTTACAGTGGGTTGACGTGCCCGAACAGCCCTTGCGAGACCTTCACGCGCTGCTCGGCATCCTCGCTGCGACCTTCCTTGGCCAACATCTCCAGGTGCGCCTCGATGGCGTGGGTGCGCTGGGTCAGGCCGCAGTCGTTGGCGATCTGGATGTTCAGGCCGGGGCGGGCGTTGAGCTCGAGGATCAGCGGGCCCTTGTCCTGGTCCAGGACCATGTCCACGCCGATGTAGCCCAGGCCGCACAGCTCGTAGCAGCTGGCGGCGAGATTCATGAAACCGTCCCAGTTCGGCAGTTGCACGCCGTCCACCGCGTTGGTGGTGTCCGGGTGCTTGCTGATGATCTTGTTCAGCCAGGTGCCGCGCAGGGTCAGGCCGGTGGCCAGGTCCACGCCCACGCCGATGGCGCCTTGGTGCAGGTTGGCCTTGCCGCCGGACTGGCGGGTCGGCAGGCGCAGCATGGCCATCACCGGGTAGCCCATCAGCACGATGATGCGGATGTCCGGCACGCCTTCGTAGCTGATGCTCTTGAAGATCTGGTCCGGGGTGACCCGGTACTCGATCAGCGCGCGGTCGCGGTGCCCGCCCAGCGAGTACAGGCCGGTGAGGATGCTGGAGATCTGGTGCTCGATTTCCTCGTGGCTGATGATCTTGCCCGAGACCGTGCGGTAGCGGTCCTCGAAGCGGTCGGCGATCACCAGGATACCGTCACCGCCGGCGCCCTGGGCCGGCTTGATGACGAAGTCGCTGCGTCCGCCGATGATCTCGTCGAGTTTCTCGATCTGCTTCTCGGTTTCGATGATGCCGTACATCTCCGGCACATGGATGCCGGCCGCCAGGGCGCGCTCCTTGGTGATGATCTTGTCGTCGACGATCGGGTACAGGTGGCGCTTGTTGTACTTCAACACGTAGTCCGCGTTGCGCCGGTTGATACCCATGATGCCCCGGGCCTCCAGGGCTTTCCACGTCTTGATCAGGCCAAACATCAGGCGTCAGCCTTCTTCAGGAATGCCTTGAAGCGCACGAGCTCGGTCAGGCGGTAGCCGCGGTAGCGACCCATCGCCAGCATGAAGCCCACCAGGATCAGCAGCACCGCCGGGAAGGTGAAGACGAAGTACACCGCTTCCGGCACGGTCATCAGCAGGTGCGCGATAGAGGCGGCGAACAGGGTGCCGACGGCCACTTTCATGGCATGGCCGCCGCCACGCTCTTCCCAGGTGATCGACAGGCGCTCGATGGTCATGGTCAGGATCACCATCGGGAACAGTGCCACCGACAGGCCGCGCTCCAGGCCCAGCTTGTGGCTGAACAGGCTGATGGCCGCGATCAGCACCACGACGAAGGTCAGCACCACCGACAGGCGTGGCAGCATTTGCAGTTTCAGGTGTTCCAGGTACGAGCGTAACGACAGGCCCAGGGCGGTGATCACCGTGAACAGGATGATGCCGAAGCCCAGCTGGGTCTCGCGGAAGGCCAGGGCGATCAGTACCGGGGTGAAGGTACCCAGGGTCTGGATGCCGATCAGGTTGCGCAGCACCAGGATCACCAGTACGCCGATCGGGATCATCACCATGATCATGAAGGTCTGCTGGGTCTGCAGCGGCAAGCCGTACAGCGAGTATTCGAGGAAGTCGGCGTCGGTGTTCTCGTCGGTCAGCTTGGCCAGGCGGATGGCGTTCATCTCGCTGTTGTTCATGCTGAAGGTGACGTTGGCTTTCTTGCCACCATCGACGGTGATCAGGTTGTCGTCGCCGGTCCACCACAGCAGGCGGTCACTGGGCAGGCCCTGCTCGCCGGTCTCCGGGTTGAAGTACAGCCAGTCGTTGCCATTGAAGCTGCGCAGCCACAGTTCGGGGCTCTGCGGGGTGTCGGCCACCAGGCGGATGGTGTGGACCTTCTCCAGTGGCACGTGGGCAATGGACAGCAGCAGGTCGATGACCTGGGCTTTTTTCATGGGCGAATTGTCGCCGGCCAGCAGCAGCTTGGCGTTGTCGTCGCTGGCATTGTTGACCCGCTTGATGGTCTCGCTGACGAAGGTCTCGACGTCGGCCGAGTGCTGGCGGATCGGTGCCATCAGCGCTTCGGCGGCGATCTTCTCAGGGCCCTCGACGGCCAGGCTGTCGCGGAAGGTCGGGCCCTTGATCTTGGCTTTTTCGTTGCTGTAGCGCTTGGTCAGCACCAAGCGGTAGTAGAGGGTCTGGTTGCCGCTGGCGCGACGGGCCGACCAGGTCACCTTGCGGTTGCCGTCGGCGCGGTTGACGCTGACCCCGTAGTTGTTGGAGATGAAGCTCTCGTTGAGGCTCACGTAGTCACGGTTCAGCGGGGGCACGAACATCTGCACCTTGACCGGATCCTTGGCGCTGGCGACGAACTCGACCTTGGCGTCGATGTTCCACAGGTCGTCGGTCTCGTCCTCGGTCACCGGGATGCCGAGGGCGAAGATCTGGTAGGCCGTGATCGCGATGCCCAGCACTACCAGGACGGTGATCAGGACTTTCAGATGGAGGGTAAGAGAGCGCATCGGAATTACTCTGCTTTGGGAGCTTCGGTGGCGCAGGCAGGTTTGCCGGCCGCGTATTTAAGGCTTGGGTCGACCAGCGCACCGAAGTGCTTGAGGGCCTCGGAACCGATCAGCAACGGGAACTGGAAAGCGCTGCGGTCGGTGAGGTTGACCTCGATGGTGCGTCGTGTCTGGCCCATGCAGATGTCGAGTTCGATGACCGGGCGGGCAGTGTAGGCCTTGCCCGAGTCGGCATCATAGTCCCCGGCGCGGCGCTTGATCTTGCTGACGCGGGCCAGGGGGCGTTCGATGGGGTGCTTGTGCGCGGCGTCGATGGCCAGGTAGAAGCGCACCCAGCTCTCGCCGTTGCGCTTGAAACGCTTGATGTCGCGGGCGCTGAGCGAGGCGGTCTTGGCGCCGGTGTCGAGCTTGGCCGCCACTTCCAGGTCAAGGTCGCCCAGGCGGGCGTATTCGTTCAGGCCGTACACGGTCTTTTCGGCCGCGGGCGCGAGCGCCGGCAGCAGGGTCAGGCAGAGCAGCAATAAAGCGGGTTTGAGTCTCATAATCCTGGCGCGGTGCTGTGCAGGTTTCAGGGCAAGGCGACTGGCCAAGCGTCCTCATTGATCTGTCAACAACATGAAATGATGACAGACACACTATCCATGCTCCCGAAGGAGCGCGGCATTCTATCACGCCGGTGTGTTGACGCCAGCGCGCCCGCGATCTGACCGCATGAGCGCGGGGTAAGTTCGTTATTAGACGATTGTCGACAATGTTCTTTTTGTCTTTGACTATGCACCTCTATTTGGCTAGTTTTGGCGTCACTGATTTTAAAGGTGTCGACAATCATGCTGGACACAGCCCCGGCCACCACGCTGCCCCAGGACGATACCGAGACCCTCTCGGAGCACGTCTTCCGGCGCATCCAGGCCGCCATCGTCAAGGGCGAGATTGCCCCCGGCAGCAAGATCTCCGAGCCGGAGCTGGCGCGCACCTACGGCATCAGCCGCGGCCCGCTGCGCGAGGCGATTCACCGCCTGGAGGGCCAGCGCCTGCTGGTGCGCGTGCCCCATGTCGGCGCCCGGGTGGTGTCGCTCAGCCATGCCGAGCTGATCGAACTGTACGAAATCCGCGAATCCCTTGAAGGCATGGCCTGCCGACTGGCCGCCGAGCGCATGAGCCAGGCGGCCATCGACGAGCTGCGCCACGTGCTCGACACCCACGAGCGCGACGCCGCGTTCCAGGCCGGGCAGGGCTACTACCAGCAGGAAGGCGACTATGACTTCCACTACCGGATCATCCAGGGCAGCGGCAACCAGACCCTGTACAAGATGCTCTGCGGCGAGCTGTACCAGCTGGTGCGCATGTACCGCATCCAGTTCTCCAGCACGCCCAACCGTCCGCGCCAGGCCTTCGCCGAGCACCACCGCATTCTCGATGCCATCGAAGCTCGCGACGGCGAACTGGCAGAACTCCTGATGCGTCGCCACATCGGCGCATCCAAACGCAATATCGAGCGCCACTACCAAGGTGCCGACAACAATAGCCCACGAGGTGAGTCATGACAGTGAAGAGCACGCCCGGCCAGCGTTTCCGTGACGCGGTCGCCGCCGAACATCCGCTGCAGGTGGTCGGGACCATCAACGCCAACCACGCCCTGCTGGCCAAGCGCGCCGGCTTCAAGGCCATCTACCTGTCCGGCGGCGGTGTCGCCGCCGGCTCCCTGGGCCTGCCGGACCTGGGCATCAGCGGCCTGGACGACGTGCTCACCGACGTACGGCGCATCACCGACGTGTGCGACCTGCCGCTGCTGGTGGATGTCGACACCGGTTTCGGCGCCTCGGCCTTCAACGTCGCCCGCACCGTCAAGTCGATGAGCAAGTTCGGCGCTGCCGCCATTCATATCGAGGACCAGGTCGGCGCCAAGCGTTGCGGCCACCGCCCGAACAAGGAGATCGTCTCGCAGCAGGAGATGGTCGACCGCATCAAGGCCGCCGTCGACGCCCGTACTGACGACAGCTTCGTGATCATGGCGCGCACCGACGCGCTGGCAGTGGAGGGCCTGAACGCCGCCCTGGACCGCGCCGCGGCCTGCGTCGAGGCCGGCGCCGACATGATCTTCCCGGAAGCCATCACCGAGCTTTCGATGTACAAGACCTTCGCCGACCGGGTGAAGGCGCCGATCCTGGCCAACATCACCGAATTCGGCGCCACGCCGCTGTACACCACCGAGGAACTGGCCTCGGTCGACGTGTCGCTGGTGCTGTACCCGCTGTCGGCCTTCCGCGCCATGAACAAGGCGGCCGAGAACGTCTACACCGCGCTGCGCCGCGACGGCACCCAGAAGAACGTGATCGACACCATGCAGACCCGCATGGAGCTCTACGATGCCATCGGCTACCACGCCTTCGAGCAGAGCCTCGATGCGTTGTTCGCGCAGAAAAAAGGGTAAATGAATAGCTGTGCCGGCCTCTTCGCGGGTAAACCCGCTCCCACAGGTTTCAGAGATTGCGCCAAACCTGTGGGAGCGGGTTTACCCGCGAAGAGGCCGGCACAGGCAAACCGATTAGCCAGAAAAGACTTCGATAACAAATTCAAGAAAGGAGAAACACCATGGCCGAAGCAAAAGTACTCAGTGGCGCGGGCCTGCGTGGCCAGGTGGCCGGTCAGACCGCGCTGTCGACCGTCGGCCAGGCCGGCGCCGGCCTGACCTACCGCGGCTATGACGTGCGCGACCTGGCCGCCGGCGCCGAGTTCGAGGAAGTCGCCTACCTGCTGCTGTACGGCGAGCTGCCGAGCAAGGCCGAGCTTGCCGACTACAAGCACAAGCTCAAGGGCCTGCGCGACCTGCCGCAAGCGCTGAAGGAAGTGCTGGAGCGCATCCCGCGCGATGCCCACCCGATGGACGTGATGCGCACCGGCTGCTCGGTGCTCGGCACCCTGGAGCCGGAACTGACCTTCGACGCCCAGCGCGAGAAGACCGACCGTCTGCTGGCGCTGTTCCCGGCGGTGATGTGCTACTGGTACCGCTTCACCCACCACGGCGTGCGTATCGATTGCACCAGCGACGAGGACACCCTCGGCGGCCACTTCCTGCACCTGCTGCACGGCAAGAAGCCGAGCGAGCTGCACGTCAAGGTGATGAACGTCTCGCTGATCCTCTACGCCGAGCACGAGTTCAACGCCTCGACCTTCACCGCCCGGGTCTGCGCCTCGACCCTGTCCGACCTGTACTCCTGCGTGACCGCCGCCATCGGCTCGCTGCGCGGCCCGCTGCACGGCGGCGCCAATGAGGCGGCGATGGAACTGATCGAGCGCTTCCAGACCCCGCAGGAGGCCACCGCCGAGCTGCTGCGCATGCTCGAGCGCAAGGACAAGATCATGGGCTTTGGCCATGCGATCTACAAAGAGTCCGATCCGCGCAACGAGGTGATCAAGGACTGGGCCAAGCAACTCGCCGACGAAGTCGGTGACACCGTGCTGTACCCGGTTTCCGAAGCCATCGACAAGACCATGTGGGAACAGAAGCGCCTGTTCCCCAACGCCGATTTCTACCATGCCTCGGCGTACCACTTCATGGGCATCCCGACCAAGCTGTTCACCCCGATCTTCGTCTGCTCGCGCCTGACCGGCTGGGCCGCGCACGTGTTCGAACAGCGCGCCAACAACCGCATCATCCGCCCGAGCGCCGAGTATGTCGGCGTCGAGCAGCGCCAGTTCGTGCCGATCGAGCAGCGTTGAGCTGAAGCCGCTGGGGCTGCCTTGCAGCCCTTTCGCGGCACAAGGCCGCTCCTACAGGGGGCGGCGCAACATCTGTAGGAGCGGCCTTGTGCCGCGAAAGGGGCGCGCAGCGCCCCCCGTGGCCTGACCTGCAGTCCGCATACCGTGACCGAGCCCGATAACGATATGAACACCGCATTCCGCAAGAACCTGCCAGGCACCGCCCTGGACTACTTCGACGCCCGTGCCGCGGTCGAGGCGATCAAGCCCGGCGCCTACGACGGCTTGCCATATACCTCCCGCGTACTGGCCGAAAACCTGGTGCGTCGCTGCGATCCGGCCACCCTCGACGCATCGCTCGAGCAACTGATCGAGCGCAAGCGCGACCTCGATTTCCCCTGGTTCCCGGCCCGCGTGGTGTGCCACGACATCCTTGGCCAGACCGCCCTGGTCGACCTCGCCGGGCTGCGCGACGCCATCGCCGACAAAGGCGGCGACCCGGCCGCGGTCAATCCGGTGGTGCCGGTACAACTGATCGTCGACCATTCGCTGGCTGTGGAATGCGGTGGCTTCGACCCGCAGGCGTTCGACAAGAACCGCGCCATCGAGGATCGCCGTAATGAAGACCGCTTCCACTTCATCAACTGGACCAAGCAGGCGTTCAAGAACGTCGACGTGATCCAGCCGGGCAACGGCATCATGCACCAGATCAACCTGGAGAAGATGTCGCCGGTGATCCACAACGATCACGGCGTGGCCTACCCGGACACCTGCGTCGGCACCGACAGCCACACCCCGCACGTGGATGCCCTGGGTGTGATCGCCATCGGCGTCGGCGGCCTGGAGGCCGAGAACGTGATGCTCGGCCGCGCCTCGTGGATGCGCCTGCCGGAGATCGTCGGCGTCGAGTTGACCGGTCGCCTGGCGCCGAACATCACCGCCACCGACCTGGTGCTGGCGCTCACCGAGTTCCTGCGCAAGCAGAAGGTGGTCGGCGCATACCTGGAGTTCCACGGTGCCGGCGCCAGCGCGCTGACCCTGGGCGACCGCGCCACCATCTCCAACATGGCCCCGGAATACGGCGCCACTGCGGCGATGTTCGCCATCGACCAGCAGACCATCGACTACCTCAAACTCACCGGCCGCGATGACCAGCAGGTGCAGCTGGTGGAGACCTACGCCAAGGCCACCGGCCTGTGGGCCGACAGCCTGGCCAAGGCCGAGTACGAGCGTACCCTGAGCTTCGACCTGTCGAGCGTGGTGCGCAACATGGCCGGCCCGTCCAACCCGCACGCCCGGGTGGCCACCAGCGACCTGGCGGCCAAGGGCATCGCCGGCCAGTGGGAAGAAGTGCCGGGGCAGATGCCGGATGGCGCGGTGATCATCGCCGCCATCACCAGCTGCACCAACACCAGCAACCCGCGCAACGTGATCGCCGCCGGCCTGCTGGCGCGCAACGCCAACAAGCTCGGCCTGGTCCGCAAGCCATGGGTCAAGTCGTCGCTGGCGCCGGGCTCCAAGGCCGTGCAGCTGTACCTCAAGGAAGCAGGGCTGGAGCAGGAACTGGAGCAACTGGGCTTTGGTATCGTCGCCTTCGCCTGCACCACCTGCAACGGCATGTCCGGCGCGCTGGACCCGGTGATCCAGCAGGAGATCATCGACCGCGACCTGTACGCCACCGCCGTGCTGTCGGGCAACCGCAACTTCGACGGGCGCATCCACCCGTACGCCAAGCAGGCGTTCCTGGCTTCGCCGCCGTTGGTGGTGGCCTATGCCATCGCCGGCACCATCCGCTTCGATATCGAGAAGGATGTGCTGGGCGTGGTCGACGGCAAGGAGATTCGTCTGAAGGATATCTGGCCGAGCGATGAAGAGATCGACGCCGTGGTGCGCGCCTCGGTCAAGCCCGAGCAGTTCCGCCAGGTGTACATCCCGATGTTCACCATCGAGGAGGACAAGGGGCCGAAGGTCGCGCCGCTGTACGACTGGCGCCCGATGAGCACCTACATTCGCCGCCCGCCTTACTGGGAAGGCGCCCTGGCCGGTGAGCGCACCTTGCGCGGCATGCGCCCGCTGGCGGTGCTGCCGGACAACATCACCACCGATCACCTGTCGCCGTCCAACGCCATCATGCTCGACAGCGCCGCGGGTGAGTACCTGGCGAAGATGGGCCTGCCAGAGGAGGACTTCAACTCCTATGCCACCCACCGCGGTGACCACCTGACCGCCCAGCGCGCCACTTTCGCCAACCCCAAGCTGTTCAACGAGATGGTGCGCAAGGACGACGGCAGCGTGAAGCAGGGTTCGCTGGCGCGTATCGAGCCGGAAGGCAAGGTGACCCGCATGTGGGAGGCCATTGAGACCTACATGCAGCGCAAGCAGCCGCTGATCATCGTTGCCGGTGCCGACTACGGCCAGGGTTCGTCCCGTGACTGGGCAGCCAAGGGCGTGCGCCTGGCCGGTGTCGAGGCGATCGTCGCCGAAGGCTTCGAGCGCATCCACCGCACCAACCTGGTGGGCATGGGCGTGCTGCCGCTGGAGTTCAAGCCGGGCACCGACCGCAAGACCCTGGGCCTGGATGGCAGCGAGACCTATGACGTGCTCGGTCAGCGCACGCCGCGGGCGACGCTGACCCTGGTGGTGACGCGACGCAACGGCGAGCGTGTCGAGGTGCCGGTGACCTGCCGCCTGGATACCGCCGAAGAGGTGTCGATCTACGAGGCGGGTGGGGTATTGCAGCGCTTTGCCCAGGACTTCCTGGAAGGCGCGGCCTGAGTGAGCGGGGCCGCGTTGCGGCCCTTTCGCGGCACAAGGCCGCTCCTACAGAGAGACGCGCTCGCCTGTAGGAGCGGCCTTGTGCCGCGAAAGGGCTGCAACGCAGCCCCAGGGATGTTCGCCGAAACGAAAAGATCAGGAAGCACGACAATGGCCCACGTACCCCAAGTAAAAATCCCCGCCACCTACCTCCGTGGCGGCACCAGCAAAGGCGTGTTCTTCCGCCTCCAGGACCTGCCCGAGCAGGCGCAGATTCCTGGCCCGGCCCGTGACGCCCTGCTGCTGCGGGTGATCGGCAGCCCCGACCCGTACGGCAAGCAGATCGACGGCATGGGCGGCGCCACCTCCAGCACCAGCAAGACAGTGATCCTGTCCAAGAGCATCAAGCCCGACCACGACGTCGACTACCTGTTCGGCCAGGTCTCGATCGACAAGGCCTTCGTCGACTGGAGCGGCAACTGCGGCAACCTGTCCGCCGCGGTCGGCTCGTTCGCCATCAGCAGCGGGCTGGTCGATGCCGCGCGCATTCCGCGCAATGGCATCGCCACCGTGCGGATCTGGCAGGCCAATATCGGCAAGACCATCATCGCCCATGTGCCGGTCACCGACGGCCAGGTGCAGGAAACCGGCGATTTCGAGCTCGACGGCGTGACCTTCCCAGCCGCCGAGGTGCAGCTGGAATTCCTCGACCCGGCCGCCGACGAGGACGGTGACGGCGGGGCGATGTTCCCCACCGGCAACCTGGTCGACGACCTCGAGGTGCCGGGTGTCGGCACCTTCAAGGCGACCCTGATCAATGCCGGCATCCCGACCATCTTCGTCAATGCCGCCGATATCGGCTATACCGGTACCGAGCTGCAGGACGCCATCAATGGCGATGCTGCGGCATTGCAGCGTTTCGAGACCATCCGTGCCCATGGCGCGGTGCGCATGGGGCTGATCGAGCACATCGACCAGGCCGCCGGACGCCAGCACACGCCGAAGGTGGCGTTCGTCGCGGCGCCGACCGGCTATACCTCCTCCAGTGGCAAGGTTGTTGCCGCCGAGGACGTCGACCTGCTGGTGCGTGCGCTGTCGATGGGCAAGCTGCACCACGCGATGATGGGTACTGCGGCGGTCGCGATTGGCACTGCCGCAGCGATCCCGGGGACGCTGGTCAACCTTGCCGCCGGTGGCGGAGAACGAAGTGCCGTGCGTTTCGGCCATCCGTCCGGAACGCTGCGGGTCGGGGCCGAGGCGCGTCAGGTGGACGGGCAGTGGACCGTGACCAAGGCAATCATGAGCCGAAGTGCTCGGGTGCTGATGGAGGGCTGGGTGCGCGTGCCTGGCGATAGTTTCTAAGGCATCAGTGGCGTTCGGCTTTCGTTGGTTGGGGCCGCTTTGCGGCCCTTTCGCGGCACAAGGCCGCTCCTACAGAGGATTGCATTCCCCCTGTAGGAGCGGCCTTGTGCCGCGAAAGGGCTGCAGAGCGGCCCCGGCAATCCAGAAGGGAGCTGTATATGAGCGCAAACGTAGACCTCAACACCCGCCCCGACTACGACCAGGTCCTGCAGACCCTCGCCGACTACGTGCTCGGCTACCGAGTCGATTCCCCCGAAGCCCTGGACACCGCCCGCCATTGCCTGATGGACACCCTGGGCTGCGGCCTGCTGGCCCTGCGCTTCCCCGAATGCACCAAGCACCTCGGCCCGCTGGTCGAGGGCACCCTCGTTCCCCATGGCGCCCGCGTACCCGGCACCAGCTACCGTCTCGACCCGGTCAAGGCCGCCTGGGATATCGGCTGCGTCGTCCGCTGGCTGGACTACAACGACACCTGGCTGGCGGCGGAGTGGGGCCATCCCTCGGACAACCTCGGCGGCATCCTGGCGGTCACCGACCACCTGTCGCAGAAGCGCGTGGCCATCGGCGAGGCGCCCCTGGTCATGCGCGAGGTGTTCGATGCCATGGTCATGGCCCACGAGATCCAGGGCGTGCTGGCGCTGGAGAACTCGTTCAACCGGGTCGGCCTGGACCATGTGCTGCTGGTCAAGGTCGCCTCCACGGCGGTCTGCGCCAGGCTGATGGGCGCCAATCGCGAGCAACTGCTGTCGGCGCTGTCCCACGCCTTCGTCGACGGCCAGGCCCTGCGCACCTACCGCCATGCGCCCAATGCCGGCTCGCGCAAGTCATGGGCGGCGGGGGATGCCTCCAGCCGCGGCGTGCGCCTGGCCGATATCGCCCTGCGTGGCGAGATGGGCGTGCCCGGTGCGCTGACCGCCAGGCAGTGGGGCTTCTACGATGTGTCGTTCAGCCACACCAACAAGGACCTGGCGCTCAAGCCCGAACCGCTGCGTGAACTGCGCCTGCCGCAGCCGTTGGGCAGCTACGTGATGGAAAACGTGCTGTTCAAGATCAGCTTCCCCGCCGAGTTCCACGCCCAGACCGCCTGCGAAGCCGCGGTGACCCTGCACCCGCAGGTGCGCAACCGCCTGCACGAGATCGACCGGATCGTCATCACCACCCATGAGTCGGCAATCCGCATCATTTCCAAGGAGGGGCCGCTGGCCAACGCCGCAGACCGTGACCACTGCCTGCAGTACATGACCGCCGTGCCGCTGATCTTCGGCGAGCTGGTGGCCGAGCACTACGAGGATGCCTTCCATGCCGCGCACCCGAGCATCGACCGACTGCGCGAGAAGATGGTGATCGTCGAGGAGCCGCGTTTCAGCCGCGAGTACCTGGAGGCCGACAAGCGCTCCATCGCCAATGGCGTGCAGGTGTTCTTCAAGGACGGTTCGCACACCCCCCAGGTGGTGGTGGAGTACCCGATCGGGCATCGGCGGCGGCGGGAGGAGGGGATGCCGTTGCTCGAGGCCAAGTTCAGGGAGAACCTGGCGACGCGGTTTGCGCGGCAGCGTTGTGAGGCGATCCTGGATGTGTGCAAGGATCAGCAGACGCTGGAGGCCATGCCGGTGCACAGGTTCGTTGATCTGTTCGTTATCTGAGGCTGCCTGTTCCGGCCTCTTCGCGGCTAAAGCCGCTCCCACAGGTCTATCGTGATCTTGAAGAGTTCGGGTTTCCTGTGGGAGCGGCTTTAGCCGCGAAGAGGCCAGCAAAGCCAACACAAGCCAACAAAAAAGCCCCGGTATCGCTACCGGGGCTTTCGCTTACAACGTACTGCTCAGTTTACGCCTGAACCACCGGGATCTTGGCGTTGGCCGCCGCTTCGCGGAACTCGGCGATCTGGTCGAAGCTCAGGTAGCGGTAAACGTCGGCAGCCATGCTGTCGATGTCTTTCGCGTACTGCATGTACTCTTCGACGGTCGGCAGCTTGCCGATGATCGAAGCAACTGCAGCCAGCTCGGCCGAGGCCAGGTACACGTTGGTGGCGTCGCCCAGACGGTTCGGGAAGTTACGGGTCGAAGTGGAGACCACGGTGGAACCGGTCTGCACACGTGCCTGGTTACCCATGCACAGCGAGCAGCCTGGCATTTCCATGCGCGCGCCAGCCTTGCCGTAGATGCCGTAGTAGCCTTCTTCGGTCAGCTGGTGGGCGTCCATCTTGGTTGGCGGGGCCAGCCACAGACGGGTCGGGATACCGCCCTTGACCTTGTCCAGCAGCTTGCCGGCGGCGCGGAAGTGACCGATGTTGGTCATGCACGAACCGATGAACACTTCGTCGATCTTCTCGCCCTGTACCGAGGACAGCAGGCGGGCATCGTCCGGGTCGTTCGGCGCGCAGAGCACAGGCTCTTTAACGTCGGCCAGGTCGATCTCGATGATCTCGGCGTATTCGGCATCGGCGTCGGCCGACAGCAGCTCAGGCTTGGCCAGCCAGGCTTCCATGGCCTGGGCGCGGCGCTCCAGGGTGCGGGCATCGCCGTAGCCTTCGCCGATCATCCAGCGCAGCAGGGTGATGTTGGACTGCAGGTACTCGGCGATGGCCTTCTCTGGCAGCTTGATGGTGCAACCGGCGGCGGAACGTTCGGCCGAGGCGTCGGACAGCTCGAAAGCTTGCTCGACGGTCAGGTCGTTCAGGCCTTCGATCTCCAGGATGCGGCCGGAGAAGGCGTTCTTCTTGCCTTTCTTCTCGACGGTCAGCAGGCCCTTCTGGATCGCGTAGTAAGGGATGGCATGGACCAGGTCACGCAGGGTGATGCCAGGCTGCAGCTTGCCCTTGAAGCGGACCAGGATCGACTCCGGCATGTCCAGCGGCATGACGCCGGTAGCGGCGGCGAAGGCCACGAGGCCGGAACCGGCCGGGAACGAGATGCCGATCGGGAAGCGGGTGTGCGAGTCGCCACCGGTGCCGACGGTGTCAGGCATCAGCATGCGGTTCAGCCAGCTGTGGATGATGCCGTCGCCCGGGCGCAGCGACACGCCGCCACGGGTGCGGATGAAGTCTGGCAGGGTGTGGTGGGTGGTGACGTCGATCGGCTTCGGATAGGCCGCGGTGTGGCAGAACGACTGCATCACCAGGTCGGCGGAGAAGCCCAGGCACGCCAGGTCTTTCAGCTCGTCGCGGGTCATCGGGCCCGTGGTGTCCTGGGAGCCGACGGTGGTCATCTTCGGCTCGCAGTAGGCACCTGGACGCACGCCCTGGCCTTCCGGCAGACCGCAGGCACGGCCGACCATCTTCTGCGCCAGGGTGAAGCCCTTGGTCGAAGCGGCAGGCTGCTCGGGTTTCTTGAACAGGTCGGAAGCACCCAGGCCGAGTTCGGCACGGGCTTTCTCGGTCAGGCCACGGCCAACGATCAGCGGAATACGGCCGCCGGCGCGGACTTCGTCGAGCAGTACTTCGGTCTTCAGCTCGAAGCTGGTGACCAGTTCGTCGCTGCCATGACGGCGTACTTCACCTTTGAACGGGTAGACGTCGATGACGTCGCCCATGCCCAGGTTGGTGCAGTCGAACTCGATCGGCAGGGCGCCGGCGTCTTCCATGGTGTTGTAGAAGATCGGGGCGATCTTGGTGCCGAAGCAGAAACCACCGGCGCGCTTGTTCGGAACAAACGGGATGTCGTCGCCGAAGAACCACAGCACCGAGTTGGTGGCGGATTTACGCGAGGAGCCGGTACCGACCACGTCACCGACGTAGGCAACCGGGAAGCCCTTGGCCTTGACCGCTTCGATCTGGGCCAGCGGGCCGACCGAACCTGGCTGCGAAGGCTCGATGCCGTCGCGGGCCATCTTCAGCATGGCCAGGGCGTGCAGCGGGATGTCAGGGCGCGACCAGGCATCCGGGGCAGGGGACAGGTCGTCGGTGTTGGTTTCGCCAGGCACCTTGAACACGGTCAGGGTGTACTTGTCGGCGATTGCCGGACGGCTGGTGAACCACTCACCGGCAGCCCAGGACTCCAGCACGGCCTTGGCGTGGGCGTTGCCCGCCTTGGCTTTTTCGGCCACATCGTGGAAGGCATCGAACATCAGCAGGGTGTGCTTGAGCTGTTCGGCCGCGACGGCGCCCAGTTCGGCGTCGTCCAGCAGCGCGACCAGCGTTTCGATGTTGTAGCCGCCCTGCATGGTGCCGAGCAGCTCGGTGGCGTGCTTGCGGTCGATCAGCGGGGACTTGGTTTCACCCTTGGCGACGGCGGAGAGGAAAGCGGCCTTGACGTAGGCGGCTTCGTCGACTCCTGGCGGAACGCGGTTGGTGATCAGGTCTACGAGGAAGGCTTCTTCGCCGGCCGGCGGGTTTTTCAGCAGCTCGACCAGGCCTGCAGTTTGTTCGGCGTTCAGCGGCTGGGGCACGATACCCAGAGCGGCACGCTCTTCGATGTGTTTGCGGTAGGCTTCAAGCACAGTTATTACCCTCATCAGTGGTCCCTAAAGGGAGTCCGGGACGCTCATCCAGCATTCCATGCACCCATGCGCTCAAGACGGCTTTTTGAGCCGGCAAGCCAGGGTCGCAGAGAATCCTTACAGAAGCTGCTTTCAAAGTTTTACGCCTGTAGAACGGAAGGCTGATGAGGGGTTGGCCATGGCCATGCGCGCTTGCATGGACAGGGCCAACGCCGTTCTACCGGATGAACTGTGCTCGTGACGCTTTGAAAACAGCTTCCAACGGACATTGTTGCCTTGAAAAGGCGGAGTGATTCTACGGCAAAAATAAGCCGAAAGTAAGGCGGCGAAGATGACTTTAACGGGTGACCCTGGTTAGACAAAGGGCTAACATGAACCGGTGTTCCACCGCCAAGCCGTTGTTTCTACATGTCCAACCAATCCATCAAGACCCCTTGCGTCGGCCTGTGCTCCACGGTCTACGGCGACCTGGTATGCCGCGGCTGCAAGCGCTTTCACCACGAAGTGATCCACTGGAACGGCTACGACGACGAGCAGAAGCGCGCCGTGTGGCTGCGCCTGGAGCAACTGCTGGTGCAGGTGATGATGGCCAAGCTGGAAGTGTTCGACAAAGAGCTGCTGCGCCAGCAGCTGGAGCAGCGCTCGATCCGTTTCGTGGCGCAGCAGTCGGAGTATTGCTGGGCGTATCAGCTGATCGCCCGTGGGGCGCGGATGATTCGTGACCTGGAGGCGTACGGGATGGCGCTGTTGCCGGAGTTCCGCGACTGGGACCTGCCGCAGTTGCGCGATGCCATCGACCGGGAATTCTTTCTGTTGTCGGAGGCGCATTACCAGCGCTATATCGCGCCGAGCTTTCTGCGTGATGCCCTGGATCGCGGGCAGGACTGAAGCTCTGGGGTGATAGTGCTGGCCTCTTCGCGGGTTTACCCGCGAAAAGGCCGGTGCAGATCAGTCACCGGTGTACTCGCACCCGCTGGTGCAGGTCTCATGGATGCGCACCTTCGAAAGCTCCGGCAGCAGCGGCTTGACCTGGTCCCAGATCCACTTGGCGATCACTTCGCTGGTGGGGTTTTCCAGGCCGGGAATATCGTTCAGGTAGTTGTGGTCCAGTTGCTCGTAGATCGGCTTGAAGATCGCCTTGATCTCCGAGAAATCGCGGATCCAGCCGGTGTGCGGATCGAGCGGGCCGGTCAGGTGCAGGGCGACCTTGAACGAGTGGCCATGCAGGCGGCCGCACTTGTGGCCGGCAGGGACGTTGGGCAGGCGGTGAGCCGATTCGAAGGTAAATTCCTTAAAGATTTCCACGCTGGCATAACTCTGTGTGAATCAACGATGCGCGCAGTCTACCAGCATGCCCGCTACAAGGCTTGCAACCGATCCTGCAACCGCTCGGTGGCGATCAGTTCCAGCAGCTCGTCGCCCAGGCGTCGGCTTTCGGCCATGGCCTGGTACCAGTAGCGCCTGCGGCCCGGCGCATCACCCATGAAACGCTTGAAGTCGTTGCGGTCCGGCAGCTTGCCGTAGGGCAGGGCGGCCAGGTACTGCGGCGACGGGGTCATCAGCAGCACGTTCTGCAGGCGCGTGGCGTCGCCCTTGCGCCAGGGCAGGGCCTTGTCGAACCAGCCGGGCACCACTTTGTCGGTGAAGTGCGGGTAGAGCACCAGGTCGTCGCCCTGGTAGGGCAGGTCCAGGTGATAGTCGAGCAGGCCGCCGTCGCGGTAGGTGCCGGCCCCGGCGCCGGGGATGTCGCGCACGCCTTCCATGACCATGGGGATCGAGCCCGAGGCGAGCAGGGCGTGGCGCAGGTTGGCCAGGTCCAGCGGCAGGCTGCGCGACGGGAAGTCGGTCAGTGGCTCCAGTGGCGGCGCGGCGCGTTGGTCGTGGAGGATGACCCGCTCGAAATGCCGGCCCAGGCGCGCGCGCCCCAGCAGGTTGCTGGCGATCACCGAGGACAGGCCCATGCCCAGGCGGCCGCGGTGGTCGTGGGCGAGCTGGCCATGGCTCTTCACCACCAGGATGTTCAGGCGGTAGTGCGGGTTGGCCAGGACCTGCCCGTCGCGGCCCTGCAGCAGGTCGTCGAGCATGCGCTGGCAGCTCTGGCTGATCGCTTTCGGCGTCACGCCCTTGGCGAAGTCCTGCTCGGTGTACAGCTCGCCCAGGCGGCGGATGCCGGCGACCGGGTCGTCGAGGCAGGCGCTGGCGAAGCGCCAGGCACCGATCGAGGCGCCGATCAGCGCACGCTGGCGCGGCGCGCTGGGCAGCCATTCACCGAACAGCGCCAGGTCCAGGCCCTGGATCCCCAGTGGCTTGGGGCCACCGGCGGCGCCCGGCAGCACACCGACATCTTCGGCCCGCAGGCCGCGCTCGCGGATCTGCCGCAGGGCACGCTGGCCGGCCTTGAAGGTCAGGGCGGGGTACTTGATGTGGATGGCGCTCATGGCGGGGTCTCGGGTGGGGCAGGCGGGCAGTATAGAGTGTATCGCTGGGCTGGACGTACACATCCCCCTGTAGGAGCGGCCTTGTGCCGCGAAAGGGCTGCAAAGCAGCCCCGGCGATCTTTGCATCAACGCTGAAATCCCGGGGCTGCTTTGCAGCCCTTTCGCGGCACAAGGCCGCTCCTACAAAGGGACAGCGTACGGGCTCTTATGAGCTGCGCTATCATGCGGCCAGCTGTTTTCAGGTTGAGTTAAGGACCGGTGGTTAATCTTAACCCCGTAGACAAATTACATATCTCGCTGGAGAGAACCTCATGAAAACTTTGACTGCCCTTGTTACTGCCGCTGCCCTGACGTTTGGCGCCAGCGTTGCCCTGGCCGATGTGCCGGCTCACGAGATCAGTGGCCTGGAAAAGGCCGGTACCGTTCAGTCGCTGCAAAAAATCGCAGACATCGCCAAGGCCAAGCACCCGGGCGCCACCATCACCGATTCCGAGCTGGAAAACACCTATGGCCGCTACGTGCTCAAGGTCGAGCTGCGTGATGCGCAGAACGCCGAGTGGGACGTGGACGTCGATGCCAAGACTGGTGAAGTGCTGCGGGACGCCCGGGACAACTGATGGGCGATCTACCGCGAACGACGCGCTATCTTGCCTTCGCATTGATGACCGTCTGCTCGCTGGCCGCCGCGCGCGACCTGGATCAGGATGAAGCCCTGGCCCTTCGGCAAAAGGGCATCATCCTGCCGCTGGAGCAACTGCTCGAGTCCGCCCTGGGGCGTTACCCCGGGGCGCGGCTGCTGGAGGCGGAGCTGGAAGAGAAGCACGAGCGCTACGAGTACGAGGTCGAACTGCTGACCCCGGCCGGCGTGGTGCGCGAGATCAAGCTCGACGCCCGCACCGGCGAGTTGCTCAAAGACGAGGAAGACGACTGAATGCGCCTGCTGCTTGTCGAGGACAATGTCCCCCTGGCCGACGGACTGACCGCCGCCCTGCAACGCCAGGGCTACGCCGTGGACTGGCTGGCCGATGGCCGCGACGCGGTGTACCAGGGCCAGAGCGAACCCTACGACCTGATCATCCTCGACCTCGGCCTGCCCGGCTTGCCGGGGCTCGAGGTACTGGCGCAGTGGCGCGCGGCCAGCCTGGCCACCCCGGTGCTGATCCTTACCGCTCGCGGTTCCTGGGCTGAGCGGATCGAGGGGCTCAAGGCCGGCGCCGACGATTACCTGAGCAAGCCCTTCCACCCCGAGGAGCTGCAACTGCGTATCCAGGCCTTGCTGCGCCGGGCCAAGGGGCTGGCCAACCAGCCGAAGCTGGAAGCGGCCGGCCTGCACCTGGACGAATCGCGCCAGTGCGTGAGCCGCGAGGGTATCGATGTCCAGCTCACCGCGGCCGAGTTCCGCCTGCTGCGCTACTTCATGCTGCACCCGGGGCAGGTGCTGTCCAAGAGCCACCTGGCCGAGCACCTGTATGACGGTGAAACCGAGCGCGACTCCAACGTGCTGGAAGTGCACGTCAACCACCTGCGGCGCAAGCTCGGCCGCAGCGTGATCGAGACCCGTCGCGGCCAGGGCTACGTATACGCCGGGAGCGCCGCGTGAAGTCGATCCAGGCGCGCCTGAGCCTGGGCCTGGTGGCGGTACTGGTGGTGGTGGGGCTGGCCCTGGCGCAGTTGACCCTGTGGCTGTTCGAGGCCGGTCTGCAGCGCTACCTGGAAGCGGGCCTGCGCAAGGAGAGCGAGAACCTGCTGGTGGCGCTGGTGCGCGGCCCGTCCGGCTTGCAACTGGACGAGCGACGGCTGTCGGCGGCCTACCAGCAGCCGTTCTCGGGCTACTACTTCCGCATCGATTTCGACCAGGGTACCTGGCGCTCGCGTTCGCTGTGGGACCTGGACATGCCCAAGCCCGGCAAGCCCGGGCTGGATGACGGCCACGAGCTGGGGCCCGAGGGCCAGCAACTGCTGGCCTATCGCGGCGATTACCGACGCCTGGGGCAGGACATCTCGATCAGCGTGGCCCAGGACTATTCGCCGGTGCGCGAGGGCTTCCGGCACATGCAGCAGATCGGCCTGGGCCTGGGCCTGGTGGCGTTGCTGCTGGTGCTGGTGCTGCAGCGCATCACCGTGACCCGCTCGCTGCGCCCGCTGGAACGGGCGCGTCAGCAGATCGCCCAGCTGCAGCAGGGCCAGCGTTCGCAACTGGACGCCGAGGTCCCCAGCGAGCTGCAACCCTTGGTGGACCAGATCAACCATCTGCTGGCCCATACCGAGGACAGCCTGCGGCGCTCGCGCAATGCCCTGGGCAACCTCGGTCATGCCTTGAAGACACCCTTGGCGGTGCTGCTCAGCCTGGCCGCCAGCGAGCGCCTACAGGCGCTGCCCGAGGTGCGTGCGCAGATGCGCGAGCAACTGGAGCAGATACAGCAGCGCCTGGCCCGCGAGCTCAATCGCGCACGCCTGGCCGGTGACGCGCTGCCGGGCGCGCAGTTCGACTGTGATGCCGAGTTGCCAGGGCTGCTGGCGACCCTGGGCATGATCCATGGCGAAGGCCTGCTGCTTGAGCGCGATGTACCGTCCGGCCTGTTGCTGCCCTGGGACCGCGAGGACCTGCTGGAACTGCTCGGCAACCTGCTGGACAACGCCTGCAAATGGGCCGACAGCGAGGTGCGCCTGGGCATCGCGCCGACCGCCGAGGGTTACCGGCTGTGGGTGGACGACGATGGTCCGGGCATCCCTGAGGCGCAGCGCCTGCAGGTGCTCGAGCGCGGCTCGCGGCTGGACGAGCAGGTCGATGGCCATGGCCTGGGGCTGGGTATCGTGCGCGATATCGTCGAGGCCTGGGGCGGGCGCATCGCGCTGCTGGAAAGCCCACAGGGCGGGCTGCGGGTCAGTATCGAACTGCCGCGAAAAGGACGTTGATCGGCGTGCACAACCCCCTGTAGGAGCGGCCTTGTGCCGCGAAAGGGCTGCGCAGCAGCCCCGACGATTTTGCATGATGTAGAGATCGTGGGGCCGCTACGCGCCCCTTTCGCGGCACAAGGCCGCTCCTACAGGGGATTGCAAAACTCGGATCAACCCTGCAAAAAAATTGCAGTTCAGCCGCAGTTTTTTGAATTGGCCCGCCATTGCCCACACCCGGCACAATCCCTCCCCACGAAACCCTGCGGTTTCCATCTCTCCATGGACGGAGCCCCTTGCGCCACTGCATTGCGCAACACAGGGCCCAGGCCGGTCGCGCTGGGCTTTCTTTTTCCGCACAAGAACACGATCCGAATACCTCGATGTCTGCCTCGCGTCCCCAATCCCGCTTTCAGCGCCTGCTTCCGGCGCCCCTGAACATTCCCAAGAAAGAGTGGCTGCGCGCCGGCGTCGGCGCGCTGCTGGGCCTGTTTCTCGCCGGCTATCTGTGCAGCCTGGCCTACGGCCCATCCATCGCCCTGCACCTGCTCGGCCCGCTGGCGGCCTCGGCGGTACTGGTATTCGCCGTGCACTCCGGGCCCCTGGCCCAGCCCTGGCCGGTGCTGGGCAGCTACGCCTTGGCCGGCGTGGTGGGCCTGGCGATGCGTCACGGATTTGGCGACGGTCTGTGGGTCGCGGCGGCGGCGCTGGCTGTGGCGATCCTGGTGATGTGCCTGCTGCGCTGCCTGCACCCGCCCGGTGGCGGCGTGGCGGTGAGCGCGGTACTGGCCGATCCGGGCCTGGTGGCCATGGGCGACCACCTGCTCGAACCGGTGCTGCTCAATGCGCTGGTGCTGGTGGGCGTGGCGGTGCTGTACAACCGCCTGACCGGGGTGCGTTACCCGAAGGGCGCGGTGCCGCGCAAGGACCCGCACCATACTCACGATCCCCTGCCGGGCGAGCGGGTCGGTATCCGGGGCGAAGACCTGGACCAGGCCCTGGCAGAGATCGGCGAGTTCGTCGACGTCACCCGCGACGAGCTGGAGCGCATCATCCTGGCCACCGAGCAGCATGCCTTGCAGCGCAGCCTGGGCGGTATCACCGCGCGCTCGGTGATGTCCCGCGACGTGCAGGCCGCCACGCCGGCCACCACCCTGGAGCAGGCCTGGCAGATGCTCGCCAGCCACCACCTGAAGACCCTGCCGGTGCTCGAGGAAGGGCGACTGGTCGGCATCGTCAGCCTCAGCGACCTGGTCGGCCCCGCCATGGCCCGCGGGTGTTTCAGCTGGCGTGGCCTGTTCCGTCGCCAGACCGTGCGCCTGGAGCAGGTGATGAGCCGCCGGGTGGTCAGTGTCGACGGCGAGCAGCCCCTGGAGCGCTTGCTGCCGTTGCTCGGTGAACAAGGCTTGCACTGTCTGCCGGTGCTCGACGGCGAGCGCCTGGTGGGAGTGATCACCCAGACCGACCTGATCGCCGGCCTCAAGCGACACCTGCTCAGCGCCGCCGCGCCGGGCTCAGATCACCGGGTCCCAGCGCTGTGACCAGTCGCTTTCGCCAGCGGCCACCAGCCGACGCAACACGCTGAAGGCCTGCTGCAAAGCCTCGCTGTCGCGTTCGCGGGCGTGTACCAGGAAGGTCGGGTAGGTAAATTCCGGCGCCTGGGGCACGCGCTCGAACACGCCGCTCTGCAGGTAGGCCTGCACCACCCGCGTGCGGAAATAGCCGCTGCCGCCGCGGTCGAGGATGAACTGCAGGGCCAGCGGCCCGAGGTTGAAGCTCAGGGCCGGGCGTGACAGGTCGGGCAGGGCGGCATCGTGCTGGCGGCGGAAAGCCTCGCCCCAGTCGATGTAGACATAGGGATCGGGCGCATCGACCCGGCGCACGCGGATCAGCTTCTCTTCCATCAACTGCTCGACCTGCAGGCCCGGGCCATAGGTTGGCTGATAGACCAGCGCGGCGTCGAGCAGGCCCATCTCTACCTTGCGCAGCAGCGACTCGCCGTCGCTGACCTCGCTGCGGATGGCGTGGCTGGGCAGCTCCCGGTGCAGGGCGCTGACCCAGTCGAGCAGCATCGGGTTGCCCAGGCTCACTTCGGCGCCCACGTGCAGCACCTGCTGGCAGCCCTGGGGCAGCGGCAGGTCGCGGCGCGCCGCTTCCCAGGTCTGCACCAGCTGGTTGGCATAGCTGACGAACGCCTCGCCGTCGCTGGTGAGGCTGGCGCCATTGCGGCTGCGCACGAACAGCTGGCAGCCCAGTTGCTGCTCCAGGCGTTGGACCCGGGCGCTGATCGCGGTCTGTGACACGAACAGGCGCTCGGCGGCGGCAACCAGGCTGCCGCAGCGGACGATTTCCAGGAAGGTGCGGGCCTGATCGATGTCCATGGGGCGCTTCTGTGGCTGAAGGGGTGCCCTATTCTAGAGGCTTTGCACCGTTGTGGGGCGCTTAACCGGGTAATTGCGCCACCAGGCTGGCGAAGGACGGGCGTGCCATCACATCGGCCTGTTGGCAGCGCAGCGCCAGTGCCTGCAACGCGTGCTCCTGCTCGGCGCACTGCTGCAGCAGTTCCTCCAGGAGGATGCCGAAGGCGCGCACCTCCAGGCGTTCGAGGGCCTGGGCCTGGGCCCCGCCATCCTGCGGATGGAACGAGGCGGCGCCGAAGTCACCCAGCAGGCACTGGCCATCGTCGTCGAACAGGATGTTGTGGGCATAGAGGTCGCCATGGCTCAAGCCACGCTCATGCAGGTGGGCGCAGACCGAGGCGATGCCGCCGACCAGGCGGCGCAGGGCGGGCAAGGTCAGGCGGCGGTTGTCCGGGTGGCGGTCGCGGGTGCAGCTGTCGAGGCTGGGAGGTCCGGCCAGGTTCGACCAGTGCGCGTCGATCAGTTGCATCACCAGGGCCGGCAGTTGTTGCGGGTGGTCGTCGATGCGTCCGGCCAGGCGCACCAGTTGCGGATGGTCACCGGCGGCGATGCAGGCGCTCATTTCCGCCAGCGGCGAGCCATCGCTGGTGATCGCGCCCTTGTACAGCTTGACCGCCACCGGGGCATCCTGGCCGCGCAGGTGGGCACGGTGAATCACTCCGGAGGCGCCACGGCCGAGTTCTTCTTCAAGGTCGATGTCCTGCCAATGCAGCACCGGGCAGTGCCCGTCCGTGGCGGGGGCGACCAGGCCCGGCGGCAGCGGGTTGTCGGCATACGCCAGCCAGGCCAGGCGTGGCATGCGCAGCAACCAGTCGGGCAGGGCTTGCAGGCGGTTGCTGGCGACGCGCAGCAGCTCCAGTCGCTCGCAGCGCGCCAGGCTCTGCGGCAGGGCGCGCAGGCGATTGCCGGCGAGCATCAGTTTCTGCAGCTGAGCACAGTCGCCCAGGGCTTCGGGCAGTTGTTCCAGCGCGTTGTCGGTGAGCACCAGCGAACGCAGCGCGGGTGGCAGCGCCTGGGCGTCGACCCGGGTGATGCGGTTGCTCCTGAAACCTGCGGTCTCGAGCGCCTGGCAACGGCCGATGGCGTGGGGCAGGTGGGTAAACCGGTTATTGGAGCAGAACAGCACCTTGAGCCGGGTCAGGCGGTGCAGGTCTGCGGGCAGGTCACTCAGCCTGTTGCCGGTGAGGTCGAGTACCTCGAGGCTGTCGGCCAGGTCGAAGATCTCCCGGGGGAAATCGGTCAGCTCCTGGCAGAGGTTCAGGCGGGTGATGCCGCGCAGGCGGCCGGCGCGCAGGTCGTCGAGGGTATGCATGGGACTGTTCTGTATTCGAGGCCGGGCATTGTAAACGCTCGGGTGCGGCAAATCTGCATATGGGTTGCGACTTAAGTCCGATGGCGGCGCCGTCACCCCGGTCCATACTCAAGGTTCGCCCTTCAATAACAACAAGTACCGGGTTGCGAACCAATGACCTATCAGCACAGCTACGCCCATTCCATTTCCGATCCCGCCGACTTCTGGCAGGCCCAGGCCGAGCAGCTGGCCTGGCAGCGCAAGCCGACCCAGATCCTGCAGCAGAACACCGACGGCACCCACCGCTGGTTCGCCGACGGCCGCCTCAACAGCTGCCACCTGGCCCTCGACTACCAGATCGAGCAGGGTCGTGGCGAACAGCTGGCGCTGATCTACGATTCGCCCGTGACCGGCGTGCAGGAGACCTTCACCTACCACCAGTTGCGCGACGAGGTGGCGCGCCTGGCCGGGCTGTTGCGTTCGCTGGGCGTGGGCAAGGGTGACGGGGTGATCATCTACATGCCGATGGTGCCCCAGGCGGCCATGGCCATGCTCGCCTGCGCCCGCATCGGCGCTGTGCATTCGGTGGTGTTCGGCGGCTTTGCCGCCAACGAGCTGGCCCTGCGCATCGACGATGCCCGGCCGGCGTTGTTGCTCACGGCCTCGTGCGGGCTGGAGTTCGACCGGGTGATCGAATACAAGCCCCTGGTCGACCGCGCCCTGCAGCTGGCCCGTCATCAGCCGCGGCATGTGCTGGTGCTGCAACGCCCGCAGGTGCGCGCCGAGTTGCGGGCCGGGCGCGACCTGGACTGGCAGCATGCGCTGGTCGGCGCCGAGCCGGTGGCACCGGTGGCGCTGGACGCGGGTGACCCGCTGTACATCATGTACACCTCCGGCACCACCGGCAAACCCAAGGGCATCGTGCGCGAGAACGGCGGCAACGCAGTCGCCCTGTGCTATGCCATGCGCCATGTCTACGGCATGCAGGCGGGCGATGTGTGGTGGGGCATTTCCGATGTGGGCTGGGTGGTCGGCCATTCACTGATTGTCTATGGGCCGTTGATGAGCGGCTGCACCACGGTGTTCTACGAGGGCAAGCCGATCCGCACCCCGGATGCCTCGGCCTACTGGCGGGTGGTGGAGCAGTACAAGGTCAACGGCTTGTTCTGCGCGCCCACCGCCATGCGCGCGATCCGCAAGGAAGACCCGGACGGTGAGCTGATCCGCCGCCACGACCTGGGCTCGCTGCGCCAGCTGTTCCTGGCCGGGGAGAAGCTCGACTCCAGTACTCATGAATGGCTCGAGCGGGTCAGCGGCAAGGCGGTACATGACCACTGGTGGCAGACCGAGACCGGCTGGCCGGTGACCGCGCCCTGTGTTGGCCTTGAAGGCAGCGCGGCGCGGCCGGGGTCGAGCAACCGCGCGGTGCCGGGCTACCACGTGCAAGTGCTGGACGACGACGGCAAGCCGTTGGGCCCCAACCAGCAGGGCGCCATCGTCATCACCCTGCCGTTGCCGCCGGGCTGCAGCCAGACGCTGTGGGGCGATCACGAGCGCTACCTGCAGGCCTACCTGCACAGCTATCCGGGCTATTACCACACCGGCGACGGCGGCTATCTCGACGAGGACGGCTTCGTCTACATCATGGGGCGCACCGATGACGTGATCAACGTCTCCGGGCATCGGTTGTCGACCGGTGAAATGGAGGACCTGGTGGCGCGTCATCCGGCGGTGGCCGAATGCGCGGTGATCGGCGTGCACGACGAGATCAAGGGCCAGGTGCCGTTGGCGCTGGTGGTGCTCAAGGACGGCCAGGGCATTGGCGAGGCGCAGTTGCAGGGCGAGCTGGTGGCCAGCGTGCGGGAACAGATTGGTGCGCTGGCATGCTTCAACCGGGTGCGCCTGGTCAAGCGCCTGCCCAAGACCCGCTCGGGCAAGATCCTGCGGGCGGTGCTGCGCAAGATCGCCGATGGGCAGGACTATGTGCCGCCCTCGACACTGGATGATCCGGCGGTGCTGGCTGAAATTGAAGGCGTGCTGGCGGACCTGCCCAGGGCAGGTTGAAGTCATCGCGGGGCAAGCCCGCTCCCACAGAAGTGGTGCCGATCTTGAGAGCCAGCCCTTTCAAGGTCTGTGGATGCGAAGATTGTTGACCGAGTGAGGGCCACCAAGTGTTCGCCGCAACTCTAACGTTGAACACCTTGAAAGGGCTGATCTTAAGAGCTGCGCGGACCCTGTGGGAGCGGGTTTGCCCGCGAAGAGGCCCGCTCAGGCGATAGAGCGTTGGGCCCCCACCTGGTGCAACTGCCCCAACCGGCTGCGGGTGCGCATCAGGTCGGCCAGCGACCCGTCCAGGCTCTGCTCCAGTGGCCGCTTGCCGATCACCGTCACCTGGCGGTCCTGGTCGTACAGCACATCCACCAGGTTGACGAAACGCTGCTGTGCCGCCTGCGAGCATTCGGCCAGGTCGTCCAGGCCCTCGATGATCCAGTGGTCATAGCGTTCGGCCAGGGCCAGGTAGTCGATCACCGCGGTGGGCTGCTCGCACAGGTCGTGAAAACTGAATACGACCTGGCGTCCCTCGCTGGCCAAGGCGCGCAACGGGCGCTGGTTGACCTCCAGTTGCAGTGGCTGCGACGCGGGTAGCCGCAAGCGCACGCGCTGCTGCGCGTCGCCCGGCCAGACATAATGCCCCTGGGTAAACCGCTGATGCTCATGGTTGGCCGGCAGGCTGCGAAAATCCGTGTCACCGTTCACTTCCAGCACCTGCATGCGGCTGGTGATCAGGCGGATCACCGGCAGGAAGCGCTGGTGGTACAGCGGGTTGGGCAGCAACCCCTCGGGGGCGTAGTTGGAGGTGACCAGCAGGAACACGCCACGGGCGAACAGGGCATCGAACAACCGGGTGAGCAGCATGGCGTCGCCGATGTCGTGGACGTGGAACTCGTCGAAACACAATACCCGGCAATCCCCCAGCAGTTCGTCGAGGGTCGCCTCCAGGGCATCGTCCAGCGCCCGATGGCGATGCATCCCCTGGTGCAGACGGGCGAAGAAGTCATGGAAGTGCAAGCGACGCTTGGCCGCCGTCGGCACGGCCTGGAAGAAGCCATCGAGCAGCCAGCTCTTGCCCCGTCCGACCGCACCGTGCAGGTACAGGCTGCGTGCCTGGCCCGTCGCGAGCGCGGCCAACTGCGTGGCCATCGCTGCGATCACCTGTCGTTGCCCGTCACTCAGGGTGTAGCCGCGTTCGGTCGCGCGGTCCTGGAAGTAGTTCGCAAGGGCGCTGTGCGCAGGTGGCTCGTGACGCAAACGTTGGCCGAGCAGGCGCAAGGGCGCGGGAATCCAGGTGGACAAGTGACAGGCTCCTCGGGGCGGATCTGGGGCAGGGCGCAGCTTGCGCGACGCCGGGCATTTTGACCAATCGAGAATCTGTCGGGCAATGATCGTGAAATGCGATAGGTCAGGCCTTGTGCTCCAGCTGTCGCTCGATCATGTACTTGATCGCCAGGCGGCGCTCCTTGAGATGGCGCAGGTCGTCGTCCTGGAAGTTGCCGGCCGAGATCGACTCGGCAGCCAGCACCTGGTTGTCGATGTCCATGTACTCGTCGAGCAGACGGTCGAGCTGCGGGTCGTGCTGGCGTCGCTGCTGGACGATCTCGCGGGGGTAGTGCAGGTCCTGGTAGAGGTCGTGGGAAACAGGCATGGCGTCCTCCTTGTGATGCGCCGATGGGGTCTATCTGGTTGGAAGGGAGGAATGCGATTGTGTTGAGGCAAGGAGGGGGAATTGCGACGAATGGTTGTCGTGGAGACTATCGCGGGGCAAGCCCGCTCCCACGCCAGAACACTTTGCCTTTGGGAAATCATTGCGCAGAGCATCGTCTGCGTGGGAGCGGGCTTGCCCCGCGAGAGGGCCGGCAGAAACCCCACAAATTCGGGCTGGTACAACTAACCTGCTGTTTTTCTGCGTTTTTTTCAAAAAAAAGCTTTCCACCTCGAAAAAAGGTTGTTAAAGTGCCGGCCATTCCCAAGCAGCAACACACGGAGCTGCAAGGGGGTTGTCAGTGAGGCAGTGAGTCAGTCACTCGCCAGATCCGATACAGGGGCGTCGCCAAGCGGTAAGGCAGCAGGTTTTGATCCTGCCATGCGTTGGTTCGAATCCAGCCGCCCCTGCCATTTTTCAAGCTATACCTTCTCCTTAAATCGCCTTTCGGCGATTTTTTCGTTTCTGCCTACCGGTTTTCCAGCAGCTCGGCCAATGCCTGGGCGAGGGCGTGTTCTTGCACCGGTTTCTGCAGCACCTGGCACCCCGGCAACTCCAGCCCTTGCAACTGCGCGTAGCCAGTGAGGAACACCACGGGCAGCCGTGGGTAGCGCTCGCGGGCCGCCAGGGCCAACTGGGCACCATTGAACTCGGGCATGGCGAAGTCGGTGAGCAGCAGGTCGATGCGCTCGTCGAGCAGCGCCATGGCCTGCTTGCCGTCATGCGCCTGCTGCACCTCATAGCCTTGGCGGCGCAGCAGGTCGCCGATCATCTCGCGCACCAGGTGGTCGTCGTCCACCAGCAGGATGCGCCGGTCCGTGCCCTGGCCGGACGGCGGACGCAGTTCGTCCTGGCCTGCCGTCAAGGCATCGGCGCGGGCCTTCACCGCTGGCAGGTAGACACTGACCAGGGTTCCGCGGCCCGGCGTCGTGTCGATGCGCACGCCGCCGCCGGACTGCTTGGCGAAGCCGAACACCTGGGCCAGCCCCAGGCCCGAGCCCTTGCCGATGTCCTTGGTGGTGAAGAAGGGCTCGAACGCCTTGGCCAGCACGTCCTCGCTCATGCCGCAGCCGCTGTCGCGGATGCTCAGCACCACATAGTCACCGGGCTCCGGTTCTTCCGGGCGCTGCGCACGAGTGCTGACCCGGGTGTTGCGTGTGGCCAACGTCAGTTGGCCTCCCTCGGGCATCGCGTCGCGAGCGTTGATCGCCAGGTTGAGGATGATCATCTCGGTCTGGGTCGGGTCGGTCAGGGCCTGCCACAGGCCGCTGTCCAGCTCCAGGCGTACCGAGATGCTGCCGCCCAGGGTGCGGCGCAGCAGTTCCTCCAGCCCCGAGAGCGTGCGGTTGAGGTTCAGCGGCACCGGCTCCAGCCGCTGCTTGCGGGAGAACGCCAATAGCTGAGCGGTCAGCTTGGCCCCGCGCTCGCCCGCCTCGCGGATGTGCTGCAGGCGTTTGTGGGCCTTGTCCAGCAAGCCCTTGTCCAGGTCGCTCTGCAGGAAGCTGGCGCCGGTGAGAATCACCGTCAGCAGGTTGTTGAAGTCGTGCGCCACCCCGGCGGTGAGCTGGCCGACCGCTTCCAGGCGCTGCATCTGCTGCAGCGCGGCCTCGATGCGTTCACGCTCGGCAATCTGCTCGCGCAGGCGCTCGTTGGCCTCGGCCAGGTCCAGCACCGCCTCGCGCTCGCTGGAGATGTCGCGGGCGACTACGTGCAGCAGGTTGTCGTCCGGCACCACCACCCATGACAGCCAGCGTTGCTGGCCTTCGGCATGCAGGATACGGCCGACGAAGCGGGCGCTGGTGCGCCCCTGGGACAGCGCGGCCAGTTCGGTGAGCAAGCTTTCCTGGTCGGCCTCCGGCAGCAGATGCAGCAGCGAGATCTGCGCCAGGCGCTCGCGAGGGAAGCCCAGCGCCGTCTCCCAGGCCGGGTTCAACGCCACGGGAGTCAGGTCCTTGTTGAGCACTGCCAGCAGATCCTGGGACAGCTCCCAGGCGCGGTCACGCTCGCGGGTGCGGCGCTCGACCCGCTCGCCGAGCATTTCGTTGAGCTGTTCCAGCGCCTGGGTGGCCTGGCGCTGCTGGTGGATGTCCTGCAACACGCCGGAAAAACGCACGCACAGGCCGTCGACGAACTGGGTCTGGCCGGTGGACAGCAGCCAGCGTGGCTCCAGCGCGCCGGTCTGGGCGATGCGGAATTCGGCGCGGTAGTGGCCGTCGCTGTCCGCGCGCATGGCCTGCTCCACCGCGTCGCGCACGCGCGGCAGGTCGTCGGGATGGATGCCGGCGTAGAACACCTCGAGGCTCATCCGGGTGTCGCCGGGCAGCCCGAACAGCATCTTGCAGCGATCGTCCCAGACCATCTGCCCGTCCTGCGGATGGTAGTCCCAGGTGCCCATGCCGGCGGCGTCGATGGCGATGCGCGCGCGGGCCTCGGCCTGGGCCAGGGCCTCTTCGGCGCGGCGCCGGCGCTGGCGTTCCTGCACTTCGGTGAGTGCCCGACGCACCGCCTTGGGCAGCAGCGGCAGGTTCTTCTTCAGTACGTAGTCGGTGGCGCCGAGGCGGATCATCTCCACCGCGTGCTCCTCGCCGTAGATGCCCGAGAGGAAGATGAACGGAACGTGCGGGGCCAGGCGCTGCGCGGTGGCCAGCACGTCGGCGCCGGAGGAGCCCGGTAGCACGCAGTCGCACAGGATCAAATCGTAGGAGGCTTCGCGCAGGGCATGCTCGGCACCGACATGGTCGAACACCAGCCGCGATTGCACCTGCAACCCGCTGCGCTCCAGGCGCACCAGGATCAGCTCGGCATCCATGGCGCTGTCTTCGACCATCAACAGCTTCAGCGGGGTGTGCTGCATCGTGCTCGCCTCAATTGCTGCCGCGTCGGTTCAGGCGCAACGAACCGGGTGGTGGTTCGTTGAGCACCGCCCAGAACATGCCGAGGTCGGAGATCGCGGTGACGAACTCCTTGAACTCCACCGGCTTGACCACGTAGGCGTTGACCCCCAGCTCATAGGCCCGGCGCAGGTCAGGGCCTTCCCGCGAGGAGGTCAGCATGACGATGGGGATGCTGCGCAACTCGGCGGTGTCGCGCACCACCTTGAGTACTTCCAGGCCATCGACCTTGGGCAGCTTGAGGTCGAGCAGCATCACCGCCGGGTTGCCATCATCGCGTTCGGCATAGGCGTTGCGTCGCAACAGGTAGTCCAGCGCGTCGGCGCCATCGCGCACGACGATGACCTCGTTGGCCAGTTGGCTGCGCTCCAGGGCGAGAAGGGTCAGTTCGAGGTCTCTGGGATTGTCTTCGACCAGCAGGATGGGTTTGAGCATGATGTCCGGCCTCAGGCAGACGTGGGGTGGAGGGGTAGGGTGAAGTGGAAACTGGCGCCCTGGTCGATGTGTCCCTCGGCCCAGACCCGGCCATCGTGGCGCTCGATGATCCGCCGTACGCTGGCCAGGCCGATGCCGGTGCCCTCGAATTCTTCCATGCGGTGCAGGCGCTGGAACACCCCGAACAGCTTGTCGGCGTAGGCCATGTCAAAGCCTACGCCATTGTCGCGCACATGGAACTCGATCTCGTGCCGGTGGCGCACGGCACCGATCTCGATGCGCGCCGGGTCGCGGCCACGGGTGTACTTGATGGCGTTGGCGATCAGGTTGTGCAAGACCATGTTGATGAAGGCCGGGTCGGCGATCACCTTGGGCAGCTCGGCGATTTCCCAGACGATGGCGCGGCCGGCGTAGTCCGGGGCCATCTCGGCGCGAATGGCATCGATCAGGGTGTTGAGGTCGACATCGGACAGGCGCAGCGCCGAGCGACCCATCTGCGAGAAGTTCAGCAGGTTGTCCACCAGGGTGCCGGCGAACTGCGCGGCATCCTCGATATGGCCGAGGAAGCGCTTGCCGCGTTCGGACAGCTGCGCGCCCTCGGTCTCGCCGAGCAGCTCGCTGTAGCCGGCGATGTGCCGCAACGGCGCGCGCAGGTCATGGGACACACTGTAGGAGAACGCTTCGAGTTCCTTGTTCGAGCGTCTCAGCTCGCCGGCCAGCTGCGCCATTTCCTCGGCCTTGCGCAGGACGATGCCGAGCACCGCGCCGCGCAGCTCCTGCACGCCTTCGATGATCAGCGGATCCCAGGGCGCGCTGAAGCCGCGCACTTCCTCCTGCCAGCGTTCGAAGCTGTGCCGCGGGTTGAGGTTGCCTTGGGGGGCCACGGTCTTCTCCGGGCGGCCGGCCCAGTTCACCGTATGGGCCTGCTCGGGGCGGAACCACAGCAGATAATGCGAATGGATCTGCGAGATCGCCACCGCCAGCACGCCGGCGGCATGCCGGGCCAGTTCCGGCAGCTCATCGATATCGCGCCGCACGTTGTCGGTATGGAACACCGCGTCGCCGCCGCGCCACGCCAGCCAGTGCGCCAGGGCGTTGACCTGCGCCGCCGGCGGCGTTGCGCCGATCAGGTCGCAGCGTTCGGCGCTGATGATCGCCGCACCGGTGGCCCCGGCGAACTGCAGCATCACCTCGGGCAGGGCCAGCAGGCCGTCACTGACGCTGTCGTGATCGGCCATCGCGGCGAGCATGCGCACGATGCGCTGGCGCAGGTCGAGGAGCTGGCGGGTGCTGTCGTGCGACTCGATGGCCTCGATCTGCAGCGACAGCACGTTGGCCAGCAGCTCGCAGGCGGTGCGGGTCTTGAAGTCCACCGGGCGCGGTTGCTCGTGGTGGCAGGAGACCAGCCCCCAGAGCCGGTCGTTGACCACGATGGACAGCGACATCGAGGCCAGGGTGCCCATGTTGCGCATGTACTGCAGGTGCACTGGCGAGACGCTGCGCAGCGCGGCGAAGCTCATGTCCAGGGCCTTGCCGGTGCGCGGGTTGGCGGCCGGCACCAGCGGCGAGGGCTGGTAGTTGGCGTCCTCGATCACCCGGATACGGTTGATCCGGTACAGCTCGCGGGCCTGGCGCGGTATGTCCGAGGCCGGGAAGCACAGCCCCAGGTAGCTGGGGTAGCCAGGGTCGGCGTCCTCGGCCAGGACCGTGCCGGTGCCCTCGCTGTCGAAGCGGTAGGCCTTGACCCGGCCGAAGCCGGTGATGCGCTTGATCTGCCGCACCGACTGCTGCAACAGCTCGTCGATCCGGGTGGCCTGGTGCAGGGTGCTGACGAAGGCGCGGACCAGGGGGTAGTAGTCGTCCTTGCCGGTGTTGCCCGGCGGGTTGCGCAGAGGCTCGAACTCGAGGATCAGCACCTGGTCGTGACGGTGGGCCAGCACCCGTAGCGCGGTGGGCCAGGGCGCGCCGTGGTGCAGGTGCGCATCGCCGATGTGGAACGGGAAGATTTCATCATCGGGCAGGTTCGCCAGCTGTAGGCGCAGATCGAAGCCTTCGCCGACCAGTTCGGCGAAGGCCTGGCCGGCCAGGGCGCGGGCCGGTACACCCAGCCAGCGCTCGGCATTCTCGCTGGCCTGGAGCACGCGCAGGTCGGTCTCGTCCAGCACCAGCAGGAAACCCTGGGGCTGAATGCTGCCCGGAACCTGGATCGGTTCCTGGGCACAGCGCTCGATTGCCTGGTCGAGTGAGGTCGGGTCGGTCGTCACGGGACTCTCCTGTTAGGGTCCGTCCACGCATGGGCCATGCGTATGCACAGGATATTGTTGGTGAACGGTATCAGAATGGCGGCCGCTTTGCCGGGGTCTGGTTATTTGAAAGGTGATGGGCGCCAGGGTTTCGTGGCTGGGGTGGGAAATTTTCCTGCGGATGTGGTTGCCGGGTGCCTGGCGACAGGTTTGCAGCGCTCTCGAGATCGAGCGCCGCGCGGGCGGCGCTCGGTCTCACAGGCGCCAAAACACTCCCGGCGAACACCATGGCAACCCACGGCCTTTCGACAACCCCTCCACCCAGCCCTTTTCATTAATGCCAAAGAGGGGTAGGCCCACCCCGGCCCGGATCCAATCGCGCTGCTACGCTCAAGCTCAACCCATACGCACAAGGATCGACCGGTGACGGAGCGCTTAGTGGCCATGCTGTTGGGCCTGTGGTTGAGTGGCAACGCCATGGCAGCGGATTTTCTCGTTGAAGTGCAGGTGCGCGTGCAGCGCGGCTGCATGCTGGTCAACCAGCAGCGCGACGCCGGCCCGCAGGCACTGGGGCGCATCGACCTGGGCAGCGTGGCGCGCCTGGACGGCCCGGGCGCGCCGGCCAGTGGCGTGCTGCTCGCCCAGCGCCCGCCGCGCCTGGAATGCAACCCGGACACCCCGTACCAGGTGCGTGTCGATGGCGGCCAGCACGGCGGCGTCGGCGAAGTGCGCTACCTCGCCAGCCCCGATGCCCAGGCCCGGCCGATTCCCTACCGCCTTTACCGTGACGCCGCCTGGCGCCAGCCGCTGGCGGTGGACGTGGCGCAATCGGCGCGGGTGCCGGACAGCGGCTCGGTGGAGCTGCCCCTCTACGCACGGATCGACACGCTGGCCTGGGCGCCCCGCGCCGGGCTGTACGCCGACTTGCTCAAAGTCACGGTCACCTGGTAAGGAGGCTGCATGCTCATGGACGCGTTGCACCGTGGTTCGATCCTGCTGCTGACCCTCGGCCCGCTGCTGCTGCCCAGTGGCGCGGCCCACGGCACCACAACCGGCTTCATCCAGGCACGGCTGGTGATCAGCGCCGCCTGCCAGATCAGCAGCGACCCGCAACCGGCCACCCTGGGCAACCCGGGCCTGATGGACTTCGGTGCCCGCGGGCCGACCTGGGACCAGCCGCTGACCAGCCGGGTCGACGAAGCCGGCGGCGAGGGCAGCCTGCAGATCAGCTGCTCGCCGCAGGTGCGCGCCTTCAGCGTGCGCATCAACGGCGGGCAGAACGGCAACGACGGCGTGCGCCGCCTGAGCAACGGCCGCGAGCTCATTCCCTATCAACTGGCCATCGACCCCGGCGGCAACAGCCGCTACGGCATCGGCCAGGCCCGTACCTTCACCATAAGCGGCACCCAGCAGGTGCCCGTGCCCATCTATGGCGTGGTGGTCGCGCAACCGCGCGCGCTGCCCGCCGGGCTGTATCGCGACACCCTCAGGGTGACCCTGGACTGGTAACACGCAAGGAGATTCCGATGCCCAAGCACCTCACCCGCTGCATCCTCGCCGCCCTTGGCCTGGCCCTGGTCGCCCAGGCCCAGGCCGCCACCGTGACCGGCACCATCAGCTCGACCCTGACGCTGACCGCCGCCTGCCAGGTCAACGGCAGCGGCGGCACCTCGGGGCTGAACTTCGGCAGCCTCAACTTCGGCACCCAGGACTCGCTGTTCACCACCGCCAATGGCCAGGTGCTCGGCGGCGGTGGCGGGGCCATGAGCATTCTCTGCTCGGCAGGCACGGTGCCGACGATCAAGGTGCGTGCCGGTACCCATGACTCGCAGTCCGCCGGCGGGACCCGGGCCCTGGCCGATGGCGCGGGCAATTTCGTGCCCTACGACTTCTACACCGACGCCGGGCACACTCAGCTGCTGGCGATCGACGGCACCATCACCCTGCCGACCAGCACCGGCGTGGCGCAGACTGTCAACCTGTACGGCCAGGCCCGCGGCAAGGCCGGCCTGCCGGCCGGGGTGTACACCGACACGGTGGCGGTCGAGCTGAGTTTCTGAGCCATGCCGGGCACGGCGCGGCTGCTGGCCGTCGGGCTGTGCCTGGCGCTGACCCAGGGTGCCCATGCGGTCACCACCAGCACCTTCCAGGTGACGGCGCAGATCGTCGCCGGCTGCCTGGTGGTCGGCGGTGTGACGGCCTATGGCGTGCTCGACTACGGCACCAGCTCGGCGCTGTCCACCGCCACCCTGAGCACCTCGCTCGGCGGCAGCACGGTGACCTTCCAGTGCACCCCCGGCGTGGCCCTGAGCATGAGCCTGGACGGCGGCCAGAACAGCGCCAGCGGCACGCGCAACCTCAAGCGTTCGGGGGGCACGCAGTTGCTGGCCTACCAGCTGTACCGCGACGCCGCGTTCAGCCAGAGCCTGGGCATCGGCAGCAGCGTGGCGGTGAGCTACAGCGACCCGACGGCGATCAAGCTGCCGGTCTATGGCCGTACCACCCTGACCGGCACCCTGCCGGCCGGGACCTATACCGATGTCGTGCAAGTGACGGTGACCTGGTGACAGGCCGCCGCGAATAACCGAGAAGGAGAGGGGCATGGGGGCAGGCGCGAAACGGGCGCGTGGGATCATCGGGCTGCTGCTGTTGGCCAGCTGCGCATCGGCCTTCGCGGCCACTTCGGTGCTGATCTGGCCGATCGACCCGGTGCTGGAGGCCGACCAGAAGGCCGGCGCGCTGTGGCTGGAAAACCGCGGCTCGGCGCCGACCAGCCTGCAGGTGCGGGTGTTCGCCTGGCGCCAGGGCGAGTACCAGGAGCAGTTCCAGGCCCAGCGCGAGATCATCGGCAGCCCGCCGGTGGCCACTATCGCGCCGGGGCAGAAGCAACTGATCCGCCTGACCCGCACCGGCAGCTCGCCCGCAGGCCAGGAGCAGGCCTACCGCATCATCATCGACGAGATCCCTTCGCCGCTGCCGGCCGATGCCGCCAGCGAAGGGCCGAAGGCGGCGATCCGCCTGCAGATGCGCTACTCAGTGCCGCTGTTCGTCTACGGCGAGGGGCTGTGGGGCAAGCCCGACCCGGAAGGCAGGCGCAGCGCCGAGGGCGTGGGCAAGCCGCAGTTGAGCTGGCGCGCGGTGAGCGTGCAGGGCAAGCCCTATGTCGAGCTGCGCAACACGGGGCCGGTGCATGCGCGGCTGACCGATGTGGTGCTGCAGCAGGCCGGCCAGGACCGGCCGCTGGTCGAGGGGTTGCTTGGCTACGTGCTGCCCGGCGCCAGCATGCGTTGGCCGGCACCGGCCACGCCGGGTGCGGCCAGCGTGCTCAAGGGACGGGTCAACGGCCAGGAGGTGGCCCAGGCCATCAAACAGGGGCAATGAGCCGCGCTTGAACGGATCACAGGGGCCAGGGAGGACCCGGTAATGGTTGGAAATCGTGTGTGAGCTGGGTGCGGGTGGCAACGCACCGGTTGTGGCTGGGCCTGGCGGTGCTGGGGCCCGGCCTGGGCGTGGCCGACGACCTGCCGCCGCCGCCCTCGGAACATGCCGCCATCGCCGACGCCACGCTGTACCTCGACCTGCTGGTGAACCAGGTGGCCAAGGCTGAGCTGGTGCCGGTGCAGCAGCGCGCCGGGCGCCTGTATCTGGCCAGCGAGGTGTTGCGCGAGGCGGGCGTCAGGCTGCCGGGCGAGCCCCAGGGCGAAGTGGCCCTGGACGAGATCCCCGGCCTGCACAGCGACTACGACAGCCAGAACCAGCGCCTGCTGCTGCAGGTGCCGCCGGCCTGGCTGCCCGACCAGCAGGTCGGCGAGCGCAACCTGTACCCGGCCAGCGACGCCCGCAGCAGCTTCGGCGCCTTGCTCAACTACGATGCCTACCTCAACGACACCGACGAGGGCGGCAGCTACCTGGCCGCCTGGAACGAGCTGCGCCTGTTCGACGACTGGGGCACCTTCTCCACCACCGGGCAGTGGCGCCAGTCGTTCAACGGCGCCCAGGCCCAGGGTCGCCAGGGCTTCCTGCGCTACGACACCACCTTCCGCTACACCGACGAGCAGCGCCTGCTCACCTATGAGGCGGGCGACCTGGTGACCGGCGCGCTGCCCTGGACCACCTCGGTGCGCGTGGGCGGCCTGCAACTGTCCCGCGACTTCGGCGCCCGTCCCGACCTGGTCACCTATCCGCTGCCGGCCTTTGCCGGCGAAGCCGCCGTGCCGACCTCGCTGGACCTGTTCATCAACGGCTACAAGAGCAGCAGCACCGAACTGCAGCCGGGCCCCTACACACTGACCAACGTGCCGTTCATCAACGGCGCCGGCGAGGCCGTGGTGGTGACCACCGACGCCCTCGGCCGGCAGGTGTCGACCACCTTGCCGTTCTACGTCACCAGCAGCCTGCTGGCCAAGGGGCTGTCGGACTTCTCGGTGGCCGCCGGCAGCCTGCGCCGCGACTATGCCGTGCGTGATTTCGCCTATGGCCCGGGCGTGGCCTCGGTGACCTTGCGCCACGGGGTGTCCGACTACTTCACCCTGGAAACCCATGCCGAAAGCGCCGAGTCGATGATGCTCGGCGGCCTGGGCGGCAACCTGCGCCTGGGTACCTTCGGCGTGCTCAACGCGGCGCTGACCCAGAGCCGTTTCGAAGGCGATACAGGGCAGCAGGTGGCGCTGGGCTACCAGTACAACAGCCGGCGCATCGGCTTCAACTACCAGCGCGTGCAGCGCCACGGCGACTACGCCGACCTGTCGCTGGTCGACAGCCCCTTCACCCGCCTGAGCCAGCGCAGCGAGCAGGCCACCCTGAGCCTCAACCTGGACCGCTACGGCAGCCTCGGCGCCGGCTACTTCGACGTGCGCGCCGGCGACGGCACGCGCACGCGGCTGATCAACCTGAGCTGGAGCAAGCCGCTGTGGCGCAACAGCAGCCTGTACCTGTCGGCTAACCGCGAGGTCGGTGACAGCCAGTGGGCGGTGCAGGCGCAGCTGGTGATCCCCTTCGACCTGCGTGGCACCCTGGCCTTCAGCGCCGAGCGCAGCAAGGACGGCCAGGACCTGCAGCGGGTCAACTACAGCCAGGCGGTGCCGGTGGGCGGCGGGGTGGGCTACAACCTGGGCTACGCCACCGGCGGCAATCGCGATGACTACCGCCAGGCCGACCTGACCTGGCGCCTGCAGTCGGTGCAGTTGCAGGTGGGCGCCTACGGCAGTAGCGGCGAGATGACCCGTTGGGCCGATGCCAGTGGCTCGCTGGTGCTGATGGACGCAGGTTTGTTCGCCGCCAACCGCATCGACGACGCCTTCGTTGTGGTCAGCACCAGCGGCTACGCCGACGTGCCGGTGCGCTACGAGAACCAGCAGATCGGCCGCACCGACCGCAACGGCCACCTGTTGGTGCCGTACAGCAGCGGCTACTACCGCGGCAAATACGAGATCGACCCGATGGACCTGCCCGCCGATGTGCTGGCGCCGCAGGTGGAGCAGCGCGTGGCGGTGCGTCGTGGCAGTGGCTACTTGCTGGAGTTCCCGCTCCAGCGTGTGCTGGCGGCGAGCCTGGTGCTGGTCGATGCTGACCAGCAGGAGCTCAAGCTGGGCAGCCGGGTGCACCACCAGGAGAGCGGCGGCGAGGCGGTGGTGGGGTGGGATGGGCTGGTCTATCTGGAGAACCTGTCAGCGCACAATCGCCTGCAGGTGGACAAGGCTGATGGCGGGCAGTGCCAGGTGGCGTTTGACCTGCCTGAAGGGCAGGGCCCGATTCCGCTGATCGGCCCGCTGGTGTGCCGATGAACTGGCTGGCCAGGGGGTGCCTGGCGGGGCTGCTGCTGTTGCCAGGGCCGGCCTGGGCGTTGTGCTCGGCGGTGGCCACCGCGCCGGCGGCGTTCGGATCGGTCAACTCGACGCTGGTGCGCACCACGGTGCAGAGCGCTTCGAGCACCAACGCTGGCCTGCAATGCACCGGTTCGCTGTTGTCGTTGCTGGTCAGCAGCGACCATTTCTACGCCACCATCACCTCTTCCAGCAGCGGCCTGGTGGGGCCGACCGGCGATGTGATCCCCTATACGATCTACGCCAACAACACCACCAGTTACCCGATCAGCCGGGGCGTGCAGTTCGACTTTGCCCGCAACGGCATCATCGACGCCCTCGGCCTGCTCAACGGCACCACGCCCAAGACCGTGCCGCTGTACCTGAAGACCGTGGTCGGCGCCAACGTCGCCGCCGGCCTGTACCAGGAAACCCTGAACATCGCCTGGAGCTGGAACTACTGCTCGGGTATCGGTATCGGCAACATTTGCCTGGGGCGTGACATCGGCAGCGGTAACCAGACCCTGCTGGTCAGCCTTACGGTGACCAACGACTGCCAGATCACCACGCCCAACATCAGCTTCGCCAGCGCGCCGGTGGTGGCCGGGTTCGGCACGGTGAACCAGAGCGTGAGCGTGTCGTGCACCAAGGGCAGCAACTACACGGTGGGGCTGGATGACGGGCAGAATGTCTTGAGCGGACGGCGGCGGATGAAGTCCAGCGCCAACAACTACCTGGCCTACGATATCTTCAAGAGCGCCGGCGTGGTGCGCTGGGGCTCGGTGGGTGCGGCGCGGCGCTCGAGCAGCGATGCCGAGGTGAACCCCGGAGCGGGGACCGGGACCGGGAGCCAGGTGTTCAACTACAACGCCAAGGTGTACACCGACCAGGCCACGCCACCGGCGGCGACCTATACCGACAGTGTGATTCTGGATGTGCAGTTCTGAGTGATGCAACTTGCCGTGCGCCCCC